>NZ_NEUB01000331.1 GCF_002910825.1 Streptomyces sp. SM1 | reverse complement strand
CCCCGAGTACGGCGAGTACGCGCTGCCGGACAATCCCTGATGACGTGGGGGTCCGTCCCGCCCGTATCGACGTCGCCGAGGGCACCGTCCTGCGCCTGAAGGTCACCAACACCGACGCCCAGCGCCGCGACCTCAAGGTGGAGGACGGGCCCGCCACCCCGATGCTCGCCACCGGCCAGAGCCGCACCCTGGACCTGGGACCGGTCACCGGCGACCGTGAGGCATGGTGCACCCTGCCCGGACACCGCGCGGCCGGCATGACCCTGGACATCGTCGTCCGCGACACGGACAACGGCTCCCCCCACGAGGCGGCCGGGAACACCCACGGCGATCCCGCCGCCGACGGGCACAGCGGCCACTCCGGCCCCGCCGACAGCGGCACCGGCCTCGACCTCGGCGCCGACTTCTCGCGGGGCTGGCGGGAGCGCAGCGCGGACCTCGCACCCGCCCCCGGCGGACGGCTCCACAGACTCGAACTGCGCGCCGACCACACCACCGTCGAGGTCGCCCCCGGCGTGGAACAGCAGATGTGGACCTTCGGCGGCACCGCCCCCGGCCCCACCCTGCGCGGCAAGGTCGGCGACGTCTTCGAGATCACCCTGATCAACGACGACAAGGGCATGGGGCACGGCATCGACTTCCACGCCGGTTCCCTCGCCCCCGACGGTCCCATGCGCACCCTCCGGCCCGGCGAACGCCTCGTCTACCGGTTCCGCGCCGAGAAGGCCGGAGCCTGGCTGTACCACTGCAGCACCGCCCCCATGCTCCAGCACATGGGCAACGGCATGTACGGCGCCGTCGTCATCGACCCGCCCGGCCTGAAGCCGGTGGACCACGAATACGTCCTGGTCTCCTCGGCGCTCTATCTGGGCACCCCGGGCAGCGCCGCACAGGTGGCCAAGATGCGTGAGGGCACTCCGGACGCCTGGGCCTTCAACGGGGTCGCCGCCCAGTACGCGAAGCGGCCGCTGTCCGTGAAGGCCGGCGAACGGGCCCGGTTCTGGGTGATCGACGCCGGTCCGAGCGACCCGGTCGCCTTCCACATCGTGGGAACCGTCTTCGACACGGTGTACAAGGAAGGCGCCTACCTTCTGACCCCCGGCAGTCCCGGCGGGGCGCAGGTACTCGACCTGGCCCCCGCGCAGGGCGGGTTCGCCGAGACCACGTTCCCCGAGGCCGGGCACTACTCCTTCGTCGACCACGACATGCGGCACGCCGAGGCCGGGGCGCACGGCACGGTGGAGGTGAGCGGGTAGTGGACACGGTAGGACTGTGGTCCCTGGTGCGCTTCGCGCACGTGGCGGGAGCCGCGCTGTGGGTCGGCGGGCAGCTGGCCCTGTCGCTGGTGATCCTGCCGCTCGCCAGGCGCCTGCTCGCTCCCGAGGCCAAGGCCCGCTTCACCGCCGAGGCGGGCCGCCGCTTCGGGATGCTCACCGGCGCGGTGTTCCTGCCGGTGCAGCTCGGTACGGGCATCGCCATGGCCTGGCACAAGGGTGTCACCTGGGCGTCCCTCGCCGAACCCGGCTACGGTCGCACACTGGCGGCCAAACTGGCCCTGTTCGCCCTGGTCATGGCCGCCGCGGCCGCCCACGGCATCGCCCACTCGCGCCACCGCGCCGACGTCGCCCGCACCCTCGCCGTCGTCTCCCTCGTCGGCTCCCTGGGCATCATCCTCCTCGCCACGGCCCTGCCCGCGACATAGCCGGCCCCGGCCCCCGTCTCGGCCTCGGCCTCGGCCTCGGCCTCGATCCCGGTCCCGGCATCGGCCCTCGGCTTCGCCCCTGGCCGTGGTGTTGGTTCCGGTGGAGCCTCTGGATCTCACCCTCGGGTGTCGGTCCCGGTGTATGTCCCGACGCCGACGCCGACGCCGACCCGGGTTCCGGTCCGGGCCCCGGCCTTGCTCCCGCCCTCACATCGGCCCGAGTCTCGGGCCTGGCCGTGGTGTTGCTTCCGGGACCGGGTTCCGGGTCTCAGCCTCCGG
>NZ_NEUB01000330.1 GCF_002910825.1 Streptomyces sp. SM1 | reverse complement strand
GGCCGCCAGCCCGTTCAGCGCCAGGACGCCGGCGAAGGCCCGCCGGTCCGCGCGCACCAGCTCCGCGGCGGCCCGGCGCACATCGGCGGGTCCGGCGAGGGGAAGCCTTTCCCCGCTCATCCCACGACCTCCTCGTCGGTGTCCCTGGCCACCAGGTCCCGGTATCCGGGCTCGTAGTCGAGAAGCCCCTGGTGGCTGCCGCTCGCGGCGACCTTCCCGTCGACCAGGAAGACCACCTCGTCGACCCGCGCGAGTACCAGCGGCGAGGTGGTGACCAGCAGCGTCGTACGGCCGCTGCGGACGTCGCGCAGCCGGTCGGCGACCGTGGCCTCGGTGTGCGCGTCGAGCGTTGAGGTGGGCTCCACCGCCAGCAGCACCTCCGGGTCGGCCAGCAACGCCCTGGCCAGCCGCACCCGTTGGCGCTGGCCGCCGGAGAGACTCCGTCCCTGTGCGGACACCGGCGAGTCGAGCCCGTCGGGCAACCCCCGCACGATGTCGTCGGCGGCGGCCGCGTGCAGCGCCCGCAGCACGTCCTCGTCGGACGCGTCCGCGCGCCCGGCCACCACCTCCCGCAGCGGGCCGGCGAACAGATCGGCCTCCGCGTCGGCGACCAGGATCCGCTCCCGCACCCGCGCGAGCGCGATCCCGTCCAGCCGGACCCCGCCCCAGGCCGCCTCCGACGGTG
>NZ_NEUB01000030.1 GCF_002910825.1 Streptomyces sp. SM1 | reverse complement strand
CCGTGCCGCGCACCCGGGTGCGTACGGCCATCCGCGACCGCGACCGGCGTACCGCCTTCCTGCCCCAGCGCGACCCCGACGCCAGGGGGCGCACCCGGCCCCGAGCGCCCGGACACGCCCTCCTGGCGACCGCCGCGTAGGGCACTGCTTCAGCTCGTTCCTTCACCACGCCCTGCGTGCGGGTCGTCATGCCGCCATTCCTCACTCCCGGCACGACGAGACCCCCGGAGGGCTCACCCATGTCCGTCTTCGCCAACCTGGTCGGGCAACTGGCCGACCTGCTCCAGCCGCTGTTCGGCGTCTCCGCCGCGGCCGCCGCGATCGTCCTGTTCACCGCGCTCGTACGCCTCCTCGTCCACCCCCTCTCCCGGGCCGCCGCGCGCGGCCAGAAGGCCAGAGTCGCGCTCCAGCCGCGCATCGCCGAACTGCGCCGCAAGCACGCGCGCAACCCCGAGAAGCTCCAGCGGGCCGTGCTGGAACTGCACACCGCGGAGAAGGTGTCGCCGCTGTCCGGATGCCTGCCGAGCATGCTCCAGCTGCCCGCGTTCTTCCTGCTCTACCACCTGTTCTCCAGCGCGACGATCGGCGGACGCGCCAACGAACTCCTCGGCCACCGGCTGTTCGACGCGCCGCTCGGCGGACGGTGGGCGGACGCGCTCGGCGACGGCGGGGTGTTCGGCGGGGCCGGGCTCGTGTACGTCGCCCTGTTCGCGGTCGTCACCGTCGTCGCCTGGTTCGGCTACCGGCTCTCCCGCCGGATGACGGCCGCCCAGGTCCCGACCGCCGGTGCCGACGGCGGGCAGCAGGTACCGGGGCTGGCCACCATGACCAAGGTCATGCCCTTCATGTCCTTCTTCACGCTCGTCACCGTCGCCGTCATGCCGCTGGCGGCCGCGCTCTACGTGGTGACGAGTACGACGTGGAGTGTGGTGGAGCGGTCCGTGCTCTACCGGTGAGCCGGGAGGGCGTGCGGTCCAGTGCGTGAACGGGGTCTTGCGGGGGCGAACGCCGGCTTGGAGGATCGACCAGCCCTCCGGCGGCCGCGCCCCGCCGCATCCGGGTCGTTCCCGTCGGGCGGGTCCGCGACCGAGGGAGACGTCCATCATGAAGCTGCTGCGAGTCGGTACGGCGGGCCGGGAGCGGCCCGCGCTGCTCGACGCCGGGGGAACCCTGCGGGACCTGTCGGGGCTCGTCGCCGACATCGACGGGGCGCTGCTCGCCGACGTGGCCGCGCTCGGCCGGATCCGTGCCGCCGCCGGCACCGGTGAGCTGCCCGCGCTGGACGGGACGGGGTTGCGGATCGGGCCGCCGGTGGGGCGGATCGGCAAGGTCGTGTGCATCGGGCTGAACTACCACGACCACGCCCGCGAGACGGGGGCCGAGCCGCCCGCCGAGCCGGTGATCTTCCTCAAGGCGGCGGACACCGTGGTCGGGCCCGACGACACGGTGCTCGTTCCGCGCGGGTCGGTGAAGACCGACTGGGAGGTCGAACTGGCGGTCGTGATCGGGCGTACGGCGCGGTATCTGGAGTCGGCGGAGGAGGGGCTCGCGCGGGTCGCCGGGTACGCCGTCGCGCACGACGTCTCCGAGCGGGAGTTCCAGATCGAGCGGGGCGGGACCTGGGACAAGGGGAAGAACTGCGAGACGTTCAACCCGCTGGGGCCGTGGCTGGTGACGGCGGACGAGGTCCACGATCCGCAGGGGCTGTCGCTGCGGCTGTGGGTGAACGGGGAGTTGCAGCAGGACGGGACGACCGCTGATCAGATCTTTCCGGTGGGGGAGGTCGTGCGGTACGTCAGTCGGTTCATGACGCTGTATCCCGGGGATGTGATCAATACCGGGACGCCGGCGGGGGTGGCGATGGGGCGGGCCGAGCCGAAGCCGTATCTGCGGGCGGGGGATGTGGTCGAGCTGGAGATCGGGGGGCTGGGGCGGCAGCGGCAGGTGTTCGGGGGTGGGTGAGCGGGGGCTTCTTTCGCCCCCGTCGCCCCTTCCCTTCCCTTCCCTTCCCTTCCCTTCCCGTCCCTGGGGGCTGCGCCCCCAGACCCCCGTTCGCGCAGTTCCCCGCGCCCCTTGAGGGGGATGTCGTCAGGGGGTCAGGAAGGTTTCCAGGGCTTCTACCACCATGGTGTGGTCCTCCAGCTGGGGGAGGCCCGAGACCGTGACCGCGCCGACGACGCCCGCGCCCTCGACCGTGATCGGGAACGAGCCGCCGTGGGCCGCGTAGATGTCGGGGTCGAGGCGGGAGGAGTCCTCGAAGGTGGTGCCCTTGGCGCGGTGGCGGGCGCCCACCAGATAGGAGGCGGAGCCGTAGCGCTCCACCACCCGGCGCTTGCGGGCGATCCAGGCGTCGTTGTCGGGCGCGGAGCCGGGCAGCGCGGCGTGGAAGAGCTGCTGGCCGGAGCGGTGGATGTCGATCGCGACGGGGGCTTGGCGCTCGCGTGCCATCTCCACCAGCAGGGAACCGAGCGCCCAGGCGTCCTCGTACGTGAACCGTCCGAAGACCAGGCGGCGTTCCTGCGCCTCCAGTTCCTCCACGGTCGGGGTGGTGGTCATCGCAGGGTCACCGTCACCTTCTCGTCGGCGGAGCGGCGGGCCGCCTCCAGTACGTCGAGTGCGGCGGCCGCCTCCAGGGCGGTCACCGGGTTGGGGCCGCCGGACAGCAGGGCCCGCGCCACGGCCGCGTAGTAGGCGGGGTAGTCGCCGGGGAGGGTCGGTGCGGGGCGGCCGCCGCCGGTCACCGGGGACTCTCCGGAGCCGATACGGCCCCACAGGTCCTCGGGCTCCGTGCCCCAGTCGGCGCCGGTCGTGCCGGGGCGCAGCCCGTCGCGCAGGGCGGCCTCCTGGGGGTCGAGGCCGTGCTTGACGTAGCCGGCCTTCGAGCCGAGGACGCGGAAGCGCGGGCCGAGCTGGGCCGTGGCCGCGGAGACGTAGAGGTGGGAGCGGACGCCGTTCGCGTGCGTCAGCGCGATGAACGTGTCGTCGTCGGTCCGCGCGCCCTCGCGGCGGGTGTCCGTCTCGGCGTACACCGAGCTCACCGGGCCGAAGAGGACCAGTGCCTGGTCGACGACGTGGCTGCCGAGGTCGTAGAGCAGGCCGCCGATCTCCGCCGGGTCGCCGGACTCCCGCCAGCCGCCCTTGAGCTGGGGGCGCCAGCGCTCGAACCGGGACTCGAAGCGGTACACGTCACCGAGTTCGCCCTCGTCGACGAGCGTGCGCAGGGTGAGGAAGTCGTTGTCCCAGCGGCGGTTCTGGAAGACGGAGAGGAGCAGGCCGCGGGCCTCGGCGAGCGCCGCCAGCTCCCGCGCCCCGGCCGCCGTACCGGCGACGGGCTTGTCCACGACGACCGGCAGACCGGCCTCCAGCGCGGCGGTGGCGAGCGGGACGTGGGTCCTGTTCGGGGACGCGATGACGATCAGGTCCAGCTCGCCGGCGCGGTCGAACAACTCGTCCGGGGTGGTGGCGACGCGTACGTCCGGGAACTCGGCGCGGGCCTGCCGCTGCCGCTCGGGGTTCGAGGTGACCACCGTGTCGAGCGCGAGGCCCTCGGTCGCGGCGATCAGCGGGGCGTGGAACACGGAGCCCGCGAGGCCGTAGCCGACGAGGCCGACGCGGAGGGGAATGCCAGTCATGGTCCTACTTTGGCAACGCTGTTGCCAAAGTGCAAGCGGTGGGGAGAATGGGCGGGTGAAGAGGACGAACGAGGGCAGCGACGGGTGGCAGCTGGGGGCGAACCTGCTCGCCCTGCGCAGCCACAACACCGCGCTCGTGCTGGATCTGCTGCGCACCGCGGGAGCGGACGGCATCAGCCGGCTGGAACTCGCCGAGCGGACCGGGCTCACCCCACAGGCGGTCAGCAAGATCACGGCGCGGCTGCGGGAGGACGGGCTCGCGGCGGAGGCGGGACACCGGGCGTCCACGGGCGGCAAGCCGCGCACGGTGCTGCGGCTGGTGCCGGAGGCGGGGCACGCGGTCGGCGTGCACCTGGACCGCGACGAGACGCGGGCGGTACTGGTCGACCTCGACGGGACGGTGGTGGCCCGGCGGAGGG
>NZ_NEUB01000329.1 GCF_002910825.1 Streptomyces sp. SM1 | reverse complement strand
GGTCGATCCGACCGACCCGGACAGCGAACACGACCCCGGACGGTTCGGCTTCGACTGCTCGGGCCTGGTCCGCCACGCGTACGCCGAGGCGGCGGGCTCCGACATCCTCGACGGCATCGCCAGTCAGCAGTACTACACGCACCGCGCCGCCGCCCGCTTCACCGCCGCCCAGGGCCTGGCACCGCTGCTCCCGGGCGACCTGCTGGCCTGGGGCACCTCGCGGGACCTGCACCACATCGCCATCTACCTGGGCGCGGGCAAGATGGTCGAGGCCAAGGAGTCCGGCACCAAACTCATGGTCAGCGACGTCCGCCTCAGCGGCTACTTCGGCGCCGTCCGCGTCAACACCGGGCAGGTCACCGGCCACATCCACCGGACCTGGGGCACCGACGTGTGGACCAGGGCCGCACCCTCGCTCGGCGCCGCCCGCGTCTACGCCTTCCCGTACTCCACCACCATCCGCGTCCAGTGCCAGAAGCACGCGGAGGAGGTCACCTCGGACGGCTACACCAACGACGTGTGGTCGTACCTGCCGGACTACAGGGCGTGGGTGACCAACATCTACATCCAGGGAGCGGCGTGGCTCGACGGCGTGCCCGACTGCGGGACGACGGTGCCGCCGACACCGTGAACCGCCGGTGTGGGGGCCGCTTCCGAGACGGACGGTCCCCGGAGCACGGGCGGTACGAGTGCGACCGCCGCCTCACGGGAGGCGGCGGTCGACCGTACGCGGAGTCCCGGCCGGGGTGCCCGTGTGCTGAACGGCGTCGACGCACGGCCCGGCCGTGATCAGGGCGGGCGGCTGCGTGGACCGACGCCCGCCGGGCCGGGTCCGCCCACCTGGGACGAGCCGACCCGAGGGGTTCGGTCGGGGTGCGTCAGCAGTTCGGGATGACGGTCCCGTTGTTGTCCCGTGCTTCGTCGTTGCCGAGGCGAGCACGGGCGAGCCGCTGGTGGCGCCGCCGTCACTGCGGACGAAGTCGAGCGCCTCCCGTACCTCGGCCGAGTGGTGGCTGTACGTCCACTTCTGGCCGCAGGCGAAGGGGGCTTTGAAGAGTGGTGCCGCCTGCGCGGGCGCCGCCACGATCAGGCTGCCCACGAGGGCGATGAGGCCCACCAGGGCGAGGCGTATCGATCGCAATGCCGTCTCCGAACTGTGAGTACGTACGTCGAATGGTGGTGTCAGCGGACGAGGACGGTGCCCAGGATGGCGTAGTTGATGCGTTCACGACAGGGTGTCGATCTCTGCCGGAGCGCGGGAGTGGAAGATCTGCGCACGCCGGCCGCGACGGGAGGGCTCCGCCCGTCCCCGTGTGCTCGCGCCGTGGCCGGAACCGGAGACCCGTGCCCGCCGGGAAACGGCCCGGCAGTCCTGGAGGCGATCGACGGGGCCGACGTGCCGCCCCGGTTCCGCACTCCCGCCCATGACGCGTGGCCGCCCTCGCCGCACACCGGCCGCGCTAGCCCGTCCGGGGCACCGCCACCACCCGGTCGCGACACCGGCCGTGCGGTCCGTGCCCACCCGCCGCACGATGGCCGTGCTGCCGACCGGCGAACCGATCGGTACCGGGCGGATGCGACGTCCGATGCGAAGCCGGACGCTAAGGAGGCCCCACGGTGGGCGAGCTGTACATCGACGGTGAGTGGACGAGCGCGGCCGCCGGGGGGCGTCGGGACGTGGTGAACCCGTACGACGCCTCCGTCGTCACCACCGTCGACGAGGCGGACGCCACCGACGTGGACCGAGCGGTCCGCGCCGCCCGGCGTGCCTTCGACGAGGAGGACTGGGCGGGTGCCCCCACCCGCCGCCGCGCCGACGTCCTGCTGCGCGTCCGCGACCTGCTGCTGCGCGACATCGACGAGATCGCCCGCACCGAGACCCTCGACACCGGCAAGACGCTGGCCGAGGGCCGCTTCGACGTCGAGGACGTGGCGAACTGCTTCCGGTACTTCGGGGAACTCGCCGGCAAGGACGGCGGCCGGGTCGTCGACGTCGGCCCCGACGTCCTCAGTCGCGTCGTCCACCAGCCGGTCGGGGTGTGCGCGCTCATCGCCCCCTGGAACTACCCGCTGTTGCAGGCCTCGTGGAAGGTGGCGCCGGCGCTGGCCGCGGGCAACACCTTCGTCCTCAAGCCCAGCGAGACCACCCCGCTCACCACCATCGCCATGATGCGGCTGATCGAGGAGGCCGGAGCGCCACGCGGCGTCGCCAACCTGGTGCTCGGCTCCGGAGCGACCGTCGGCGCGGCACTGACCTCCCACCCCGAGGTCGACCTCGTCTCCTTCACCGGCGGCCTGGCCACCGGGCGCGCCATCATGACGGCCGCCGCCGAGGGGCCGAAGAACATCGCGCTGGAGCTCGGCGGCAAGAACCCCAACATCGTCTTCGAGGACGCCGACTTCGACGCCGCCGTGGACTACGCGCTCGACGCCGCGTTCCTGCACGCCGGACAGGTCTGCTCGGCAGGCTCCCGGCTGCTGGTCCAGGACTCCCTGCACGACCGCTTCGTCGACGCCCTCGCCGAACGCGCCCGCGCGATCCGCCTGGGCAACGGCATGGAGGAGGGCACCGAGAGCGGGCCGCTCAGCTCCGCCGAGCACCGGGACAAGGTCGAACGGCACATCGCCTCCGCCCAGGAGGAGGGCGCCCGGCTCGTCACCGGCGGCACCCGCCCCGACGACCCGGCGCTCAGCCGCGGCTTCTTCCTGCTGCCGACGATCTTCGCCGACTGCGACAGGACCATGAACATCGTGCAGGACGAGGTCTTCGGACCGGTCGTCACCGTCGAGCGCTTCCGCACCGAGGACGAGGCCGTGGAACTCGCCAACGACACCCGCTACGGCCTGGCAGGCGGCGTCTGGACCTCCGACGCGAGCCGCGCCCAGCGCGTCGCGCAGCGGCTGCGCCACGGCACCGTGTGGATCAACGACTTCCACCCCTACGTACCGCAGGCCGAGTGGGGCGGCTTCGGCCGCTCCGGCGTCGGGCGGGAGCTGGGCCCCACAGGCCTGCGCGAATACCAGGAGGCCAAGCACATCTACCAGAACCTCAACCCGGGACCCTCCGGCTGGTTCAAGGGCTGACCTGTCGCGGCGCAGCCACCCCCCCCACTCCTCGACGGCACCGAAGAAAGGCACCCCATGGCCGCCACCACCCCGCACGGCGCCGAGTCCTCCTACGACTACGTCATCGTCGGCGGCGGCACCGCGGGCTGCGTCCTCGCCGCCCGCCTGAGCGAGGACCCCGACTGCCGTGTCTGCGTGATCGAGGGCGGTCCCAGCGACATCGGCGACGAACGCATCCTGCGCCTGCGCAACTGGATCAACCTGCTCGGCACGGAGTTCGACTACGGCTACACCACCGTCGAACAGCCGCGCGGCAACTCCCACATCCTGCACTCACGGGCCCGCGTCCTCGGCGGCTGCTCCTCCCACAACACGCTGATCAGCTTCCTGCCGCTGCCGCAGGACCTCGACGACTGGGTGGCCGCCGGCTGCACGGGCTGGGACCCGGCGACGATCCTCCCGTACCGGAACCGGCTGCTCACCAGCATCGTTCCGGTGGCGGAGGCCGACCGCAATCCCATCGCCAAGGACTTCGTCACCGCCGCCTCCCGCGCCACCGGCGTCCCCGTCGTCGAGGACTTCAACGCCGAGCCCTTCGCCGACGGCACCGGCTTCTTCTCCCTCGCCTACGAACCGGAGGGCAACCTGCGCTCGTCGGCCTCCGTCGCCTACCTCCACCCGGTCCTGGACCGGCCCAACCTCACCCTCCTCCTGGAGACATGGGCCCACCGGCTGCTCACCGACGAGTCGGGACGGCTCACCCGCGTCGCCGTGCGCGGCGCCGACGGCGAACCCGCCGCCGTGCGCGCGACCCGCGAACTCCTGCTCTGCGCCGGGGCCATCGACACCCCGCGCCTGCTGATGCTGTCCGGCATCGGCCCGGCCGACGACCTGCGCCGCCTCGGCATCGACGTCCACGTCGACCTGCCCGGCGTGGGGGAGAACCTGCTGGACCACCCCGAGTCGGTGATCGTCTGGGAGACCGACGGACCGCTGCCGCCCAACTCCGCGATGGACTCCGACGCCGGCCTCTTCCTGCGCATGGATAAGGGGCAGCCGCGGCCCGACCTGATGTTCCACTTCTACCAGGTGCCGTTCACCGTCAACACCGAACGTCTGGGCTACCCCGTACCCGAGCACGGGGTGTGCATGACGCCGAACGTGCCCCGGGCCCGCTCCACCGGCCGCATGTGGCTGCGCAGTTCCGACCCGTCCGAGCACCCCGCCCTGGACTTCCGGTACTTCACCGATCCCGAGGGGCACGACGAGCGCACCATCGTCGAAGGGCTCAAGGTCGCCCGGGAGATCGCCGCGACCGATCCGCTGAAGGACTGGCTCGTGCGCGAGGTCGCACCCGGTCCGGACGTCACCTCCGACGCCGGCCTGTCGGAGTACGGGCGCCGCGTCGCCCACACCGTCTACCACCCGGCGGGCACCTGCCGGATGGGCGCGGCGGACGACCCGATGGCCGTCTGCGACCCGGAGCTGAGACTGCGCGGCGTCGAGGGTGTGCGCGTCGTCGACGCGTCGGTGTTCCCGACGATGCCCACCATCAACCCGATGGTGACCGTCCTGCTCGCCGCCGAACGCGCCGCCGACCTGCTCACCGGGCGGGCGGCCGCACGGTGACTCCCTGTCCCTCGGCGAAGGAGGAACACCACTGTGTCGACCGCCGGCGATAAGAACCCGGAAACGGCGCCCGAGGACATCCTGGCGGCGGACGAACCGACCGGTCCGGTACGGCTCAAACCCGTGGTCTTCTTCGGGTCGGCCCTCCTCGTCCTCGCCGTCTCCCTCTGGGCGATCATCACACCCTCCGGGGCGGAGGACGCCATCGGAGTGGCGGTCGGCAAGATCTCCCACTGGTTCGGCTGGTACTACTTCGTCGCCGCGACCCTGTACCTGCTCTTCGTCCTCTACATCGCGGTGTCCAAGTACGGCACGGTCAAGCTGGGCCCCAAGCACTCCAAGCCCGACTACGGTGTCTTCACCTGGGGGGCGATGCTGTTCGCGGCGGGCATCGGCATCGACCTGATGTTCTTCTCGGTCTCCGGGCCTGTCAGCCACTACCTCGCCCCGCCGCAGGGCGACCCGGAGACGCTCGAGGCCGCCCGGGAGGCCGTGGTGTGGACCCTGTTCCACTACGGCATCACCGGCTGGGGCATGTACGCGCTGATGGGCATGGCACTCGGCTACTTCTCCTTCCGCTACCGGCTGCCGCTCGCGATCCGCTCCGCGCTCTACCCCCTCATCGGCCGCCGGATCCACGGGCGGATCGGTGACGCCGTCGACCTCGCGGCCATCATCGGCACCGTGTTCGGCATCGGCGTGACCCTCGGCATCGGCGTGGTGCAGCTGAACTACGGACTGAAGGTCCTCTTCGACGTGCCCGAGGGGCTCGCCGCGCAGATCGCCCTGATCGTCGTCGCGGTGGTGATGGCCACCGTGTCGGCGGCCTCCGGCGTGGACAAGGGCATCCGCCGGCTGTCCCAGCTCAACATCCTCCTCGCCACCCTGCTGATGTTCTACATCCTCGTCGTCGGCGAACCGTTCCGCGTGCTCAACGCCGTGGTCCAGAACGTCGGCGACTACATCAGCGGTTTCCCCTCGATGACCCTCAACACCTTCGCCTACGACCAGCCCACCGAGTGGCTGGACGCGTGGACCCTCTTCTTCTGGGCGTGGTGGGTCGCCTGGGCGCCGTTCGTCGGGCTCTTCCTGGCCCGTATCTCCCGCGGCCGCACCCTGCGCGAGTTCATCGCGGCGACGCTGGTCATCCCGTTCCTCTTCACCGGTCTCTTCCTGGCGATCTTCGGCAACAGCGCCCTGTTCGTGGTGCGCGACGGGAACACCGGGTTCGGCGAGACGGCCATGAACGTCCCCGAACAGGGCTTCTACAGCCTGCTGGAGCAGTTCCCCGGGTTCATGTTCAGCGCCGGACTCGCCACCTTCGTAGGGCTGCTGCTGTACGTCACCTCGGCGGACTCCGGCGCCCTGGTCATGGGCAACCTCAGCGCCGACCTGCCCACCCCGGTGACCGACGCGCCCACCTGGCTGCGCATCTTCTGGGCGGTGGCGACCGGGCTGCTCACCCTCGCCATGCTCATCGTCGGCGGAGTGCAGGCGCTCACCAACGCCACCATCATCATGGGGCTGCCGTTCTCCTTCGTGATGTTCCTGATCATGGCCGGGCTCTTCCTGGCGCTGCGCACCGAGCGGATGAAGGTGGAAGCGAGGATCACCACCCTGCCCGGGTCGCTCTCCGGACGCATGACGCAGCAAGGGCTCCCGGGGGCGCCGAACTGGCGGCACCGGCTGGCGCGGGCGATGGCGTTCCCCGGCAGGCGGGCGGCCGCGCGATTCGTCGACACCGTGTGCCGCCCCGCCTTCGAGGAGGTCGCCGGAGAACTGCGGGAGCAGGGGGCACAGGCGGAGGTTCTGGAAGGCACCGTCGAGGGCACCGGACTCGCCCACGTCGGACTGCGCGTGCCGATCGGTGCCGACGACGAGTTCCGCTACGAGGTCTGGCCCGTCGAACTGCCGACCCCCGCCTTCGCCACCCGGTCCGTCAGCAAGCACGACACCTACATCCGGTTCGAGGTCCGGCTCGCCGAGGGCAACCAGGACTACGACGTGATGGGCTACACCAGGGAACAGCTCATCGCCGACAGCCTCGACCAGTACGAGCGTCACCTGGAGTTCCTGCGTGTCCGCCACGAGGCGGCCACCCGCTCCAACCTCCCCGACCACCGCCCGGACGCCCCCGACGCACACCTGCCGGAGGAGTAGGCCCCGCACCGGCGACGGGCAGCCGTCACACCGCGACGCGCGCTACCGGCCGGGCGAGGTCAGGGTCGCCGAACGCGGCGCGGAGAGCCTGGAAGGCGGTCACCTTGTCCTCGCCGAAGCGGCGGACGTGAGCGGCGTACTCGTCGGGGGTGAGGAATACCGACGGCCGGGACTTGGTGTGGAACTTGTCCGCGTACATCACCAGCCGCTCCTCCTCCGTCTCAGCAAGGTAGTCGGCGGGAGGGAGGGGGAGGCCCTGGACGACGACGTCGTGCCGGGTGAGACCCACTCCGGTGTGGTGGGAGCAGAAGCGGCGCAGCGGTTCGGGGAAGCCCTCCGCCTCGAGGATGTCGTGGCCGAGGAGTCCGTGCCGGACGTAGTTCCGGTGGTCCAGGCGTCCGTCGTCGCCGTAGAGGCGGTAGACGCCGATGTCGTGGAGGAGGCAGCCCGCGCGGACCAGACCGGCGTCGAGATGGGCGAGGCCCGGCGCGGAGAGGAGCTGTTCGGCGACGCTCCAGACGATCTCGCAGTGCGTGTGGACGAGGGCGAGCGCCTCGGGGGTGGGCGCGTACTTCTCGTGCAGCGCGCGGATCTCTTCGGGGGCCGGAATCCTCATCGGGGGAGCGTAACAACCGCCGGTCCCTCGCGGCCGGAGAGTTCCCGCCGACGGCCTTTTCACGCGATCAGGTGGTGCCGCCCGCAGAGGGCACGTGCCGGCCTCGCGGGCCGTTCGAGCTGGTGACGGGAGATTCCGTCCACGTCTCACCTCTCATCACGGCAACAGGAGCACACCATGAACCTGCACTTCCACCGCAACCCCGACGGCACGACGACCGGGCGCAACGACGCGGCGGGCTTCTCGGTGACGCACGCCGACGAGGAGGAGGTCAAGCGGCAGTTGTACGAGGACGCCGGGTGGGAGTACACGCCTCCACCACCTCCCGTCCCGCCCGGGTTCCACCGGTTCCCGCTGGTGCACGAGGAGTTCGTCCTGGGCGCGTTCGGGGACGAGCGGTACGCGGGGCTGCGGGAGCGTCCGCCGAAGGGGTGTGTGCCGGTCGACCGGGGGTGCTTCGCCCTGGAGTGCGAGCGGCCGGGGAAGTCGTTGCTGGACGCGGTCGCCGGCACCGTCGCGGAGATCCGCCGTGAGCACGGGCTGGTGATGACCGGCCTCGGAGTCGAGAAGCCGCACGAGTGGCTGGGCTCCGAGAGGGACGGCTACGCGGCGCAGATCGTCGCGCACCTGGTGCTCATGGCCACCCATCGGGCGAGGCTCCTCGGGTACGGGCGCAAGGAGGTGGTGCGGCTGCTCGACGCGACGGGGATCGAGTAGACGGCAGGCCGGGCGGCCGGGGCGGGGCGGACGCGGTGTGGTGCGGGCCCGCGCTGCGTCGGCCGGGTGTCAGCTCGCGACCAGTTCCCGCCGTACCTCGCGGGTGGCCGGCGCCGCCGTGATCCGCGACGTCCGCCACAGCCACAGCACGTCGCGGCCGAAGGACCACACCAGGAGACCCAGGGCCAGGGCCCCCACGGCGACGTTGACCGCGTGCGGCAGCAGTGCCGCGCCCGCCACCAGCAGCAGCACGCCCTGGAGCGCTGCCACCGTCTTGCGGGCCGTGCTCGGCGGGAGCGGGGCGGTCAGCCAGGGCAGGACGCGGGCCGCCGCGACGAAGACGTAGCGCATGCCGCCGATGAGGAGCACCCACGGACCCATCGCCATCGACACGTACACACTCAGCACCAGGATCAGGAACGCGTCCACCTCCATGTCGAAGCGGGCGCCCAGCGGAGTCGACGTACCGGTCCTGCGGGCCACCTTGCCGTCGACGCCGTCGAGGATCAGGGCCACGGCGGTCAGGCCGACGAGGAGGGAGACGGGGGGCGAGTCCTGGAACGAGTCGGCGACCAGCGCGGTGACGCCGCCGACCAGAGTGGCCCGGCCGAGCGTGACCCGGTTCGCCGGCCCGAAGGACCGCGACCGGGACCGGTACAGGGCCCGGGAGAGCACCGCCCAGGTGGCGATCGCGAACGCGAGGCCGGTCAGCCAGCCCACCGGGCCCATGCCGATCGCCGTGCCGATCAGGGCCAGCAACAGGATCTGTACACCCGCCCCCACGGCGGTCTCCTGCTGCACGAGCCTCGCGTCGTAAGTGTTGTTCAGGGCCACCGAGCATCCTCCGGCCGTATGACAGAGTCGATCACCGCCGCTACCTTGTGCGCGGCCTGTGCACTCCTCGGTACGCGTGCAGCTTCCCGATCGTTCAGGAGGATTTCGATGAACCGCACCGCCCGGGCCTTCTGGCTCGACTCACCTGGCCGAGGGACGATCCGTGAGGTCACCCTGCCGGCGCCCGGCCCGGACGAGGTGCTGGTGCGCTCGCTCTACACCGGCGTCAGCCGCGGCACCGAGACGCTCGTCTTCCGCGGCGGCGTGCCCGCGAACCAGCACACCACGATGCGGGCGCCGTTCCAGGAGGGCGACTTCCCCGGCCCGGTGAAGTACGGCTACCTCAACGTGGGAGTGGTGGAGGAGGGGCCCGAGACGCTGACGGGCCGTACGGTCTTCTGCCTCTACCCGCACCAGACGCGGTACGTCGTTCCCGCGCACGCCGTCACGCCCGTACCCGACGGCGTCCCCGCCGGACGGGCCGTCCTCGCCGGCACGGTGGAGACCGCCGTCAACGCCCTGTGGGACGCCGCGCCGCTGGTCGGCGACCGGATCGCCGTGGTCGGCGGCGGGATGGTCGGCTGCTCGGTGGCGGCGCTGCTGGCCCGCTTCCCCGGCGTGCGCGTCCAGCTCGTCGACGCGGACCCCGCCCGCGCGAAGACCGCCGACGCCCTCGGCGTCGGGTTCGCGCTGCCCGGTGACGCCCTCGGCGAGTGCGACCTCGTCGTCCACGCCAGCGCCACCGAACAGGGCCTGGGCCGCGCACTCGAACTGCTCCGCCCCGAGGGCACCGTCGTCGAGCTGAGCTGGTACGGCGACCGGAAGGTGGCCCTCCCGCTCGGCGAGGCCTTCCACTCCCGCCGGCTGACCGTCCGCGGCAGCCAGGTCGGCACGGTCTCCCCGGCCCGCGCCGACCGCAGCTACGCCGACCGGCTCGCCCTCGCCCTCGACCTGCTCGCCGACCCCGCCCTCGACGCCCTGATCACCGGCGAATCCGCCTTCGAGGAGCTGCCCGACGTCATGCCCCGGCTCGCCTCGGGCGCCGTCCCCGCGCTGTGCCACCGCGTCCGCTACCCCGGCCCGGACCGGCACACAGACGCCTGACCTCAGAAAAGAGGTGGCTGACGCTGAACGGGGGAAGACAGTCAGCCGTACTACACGACATCCCCGCCGGAGACCGGACGGGGAACAGACGCGCCGCACCTGGAGGGTCGTCCGTTGTTCAGCATCACCGTCCGCGATCACATCATGATCGCCCACAGCTTCCACGGCGAGGTCTTCGGACCGGCCCAGCGTCTCCACGGGGCCACGTTCCTCGTGGACGCCACGTTCCGGCGTGAACAGCTGGACGAGGACAACATCGTGGTCGACATCGGTCTCGCCACACAGGAACTCGGAGCCGTCGTCGGCGAGCTGAACTACCGCAACCTCGACAACGAACCGGACTTCGCGGGGATCAACACCTCCACGGAGTACCTGGCCAAGGTCATCGCCGACCGGCTCGCCGAACGCATCCACAAGGGCGCCCTCGGCGAGGGAGCCAAGGGCATCGCGAAGGTCGCCGTCGCACTGCACGAGTCGCACATCGCCTGGGCGAGTTACGAGCGTGACCTGTGACCGACACGACCATGGACGTCGAACACACGGCCACCGACCGGACCGGCACGGACACCGCCCGGCTGGGCTACGTGCCGCGGCAGACGTCCTTTCCGAGGAACGACGGGATCATCCCCATGTCCCTGCGCACGGTGCACTTCGTGATGCCGGGCGGCGTCGACGACCCGGCCGCCCCGAGCGGCGGCAACGCCTACGACCGCCGCGCCTGCCTCGACCTGCCCGGCTTCGGCTGGCAGGTGCACCGGCACCCGGTGGCCGGTGACTGGCCCCGGCCCGGCGCCGCAGCCCGCGCCGAACTCGCCCGCACCCTGCGCGAACTGCCGGACGGCAGCGTCGTGCTGCTCGACGGCCTGGTCGCCTGCGGGGTGCCCGAGATCGTCGTCCCGGAGGCGGAGGAGGGACGGCTGCGCATGGCCGTACTCGTCCATCTCCCGCTCGGTGACGAGACCGGACTCGACGCTGCCGTCGCCGCCGAACTCGACACCCGCGAACGCGCGGTACTGCGGGCGGTCCCGGCCGTCATCGCCACCAGCGACTGGGCCGTCCGCCGCCTCGTCTCCCACCACGGGCTCGCCCCCGACCGCGTCCACGTCGCCGCGCCCGGCGCCGACATCGCACCCCTCGCGCCCGGCACCGACGGCGTCTCGCGGCTGCTGTGCGTGGCCGCCGTGACACCCCGCAAGGGACAGCACCGGCTCGTGGAGGCCCTGGCGGCCGTCGCCGACCTGCCGTGGAACTGCTCGCTCGTCGGCGGACTCGGCCACGATCCCGAGTACGTGACTCACCTGCGCGGTCTCATCCGCGAGCACGGCCTGGAGGACCGGCTGGAACTGACCGGCCCGCGGACCGGAGCCGCCCTGGACGCGAGTTACGCCGCCGCCGACCTGATGGTGCTCACCTCGTACGCGGAGACGTACGGCATGGCCGTCACCGAGGCCCTGGCGCGCGGCATCCCGGTGCTGGCCACCGACGTCGGCGGACTGCCCGAGGCGGTCGGCCGCGCACCCGACGGGGGAGTGCCCGGCATCCTCGTCCCGCCGGAGAACCCCGCCGCCCTCGCCGCCGAACTGCGCGGCTGGTTCGGCGAGGCGGACGTACGACGCCGGCTCAAGGCGGCCGCCCGCAGCCGGCGGGCCGCCCTCGGTGGCTGGGCGAGCACCGCACAGAGCCTGGCGGCGGTACTGCGCCGGCTCCCGACCGAGCCCCGGAGGGCGGCATGACCGAACCGGCGACCACCACCCAGTACCTGGGGACGATCCCGGCCCCGCCCGGCCCCCGGGACACCACCGATGCCACGGATACGGCAGTCGGCGGGGCAGGGGGGACCGGAGGTCCGGGCACCGTGCAGTCCGAGACCGGCGGTACCTCCGGAACGTCCGTCATCCCCGGCGCCGGACCGGCCGCCCCCCGGCCCGGGGAGCGGGCCACCCTGCGGCTGCGGGACACCGGCGACGACGAACCGGCCCGCTACGCGCCCGAATGGCTCCAGCTGCGCGAACCGGCCGACGCCGCCGCCCGCTCGTACGACCTGCTCGACCCGCTGCGCATCCGGCTCGCCAACCTGCCGCGCCGGGCGGACGGCTTCGTCATCCACGACATCGGCTGCGGCACCGGGTCGATGGGCCGCTGGCTCGCGCCCCACCTCGACGGTGCCCAGCACTGGGTCCTGCACGACCGGGACCCCTACCTGCTGCACTTCGCCGCCGTCGCCTCCCCGCGCTCCGCCGCCGACGGCAGCCACGTCACCGTCGAGACCCGGCGCGGTGACGTGGCCCGGATCACGGGGGACGTACTGGCCGGGGCCTCCCTGGTGACCGCGTCCGCGCTGCTCGACGTCCTCACCCGTGAGGAGATCGGTGCTCTCGCCGCCGCCTGTGCCGGGGCCGGCTGTCCCGCTCTGCTGACGCTGTCGGTGGCGGGGCGCGTGGAGCTGACCGCACCGCATCCGATGGACGAGGAGATCGCCGGGGCGTTCAACGCCCATCAGCGGCGGGGCGGTCTGCTCGGGCCGGACGCGGTCACGGTCGCGGCGGAGGCGTTCGCCGAACACGGGGCGACCGTACGGCTGAACCCGAGCCCCTGGCGTCTCGGGCCGGAGCAGGCGGCGCTGACCGAGCAGTGGCTCCGGGGATGGGTCGGCGCGGCGGTGGAGGAGCGGCCGGAGCTGGCGGCGCCGGCGGAGGGCTATCTGGCGGAGCGGCTGGAGGCCTGCGCGGCGGGGGAGTTGCGGGTGGTCGTGCAGCACAGTGACCTGCTCGCGCTGTGCCGGCCGGTGGACGGGTCCGCATGAGCGGACGGGGCCGTGGCCGCCTGAGTGCCCTGGCGGCGTGGCTCAACACCCGTACCGTGCGCACGCGTCTGTGCACCCTCGCCGGTGTGGTGATTCTCGGGGTGCTGTTCTGGCGGCTCGGGACGGGCGCCCTGGTGGACGGGGTGCGACGCATCGACGGTGCCACGCTGGCCGCCGCGCTGGGCATCGGGCTGGTGACCACCGCGTTCAGCGCGTGGCGCTGGGTCCTTGTGGCGCGGGGGATCGGCATCCGGCTGCCGCTGGGGGCGGCCGTCGCGGACTACTACCGTGCCCTGTTCCTCAACGCGGCCCTGCCCGGCGGGGTCCTGGGCGACGTCCACCGGGCCGTGCGGCACGGGAAGGAAGCCGGCGACCTGGGGCGGGGCGTGCGGGCGGTGGTCCTGGAACGGACGGCCGGACAGCTCGCGCTGTTCGTCGCCGGGGGTGTGGTGCTGGCGACCGTGCCGTCGCCGGTGCTGGGTCCGGTGCGCCAGGTGGCGCCGGTGGTGGGACTCGGGGTGGTGGGGGTCTGTGCGGTGGTTCTCGCGCTGCGGATGAACCGGGGGGCGGCGGCGCGGCCGGTGCGCGGGCCCGGGTGGGGGGCGCGGATGCTGGGTGAGGCTCGGGAAGGACTGTGCTCCCGGCGGAGCGCGCCCGGTGTTCTCGTGTCCTCCGTGGTGGTGCTGGGCGGGTATGTCGCCATGTTCGTGCTGGCCGCGCGGGTGGCCGGGGTGGATGCGGGTGTCTGGCGGCTGTTGCCGCTCGCGGTGCTGGCGCTGCTGGCGATGGGGCTGCCGCTGAATGTCGGGGGGTGGGGGCCCCGGGAGGGGGTCACCGCCTGGGCGTTCGGGGCGGCGGGGCTGGGGGCGGGGGTCGGGTTCACGGTCGCCGTCGTGTACGGCGTGCTCAGTCTGGTCGCCAGTCTGCCGGGGGTGGTGGTGCTGGTGGTGCGGTGGTACGGCGGGGTGCGGTCGGTCGGTGGCCGTGTTTCTGTCGCCCCCGCCGCCCCTTCCCTTCCCGTCCCCGGGGGCGGCGCCCCCGGACCCCCGGCCGGCCTTCGGCCTCGTCCTCAAGCGCCGGACGGGCTGGGAGTGGGCGCTCCGCCCCTTCCCCAGGGGCCGGATGGGCTGGGAGTGGGGGTTCGGGCTTGTTGTCAGGGGCCGGATGGGCTGGCAGTGGGGGCTCGGGCTTGTTCTGAGGCTTCGGACGGGCCGGGAGTTGCGGCTCGGGCTCTTTCTCAGGCTTCGGAGGTCAGCAGGGAGAAATACGGGGCGAAGGAATCCGTCAGGCTTGTCAGGAGTTCCTTGCCCTTTTCCGCCGAGGCCAGGGAAGGGCGGCCGATGACGCCGGAATCCGTATAGGCGGGCATACCGAGGGTCAGGAGATGGCGGCGGTCGTCCGCCACGTGGTCGGAGGTCTCATAACCGGGGCGGAGCAATTCGGGATGAGTGTGCAGAAGGACGGAGGCCTCGATTTCGCCCGCGTGCATGTCGGTGAGGAGAGAGGTGACGACGCCGGCGCGCTCGCGTGCCGTCTCCCAGTCCTCCGGGGCCGGGTACAGGGCCATCTTTTCGCCGCGGGCCGAGGATTCCTGAACGGCGTTGCCCAGGACGTAGTTTCCGCCGTGCCCGTTGACCAGTACGAGAGTGTCCACGCCCGACCGGCGGAGCGAGTCGGCGATGTCCCGGATCACCGCGTGAAGGGTCACGGCAGAGATCGAGACGGTCCCCGGCCAGGCCGCGTGCTCGTGCGAGCAGGAGATCGTCACCGGGGGGAGGAAGTGCACCGGGTAGGCGTCGGCGATCCCCCGTGCGATCGCACAGGCGACCAGCGTGTCGGTCGCCAGCGGCAGGTACGGGCCGTGCTGCTCGAAACTCCCGACCGGAAGAACCGCGATCTGCTGTGAGACACCGGCTCCCCGCGTCCGTACATCCTCTGTAGTATCCGCCGGCAACAGACCGTGCACCGGGCCGTATGCCGCCGACCTCATGTGTGAACCACCCATATCGTCTCGGCCTTTCGTCTCTGCTTAGGAACTCGAGAATCATGACAGAAAAAGTAGGCGTACTCGGCAAGAAGCCTCTGCGGCGGACCGGTGTGGAACGCGTCGTGAATGCGCCGCTGCCCACCGTGTACGGAAAGTTCCAGGCGGTCGGCTATCTGGACCACGACCGCGGTGACGAACAAGTCGCCCTGGTCCACGGCGACCTGGGCAGGGACCGGGTCCTCACCCGGCTGCACTCGGAGTGCCTGACCGGGGACGCCTTCGGTTCCCAGCACTGCGAGTGCGGCGACCAGCTGGCGGCGGCGCTGCGCGCGGTCGTCGCCGAAGGGGCGGGCGTGGTCGTCTACTTGAGGGGGCACGAGGGCCGCGGTATCGGGCTCCTCGCCAAGCTGCGGGCGATGGCCCTGCAGGCGGAGGGGCTGGACACCGTCGAGGCGAACCTGGCCCTCGGTCTGCCGGTGGACGCCCGGGACTACGCCGTCGCCGCCGGGATGCTGCAGGACCTGGGTGTGCGGTCGGTACGGCTGATGTCCAACAACCCGCGCAAGCGGGAGGCGCTGGTGCGGCACGGCGTCCAGGTCGCCGAGCAGGTACCGCTGCTCATACCGCCGTGCGAGAGCAACATCACCTATCTGCGCACCAAGCGGGAGCGCCTCGACCACCATCTGCCCCATCTGGACGCGGTGGCCCACCTGTCCTGACGGCGGCCGGTCACCCCGTCACCGCCTCGTGCACCAGCCGTTTGAGGTCCCGGAAGACGGTGTGGGAGGACCTGGGCCGCACCTGCGTGCAGAACTGCACGGTCAGGTCGCGGCCCGGGTCGACCCAGAAGGTGGTGGTGGCCACGCCGCTCCAGCCGTAGCTGCCGAGGCCCGACGGGGACTGGGTGCGGGACGGGTCGATGACCACGGAGACACCGAGACCGAAGCCGACGCCCTCGTTGCCGGGTTCGTCGTGTGCCGGGCGGCTGCCGAAGGCGCGCAGGTCGGCGTTGCCGGGCAGGTGGTTGCGGGTCATCAGGTCCACCGTGGCCGGGGCGAGCAGGCGCGTGCCGTCGAGTTCGCCGCGCCGGCGCAGGAGTTCCATGAACCGGTGCAGGTCGTGGGCGGAGGCCACCATGCCGCCGCTGCCGGACAGGAAGCGGGGGCGCCCCCGCAGGGGCAGGCCCGGGATCGGCTCGATGCCGCCGTCGTCCGACTCCCCGTACAGCTCCGCCAGCCGCTCCGCCTGGGCGTCGGTGACGCGGAAGCCGGCGTCCGTCATGCCGAGCGGACGGAAGACGCGCTCGGCCAGGTACGCGTCGAGCGGACGGCCGGACACGACCTCGATGATCCGGCCCAGTACGTTCGAGGCGGCCGAGTAGTTCCACTGCGTCCCCGGATCGAACTGCAGCGGCAGACCCGCGTACACGTCGGTGGTCCCGGCGAGGTCCTTCCCCGGTGCCACCGACGACTCCAGCCCGGCCGCGCGGTACAGCGCGTCGACGGGGTGGGCGTGGTAGAAGGCGAAGGTGAGGCCGGCCGTGTGCGTCATCAGGTGCCGCACGAGGAGAGGACCGGCGGCCGGACGGGTCCGCACCCGGTCGCCGGAGCCGCTCTCGTACACCCGGGGCTCCGCGAAGGCGGGAAGGTGGCGGCCGACCGGGTCGTCCAGGGACAGCAGCCCCTCCTCCACCAGCATCAGCGCGCCCACCGCGGTCACCGGCTTGGTCATGGAGTAGATCCGCCACAGAGTGTCGCTCTCCACCGGCAGCCCGGCCGCCACGTCCCGCGCCCCGTACGCCGTCAGGTGCGCGACCCGCCCGCCCCGGGCGACGGCGACCAGGAACCCGGGCAGCTTCCCCTCGTCGGCCTGCCGGGCGAAATGCCGGTCCAGACGCTGCAGCGCCCGTGCGTCCAGCCCGGCCTCCCCGGGGGTGGCCTCCTGCCGCAGTACTCCCATCGCTCTCCTTGGGGAACGCCGGCCCGGTGCGGACCGTTGACCGAGTCATGACTCAGGACGCCGAACAGAACGCGCTGCTCGCCCTGCTCTCCGAGGAGAAGGGCGGCGTGCTCGTCACACTGAAACGCGACGGGCGGCCCCAGTTGTCGAACGTCACGCACGCTTACTACCCCGATGAGAGCGTCATTCGCGTCTCGCTCACGGACGACCGCGCCAAGACCCGCAATCTGCGGCGGGACCCCCGGGCCTCCTACCACGTCACCACCCCGGACCGATGGGCCTACACGGTGGCCGAGGGCACCGGCGAGCTGTCACCCGTCGCCGCGGATCCCTACGACGAGACCGTGGAGGAACTGATCCGGCTGTACCGCGACGTCAACGGCGAGCACCCCGACTGGGAGGACTACCGCGCGGCGATGGTCCGCGACCGCCGGCTGGTGCTGCGGCTGAGGGTGCGGCGGGCGTACGGCATCCCGCGCCGGGCCGGGGCGTGACGCTCCGGCCCGGTACGGGCGGTGGCGCGCGGATCAGCCGCCGACGTACTCCGCGAGGTGCTCGCCGGTGAGGGTGGAGCGGGCGGCGACCAGCTCGGCCGGGGTGCCCTCGAAGACGATCCGGCCGCCGTCGTGGCCGGCGCCGGGGCCGAGGTCGATGATCCAGTCCGCGTGCGCCATGACCGCCTGGTGGTGCTCGATCACGATGACCGACTTGCCGGAGTCGACCAGCCGGTCCAGCAGGGCCAGCAACTGCTCGACGTCGGCGAGGTGGAGGCCGGTGGTCGGCTCGTCGAGGACGTAGACACCGCCCTTGTCGCCCATGTGCGTGGCCAGCTTGAGCCGCTGCCGCTCACCGCCGGACAGGGTGGTGAGCGGCTGGCCCAGGGTGAGGTAGCCGAGCCCGACGTCGGCGAGCCGCTCGAGGATCTTGTGCGCGGCGGGTGTACGGGCGTCGCCGGCGCGGAAGAACTCCTCGGCCTGCGCCACCGACATCGCCAGCACCTCGCTGATGTCCCGCCCGCCGAAGCGGTACTCCAGCACGGACGCCTGGAACCGCTTGCCCCCGCAGTCCTCGCAGGTGGTGGAGACGCCGGCCATCATGCCGAGGTCGGTGTAGATCACCCCGGCGCCGTTGCAGGTGGGGCAGGCGCCCTCGGAGTTGGCGCTGAACAGTGCCGGCTTCACGCCGTTGGCCTTGGCGAACGCCTTGCGGATCGGGTCGAGGAGACCGGTGTACGTCGCCGGGTTGCTGCGCCGGGAGCCGCGGATCGGGGTCTGGTCGACCGCGATCACGCCCTCGTCGGAGGGGATCGAGCCGTGCACCAGCGAGCTCTTGCCCGAGCCCGCCACACCGGTGACGACGGTGAGTACGCCGAGGGGGATGTCGACGTCGACCCCCTGGAGGTTGTTCGCCGTCGCGCCGCGGATCGCGAGCGTGCCGGCGGGCTCGCGGACCGAGTCCTTGACCGAGGCCCGGTCGTCGAGGTGGCGGCCGGTGACCGTGTCGCTGGCCCGCAGCGCCTCGACGGTGCCCTCGAAGCAGACCGTGCCGCCCGCCGTACCGGCGCCGGGGCCGAGGTCGACGACGTGGTCGGCGATGGCGATCGCCTCCGGCTTGTGCTCGACCACCAGCACCGTGTTCCCCTTGTCCCGCAGCCGCAGCAGCAGGGTGTTCATCCGCTGGATGTCGTGCGGGTGCAGGCCGATGGTGGGCTCGTCGAAGACGTAGGTCACGTCGGTGAGCGAGGAACCGAGGTGGCGGATCATCTTCACGCGCTGCGCCTCACCGCCCGACAGGGTGCCGGACGCGCGGTCGAGCGAGAGATAGCCGAGACCGATCTCGACGAACGAGTCGAGGGTGTGCTGGAGCGCGGTGAGCAACGGCTTCACCGACGGCTCGTCGAGGCCGCGGACCCACTCGGCGAGGTCCCTGATCTCCATCGCGCAGGCGTCGGCGATGCTGATCTTCTTGATCTTCGACGAGCGGGCGCCCGCCGTGAGCCGGGTGCCGTCGCACTCGGGGCAGGTGGCGAAGGTGACCGCCCGGTCGACGAACGCCCGGATGTGCGGCTGCATCGCCTCCCGGTCCTTGCTGAGCATCGACTTCTGGAGCTTGGGGATCAGCCCCTCGTAGGTGAGGTTGACACCGTTGATCTTCACCTTGGTGGGCTCGCGGTACAGGAAGTCGTGCCGTTCCTTCTTGGTGTACTCGCGGATCGGCTTGGCCGTGTCGAAGAAGCCCGACTCGGTGATGACCCGCACCACCCAGCCGTCGCCGGTGTAGGTGGGGATGGTGAAGGGGTCCTCCGAAAGCGACTTGGAGTCGTCGTAGAGCTGGGCGAGGTCGATGTCGGAGACCGTGCCCCGGCCCTCGCAGTGCGTGCACATGCCGCCGGTGCGGTTGAAGGAGACCTTCTCGGTCCTGGTCTTGTCGGTACCGCGGTCGACCGTGAAGCCGCCGCTCGCCTGGACCGAGGCGACGTTGAAGGAGAACGCGCCGGGCGGGCCGAAGTACGGCTTGCCGAGCCGGCTGAAGAGGATGCGCAGCATCGCGCTGGCGTCGGTGGCGGTGCCGACGGTGGAACGCGGGTCGGAGCCCATCCGCTGCTGGTCGACGGTGATCGCGGTGGTCAGCCCCTCGAGCACGTCGACCTCGGGGCGCGCCAGGGTGGGCATGAAACCCTGGAGGAAGGCGCTGTACGTCTCGTTGATCATCCGCTGTGACTCGGCGGCGATCGTGTCGAACACGAGTGAGCTCTTGCCCGAGCCGGACACGCCGGTGAACACGGTCAGACGGCGCTTGGGCAGTTCGACGCTGACGTCCTTGAGGTTGTTCTCGCGCGCGCCGTGCACACGGATCAGATCGTGGCTGTCGGCGGCGTGCGGCGCGGCCGGCTGCTGGTCCGTCCTCGTGGCCATGCTCATCGTTCTCCATCCGTCGGGCGGGCCGCTCACGCGGTCTCCGCCGGCGTTCCCCGGGTCGGGCCGACCGGCTTCGCAGGTGTGTCCGGTCGCCCCTTCGTCGGCGCGG
>NZ_NEUB01000328.1 GCF_002910825.1 Streptomyces sp. SM1 | reverse complement strand
GTGGAGCCGGTCGTGCGGCCGTCGGCTGCGGGTGTCTCCTGACGGCTCGCGGGCTCGTGGGTGCGGCTGGTCATGACTGCCTCTCGGGAAGGAGCGGCCGGGAGCCGCCGTCCCCTGTGCGGCGGCTCCCGGCCCGATGGGTGGTCAGGCCCTGGCGTGGCCGTTCAGCGCGGCCAGCGGTGTGTCCGAGAGGCCCAGCTCGCCGGCCTTCGCGATCAGTTCCTCGAACCGGCCGGTGTTCTCGCCGCCCTGCCGCATCAGCCGCATCAGCAGGGCCGAGACGGTGAGGTTCTGCACGTCGGAGGTCGAGACGGAGCCCAGGATGCGGCTCAGGTCGTCGGTGAAGCTCGCCGAGCCGTCGAGCCAGGGACCGGCGAGTGCCTGCGCGGTCTCGGAGTTCTGGACGAAGCCGTCCACGCTCTTGCCGAGCGTGATGGAGGACATCAGCCGGTCGAAGAACATCGACTCCCCGCCGACGATGTTGATGTCGGCGTTCTCCAGACCGGTGGCGAGGACGGTGGCCTGCGCCTCGGCGACCTGCCGCTGCACGTCCAGTCCGGCGAGCCGGATGTCCTTCTCGGCCTCCAGCCGCAGCCGGTACTCCTCGTGGCCGCGGGACGCCTCGTCGAGGGCGGCCATCGCCGCCGCCTTCTCGGTGAGGCCGGCCGCCTCCGCGCGGAGCCTGCCGCTGATGCCCTCCGCGTCGGCGAGAGCCTTGGCCCGCGCGCCCTCGGCGTCCGCGCGCATCCGGGCCTCGGCGGCCTGGGCTTCGGCGCGGCCCGCCTTCTCGATGACCTCGGCCTCCTTGTCGCGGACCTGCACGGCGGCCAGACCCTCGGCCGCGGCCTCCGCCTGGACGCCCTCGGCGGTCCGCAGCTTGGCCCGCGCGTCCAGGTCGGCGGTCTTCAACCGGGCCTCGGCGAGGGTGAGTTCCTCGGCGGCACGGTGGGTTGCGGCCTGCTCGGCGGCCTCGGCCGCCTTGATGTCCTTGACCAGCTTCTCCTGCGCCTCGGCCTCCGCGGCGATGATCACGGCCTGCCGCTGCCGCTCCGCCTCCTCGACCGCGCGCAGCCTCAGGATCGACTCCTCCTGCTCGGCGACCGTACGGTCCACCGCGACCCGCTCGCGGATCACCTCGGCGATCTCCCGCTTCTCCGCCTCGACCTCCTTCTCGGCGGAGATCCGGGTCAGTTCGGTCTCCCGCTCGCGGGCGATGACCTCCAGCAGACGGTCCTTCTCGATGCGCTCGCTCTCGACGGCGATGACCCGCTCGCGGTTCTTGGCGGCGACGGCGACCTCACGGGCCTGGTTCTCGCGCTGCACGCCGAGCTGTTCCTCGGTGCGCAGGAAGGCGCTCTGCGCGCGCAGCCGCTCCTCCTCCACCACCCGAGCCGTCTCGGCCTCCTCGCGGGCCCGTACGGTCTCGATCTCCCGCCTCTGCTTGATCTCGGCGTCGGTCTGCCGACGCTCCAGCTCCAGGATCGCCTCGCGCGCGTCGACGTCCTGCCGGGTGATCTCCTTCTGTTCGTTGCGCTGCGCCTCGTTGGTGCGGACGTGCTCGATGGCCGTCAGCTCGGTGATCTTGCGGATGCCCTGCGCGTCGAGGACGTTGCCGGGGTCGAGCTGGGTCAGCGGCGTCTGCTCCAGGTAGTCGATCGCCGCGTCCTCGAGGTGGTAGCCGCTGAGGTCGACGCCGATGACCTCGATGATCCGGTACCGCAGTTCCTCGCGCTTGGTGTAGAGGTCGGTGAAGTCCATCTGCTTGCCGACGGTCTTCAGCGCCTCGGAGAACTTGGCGTGGAACAGCTCCTGGAGCGTGTTCCGGTCGCTGGCCCGCGCGGTGCCGACCGCCTGGGCGACCTTGATGACGTCCTCGGTCGTCTTGTTGACCTTGACGAAGAACGTGATGCGGATGTCCGCGCGGATGTTGTCGCGGCAGATCAGGCCTTCCTTGCCGGCCCGGGTGATCTCGATGGTCTTCACCGAGATGTCCATCACCTCGGCCTTGTGCAGCACCGGCAGCACGACCGATCCGGTGAACGTCACGTCGACCTTGCGAAGCTTGGAGACGATCAGCGCCTTGCCCTGTTCCACCTTGCGGAACAGCTTGGTGACGAGCAGCAGACCGATGAGCACGGACAACAGGGCGACGCCGACGAGTACGGCGATGCCCACGGTGGCGGCATCCATGGGACACGTCCTTCTGGGCTGAAAATGGGCAGAAGTCAGGCGAAATGGCGCCTCGTCGCCGAGGCGGGTGAATGTCCGGTGGTGAGGGAGACGACTCAGCGGGCGTCGCGGTTCCGCGGCGGGCGCGGACGGATGCCGTCCGCTGCCCGGCGCACCGCGCGCGCCGCACCGTCCCGGTCCGCACCGCGTCCGCGCGGGGACCGGGACGGCCCGGGTTCGTCCGGTTCGTCCGGGGAGAGGCCGTGCGGCGCCCGTACGGGACGGGGGCGGGGGGCGGGCGGACCCGCGGCGGGCTTCACGTGGATACGCATCCGAACCCTCTCCCCCTTCACCACTCGACGTCGTCGGGACAGCACGGATCCCCTCCGGCCCCGGTGCGGGACACCTGCCGGTGCCCGGCACCGGAACCTTCCGCGGTGCTCCCCGCGGACCATGATGCCCCGCCGGATCCGGGGCGCGCATTGCCGGATTCCGGCAAGGTTCACTAAGGTCTGCATGCCGGTGCGTCAACACGAACGCATCAGGGACGCGTCAAGAGTTGGGGGAGCGCGTGACACAACGGGAGATTCCCGAGCCGTATCTCGACGGCTACGCCCGCATCCTGTCCGAGGTGGCGGCGACGGGCAGGCGCCTCACCCGGGACGAGATCGCCTCACGGCGGGCTCTGGGGGAACGCGCGGCGGAGGCGGGATTCGGTCTGCGGTTCCTCGTCAGCTCGCATCTGTCCGCCGCGCTTCAGGCGTGGCCGCGCGACGCGGACTCGGTGGAGGGCGCCCTCTCGGCCGTACAGCAGGTGGTGGACGCGTTCGCCGAAGGGTACGAGCGGGCCCAGCGGCTGGCAGTACGTCAGGAGGAGGCGGCGCGACGGGAGTTCATCGACGACCTGCTCTACGGGCGCAGCGATCTGGGCCGGCTCGCCGAGCGCGCCGAGCGCTTCGGACTGCGGCTGTCCCATGAACACGCGGTGGCCGTCGCCCGGGGCTCGGTCGCCTACGACGAGGGCGACCCGGTGCCGCGGCAGGTGGAGCACGCGCTGATATCCCGCTTCGGTGACCGCAGCATCCTGCTCACCACCAAGGACGGGCGGCTGCTGTGCATCGCGCCCGGGCATCAGAGGGAGGTGCTCACTTACTTCGCCAAGCAGGCGCACGCCGCCACGGACGGCGGCCAGGTGGCCATCGGCCGTCCGCAGTCCGGGCCGGGCGGGGTCGTCCAGTCGTACGAGGAAGCCCTGAGCTCCCTGGAGATCGCCGAGCGGCTGGGGCTGGACGATCCGGTGCTGCGCGCGTCCGATCTGCTTGTCTACCCGGTGCTGGCCCGCGACCGCCAGGCCATGGCCGACCTGGTCCACAACACCCTCGGGCCGCTGACCACGGCCCGGGGCGGTGCCGAGCCCCTGCTCGACACCCTGACCGCCTACTTCGACTCCGGCTGTGTCGCCGCGGAGGCGGCCCGGCGGCTCTCGCTGAGCGTGCGGGCGCTGACCTACCGGCTGGAGCGCATCCACCGGCTCACCGACGCCAACCCCTCCGACCCGGCGCACCGTTACAT
>NZ_NEUB01000327.1 GCF_002910825.1 Streptomyces sp. SM1 | reverse complement strand
TGCCGCCGCGTCCGGCACGTCACCGGACCTGACCGCCGAGCCGGACGGCGCCTCCCGCTGGCGGCTCACCGGGGAGAAGTGCTGGATCTCCAACGCCCCCGACGCCGACTTCTGCACCGTCTTCGCCCGCACCACCCCCGGCGCCGGCGCCCGGGGCGTGACCGCCTTCCTGGTCCCCGCCGACCGCCCCGGCCTCACCGGCGGCCGCCTCGACATGCTCTCCCCGCACCCCATCGGCACCCTCGGCTTCGACGCCGTACCCGTGACCGCCGACGACGTGCTGGGGACGCCGGACGGCGGCTTCCGGGTCGCCATGGACACCCTCAACCTGTTCCGGCCCAGTGTCGGCGCCTTCGCGGTCGGCATGGCCCAGGCCGCACTGGACGCGACCCTCGAGCACACCGCCCGGCGGGACGCGTTCGGCGGCAAGCTGAAGGACCTGCAGTCCGTCGCCCACCAGGTCGCCGAGATGTCCCTGCGCACCGAGTCGGCCCGGCTGATGGTGTACGCGGCGGCGACGGCGTACGACGCGGGCGCCGCCGACGTCCCCCGGCGCGCCGCGATGGCGAAGCTGCTGGCCACCGAGACCGCGCAGTACGTCGTCGACCGGGCCGTCCAACTGCACGGAGCACGCGCCCTGCAACGCGGGCACCTGCTCGAACACCTCTACCGCGAGGTCCGCGCACCCCGTGTCTACGAGGGGGCGAGCGAGGTCCAGCGGGACATCATCGCCAAGGAGCTGTACAGGAACCTGGAGGACCGGTGACCGCCGAGCGCGTCAACCCGCCCGAACTCTCCCCGCCGGCCGGCTTCTCGCACGCCGTCGTCGCCACCGGCTCCCGGCTGGTCTTCCTGGCCGGCCAGACCGCCCTCGACGCCGACGGCAAGGTGGTCGGCGACACCCTGCCCGAGCAGTTCACCCGCGCCCTGGCCAATCTGCTCACCGCCCTGCGCACCGCCGGCGGCACCCCCGCCGACCTGGCCCGCGTCACCGTCTACGCCACCGACGTCGCCGCCTACCGCACCCACGCCCGCGAACTCGGCCGCGTCTGGCACGAACTGGCCGGCCGGGACTACCCGGCGATGGCGGTCGTCGAAGTGGTCCGTCTGTGGGACGAGGAGGCCCTGGTGGAGCTCGACGGCTTCGCGCTGCTGCCCTGAGCCCCGGGCCCTAGCCTGGCGTCATGCCGGAGATCGAGCTGAGCGCGGGCATCGTCGAGTACGAGGACACCGCAGGAGAGGGGCCGGTCGTCGTCCTGCTGCACGGACTCGTGCACGACTCCTCGGTCTGGCGGAAGGTCGTCGCCGAACTGCGGACCGGACACCGGCTTCTCGCGCCGACCCTGCCGTACGGCTCGCACCGCAGGCCGATGACCCGGCCGCCCACGCCGGACCTGGTCAACGAGATGGTCGCGGAGTTCCTCGACCGCCTCGACCTGCGGGACGTCACCCTCGTCGAGAGCGACTGCGGCCGCGCCCAGACGGTCGCGGCCCGGCACCCCGAGCGGCTGGCGCGGCTGGTGCTGATCTCCTGCGAGGCCTTCGACAACTACCCGCCGGGACTGCCCGGCAGGATGCTCACCCTGGCCTGCCGGGTGCCCGGCGGCATTCCCCTCATGGTCCGCACGCTGGGCCTGAAACCGCTGCGCAGGCTGCCGGTCGGACTGGGCGCGCTCACCAGGCGCCCCGTGCCGGACGAGATCGTCGACCGCTGGCTGCGCCCGCTGCGCACCGATCCGGCGATCCGGCGGGACTTCCGGCACTACGGGACCCATGTCCGGCGGAGCGAACTGCTCGAAGCCGCCCAGGGCCTGCGGTACTTCGACCGGCCCGCGCCGGTCGTCTGGGCGGCCGAGGACCTGATGATGCCCCGCGAGCACGGCCGCCGTCTGGCCGAACTGCTGCCGCGCGGACGGCTGGTGGAGATCAGGAACACCCGGACGCTGATCGCCGAGGACCGGCCGGAACGGCTCGCCTCCCTGCTGCGGTGGTTCGTCGCGGAGGGGTGAACCCAGCGGCGGCCGGGAGCGGGCGGCCGCCCTGGGGCGGCCGGCGGACATCCGGTGCGGGGCGACGACCCGGCCGTCGCGGCGGTTGCGGACACGACCGGCCGGACACGCCCCGGCTGCTCGTCCTCGCGGGCCCGGACACAACCGTCAACGTCACGATGACGGGTACGAAGCCGGCCACGGGTCCCTCGCTGAGCACGCCCGGCAGGCCGGCCGGCCATCCCCACGGGAAGGCCGCGACGGTGGCTCCGAAGGCCGCCCCCCCACGGAGAGCAGGAATCCGATGGTGGCCTTGACGGGGATGGTCACGGACCGGAAGGAGACCGTGAGCAGGAGCAGGGAGAGGCCGACGACGACCACCACGAACGGGAGGAGCGCTCCCCGCCGGAGCAGGCGGCCGGACCCGCGTGGATCGCCGCCCGGCGATGCCCCGGCCACGGCGGTGAACCCACCGGTGACGGTCCCGTCCCGGCACGGACGACACGGTCCTGCTCGGCACCGGTTCCGCCGCACCGCCGCATCGGTTCCGCCGCACCGTCGCTCCGGCGGTTCGCCGGGTTCGGCACGCCGGCGGGTCCGTTCCCCGACGGGCGGCACACCCCCGGGCCACCGAAGGGTGACGACGAGTGGCCGGTGAGCGGTGTACCGGGTACTGGTGGAAGCCCTCGTTCCGCTCACTCACGGAGGTTTTCCATGCCCGTACGCCCCTACCTCGGCGCGGCGGCCGGTGCCGCGATCCTGCTGCTCGGCACCGCGGCGGCGGCCCCCTCGGCCACCGCGTCGACCGACCCCACGGAAGCCGTGACGGTGAACGCGGAGGGACGGATCGCCGAGGACGGCTCCGTCACCCTCTCCGGCACCTACCGCTGCCTGGCCGGCACCGGAGACGTCTTCGTCAGCTCCTCGGTGAGCCAGTCCACCCCCACGGTCCGCTACGGCATCGGGGGCACCCGCGCGGTGTGCGACGGGGAGGAGCACCCGTGGGAGAACACCGGCCGCGCCCCCGGCAACGCACTGAAGGCCGGTCCCGCGCACGTCGAGGCCATGATCCTCGAACTGCGTCCCGGCGGCATCCTCCTGGAGCCCGTCGTGCACGCCGTCGCGAACCAGGACGTCACCCTCGTCCGGGCCTGACCGGCGCCGGGCCGTACCCGCGTGCTGCCGGGGACCGGAAGAACACCGGCGCGCCCATTGCCGTACCCGGGCATGGACCGGCGCACGGCGGAGTCGTCACGCTGGCCCCATGGTCGTTCTCCGCCACACGATGGTCCTCACCCCCGTCCCGCGTCCCTGGCTCGTCGACGCCCTCGCCGTCCTGCTCGACCTGGCGGAGGACACCCGCGCGGAGGCGGGACGGGTGCTGCTGCCGGACGGACGGGAGGTACCGGACGTACGGATCGTCGCAGGGGGACGTCACCTCCGGCCCGGAGCGGTGTACGAGAGCACCGCGGAGGGGGAACCGGGGGAGACGGGACGGATCACCGTGGAACAGTGGAACCGGCGGCGCGCGCTGCGGCTCGCGCTCGCCGTGTCCGCGCCGGACGGCGCCTTCGCGCTCCGGGGCACACTGCACCGCCCGGACCGTCCGCGCCTCCTCGAGATCGACGGGCGCGCCCGCGTGGAGAACGTGTGGTCCGCGCTGTCCCGGGTGAGCGGTGCGGCACGGCTGCGGTGCGACGACTGGTGGGCGGCGGCCGACAGGG
>NZ_NEUB01000326.1 GCF_002910825.1 Streptomyces sp. SM1 | reverse complement strand
CCTCAGCCGGATCGACGTCCACTCCGCGGTCGTCACCACCGCGCTGCTCGACCTCGTCGAGGGTGCGGTCACCCGTGAGGACCGTCCGCTCACCGGGGACGCCCACCACGCGGTGCGTGCCGCCGCCCTGGCGGCCGTCACGCCGGCCCAGCGCACCGAGGCTCAGCGTGCCGCCCTCGCTCACGCCGCCTCGCTCGGCATCGGCACGGTCCATGAGTGCGGCGGTCCGGAGATCTCCTCCGAGGACGACTTCACCGGGCTGCTGCGGCTCGCCGCAGAGGAGAGCGGCCCGCGCGTCGTCGGTTACTGGGCCGAACAGGACGTCACCAAGGCCCGGGAGCTGGGCGCGATCGGCGCCGCGGGGGACCTGTTCGCCGACGGCGCCCTCGGCTCGCACACCGCCTGTCTGCACGAGCCGTACGCCGACGCCGGGCACACCGGCACCGCCCACCTGGACGCCGCCGCGGTCGCCGCCCATGTCGTCGCCTGCACCGAGGCGGGTCTCCAGGCGGGCTTCCACGCCATCGGCGACGCCGCCGTGAGCGCCGTCGCCGACGGGATGCGCGCGGCCGCCGAGAAGGTCGGCCTCGCCCGCCTCCGCGCCGCGCGGCACCGCGTGGAGCACGCCGAGATGCTCACGCCCGACACCGTCGCCGCCTTCGCGGAACTGGGTCTCACCGCCTCTGTGCAGCCCGCCTTCGACGCGCTGTGGGGCGGCGAGGAGGGCATGTACGCCCGCCGTCTGGGCGCCGACCGGGCCCGCTCCCTGAACCCGTTCGCCGCCCTGCTGCGCGCCGGGGTCCCGCTCGCCTTCGGTTCCGACAGCCCGGTCACCCCGCTCGACCCCTGGGGCACCGTCCGCGCCGCGGCCTTCCACCACACCCCCGAACACCGCGTCTCCGTCCGCGCGGCGTTCACCGCGCACACGCGCGGCGGCTGGCGGGCCGTCGGACGCGACGACGCGGGCGTCCTGGTACCCGGCGCGCCGGCCGACTACGCGCTCTGGCACACCGGCGAACTCGTCGTCCAGGCACCCGACGACCGGGTGGCGCGCTGGTCCACCGACCCCCGCTCCGGCACCCCCGGCCTGCCCGACCTCACTCCGGGCCGTGACCTGCCCGTCTGTCTGCGCACCGTGGTCGGCGGGCGCACGGTCTTCGTACGGCCGGGCGAGTGATCTACGACGGGGCCGCGGTGACGATCACGCACCGCGCCCCCGTCTCGCGACCTGCGCATCCTCGCCGCTGACCAGGCATGTGAACCACATTACGCAGGTCAAACGACTGTTGACAGGCGGCGGCGGAGGGCCGGTAGGTTCGGCCGGGTCCACCACCGGACGCCCGCCCGGAGAACTTCCCGCCACTCGTGTCAGCGTCGCTGGGTCAGGGACGGTGTGCCGCACCGGGGCACCGCCACTGGGAGCCAGGCTCAGCGCCGGCGCAGTACCGGGGGAAGGTTCCAGCCGGTCGGGGAGGTGTGACCCCGGGTGGGGCCCGGGCGCTCAGTAGACAACGGCTTCAGGTCGATCCGCAGCCGGCGGATCCCAGGCCGGCCCGAAGGGCGCCGGGCCCCCATCCGCCGTATCGTCCGGTCCTGCCCGTCCTGGCCCGTCGCTTCCCGTTCTTTCCCGCTCGTCCCCGTACGCGGCGCGGCCGAAGAGGATATTGCTCCCCGATCTTCGGTAAACGACACCACCGTACGAACGTCCTGTCACGTCTGCGCAGGCCCCGACGACTATGGTGGGACCCTGCGCACAGGACATGAAGGGGCAGCAGTGAACGACGGCGACGGGACCCTCGCGGCGGGATCCCAGGGGCGGAACTTCGGCCCGCTCGGTACGGCCCTGGTGATCATCCCGACCTACAACGAGGCGGAGAACATCAAGGCGATCGTCGGCCGGGTTCGCCAGGCCGTCCCCGACGCGCACGTGCTCGTGGCCGACGACAACAGCCCCGACGGCACCGGCAAGCTCGCCGACGAACTGGCCGCCGAGGACGACCACGTCCAGGTGCTGCACCGCAAGGGCAAGGAGGGCCTGGGCGCGGCCTATCTCGCGGGCTTCCGCTGGGGCGTGGAGCACGGCTACGGCGTACTGGTCGAGATGGACGCCGACGGCTCCCACCAGCCGGAGGAACTGCCCCGTCTGCTGACCGCCCTCAAGGGCGCCGACCTGGTGCTCGGTTCGCGCTGGGTGCCGGGCGGCCGGGTGGTGAACTGGCCGAAGTCCCGCGAGTTCATCTCGCGCGGGGGCAGCCTCTACTCGCGCGTGGCGCTCGATCTGCCGTTGCGCGACATCACCGGCGGGTTCCGCGCCTTCCGCTCCGAGACCCTGAAGGGCCTGGGCCTCCAGGACGTGGCCTCCCAGGGCTACTGCTTCCAGGTGGACCTGGCCCGCCGCGCGGTCAAGGCCGGGTATCACGTCGTCGAGGTGCCCATCACCTTCGTCGAGCGCGAACTCGGTGACTCCAAGATGAGCCGCGACATCCTCGTCGAAGCGCTCTGGCGGGTCACCGCGTGGGGTGTGGGGGAGCGCGTGGGCAAGGTCCTGGGTCGCGGCGGCACCCATCAGCCCCTGCCGGACGCCACGCAGCCCGAGGCGGACGCCACGCAGCCCGAGCGGGACGCCGAGCGGCCCCTGCCGGACGCAGGGCGGTCCAGGCCCGAGGCCGGGCACGCGGAGCTGGTGGCGACGCGGGTCGAGCCGGCGGCCGAGCAGTCCCGGCCGGAGGCCGGCGGGACCGGGCCGGACGCCAAGCAGCCCGAGTCGTAGGGGCGCGACCGGCCGACCGGGCCTCCGCCCCCGCTTATCCCGCACTGAGCCGCGCCCAGGCACACTGGGGGTATGACGACTGGTGCTCAGACCCCCTACCCCGTCCGGCCCCGGCGCTCCCGGCTGCGTGTCGTTCTGCCCCTGGCCGTGGCCGCCTGGCTGGTTCTGGAGATCTGGCTGCTCACCATGGTCGCCGGGGCGTCGAACGGCCTGGTGGTCTTCCTGATCCTGGTGGCCGGTATGGTCCTCGGCTCGATCGTGATCAAGCGGGCCGGGCGACGGGCGTTCAAGAACCTCACCGAGACGCTGCAACAGCAGCAGAGCGGCGTCGCGGCGCCCGAGTCCCGGCCGAACAGCGAGGGCAACGGCCTGATGATGCTGGGCGGCCTGCTGCTGATCATCCCCGGTCTCGTCTCGGACGTGCTGGGGCTGCCCCTGCTGGTGCCCCCGGTCCAGAAGGCGGTGAGCCGTTACGCGGAGCGCACCCTCGAGCGCAAGCTCCGTGAGGCGGCGGCGCACGGCTCCCTGGGGGACGCCTTCCAGCAGGCCCGTATGCACCGGCCCGACGGCAAGGTCGTCCAGGGCGAGGTCATCCGGGACGAGGAGCCCGGACGCGCGCCGGGGGACACCCCGCAGGGCCCGCCCCCGCCGCTGCCGCGCTGAGATCTCCGGGACCGGCCGGGAGGGAACACGAGACAGGACCGGGGACGCCGAACAAGTTCGGCGTCCCCGGTCCTGTCTCGCTGTGCGTTGGTGCTCTTGCCCCGTTCCCCGCCGGGATCAAGCCGACTTTCGGCTGTCCCGGGGGTGAACCGCGATGTTCATCGCACCGGAACGCAGAACGGCGAGACGCTCCTCGAGGACCTCTTCGAGTTCCTCTCGGGTGCGCCGCTCCATCAGCATGTCCCAATGCGTACGCGCGGGCTTGGCCTTCTTCTCCTCCGGGCCGTCGCCGTCCACCAGGAGTGCCTGGGCACCGCAGACCTTGCACTCCCACTCCGGCGGGATCTCCGCCTCGACCGAGAAGGGCATCTCGAAGCGGTGCCCCTTCTCGCATGCGTACTCCACGGCCTGGCGCGGGGCCAGGTCGATGCCGCGGTCCGTCTCGTAGCTGGTCACCACGAGGCGCGTGCCGCGAAGAGCTCGCTCACTCATGAATCGTGCCTCCCGGGCTTGTCGCCCACAGGACAGGTGTCGCTGTCGTCGTCATCCGGTCAACGTCCGGTCGGCGGTAAAGATTCCCGTTCCGGGCTCTGCGTCGCCGTCGTAGCCGCAGCCTTGTCAACCCTTGCAGTACCCACCGACGCCCGGTTTGTCACCTCTGCTAGCAGATATGACACAGCGTTTCGGCATCTTTGACGCGCAGTAACGGTACGCCTGGCAGGCCAAACGCGTACACTACAGCCCTTTCGCGCTGAGTGCTAAATCCGCTCGGGTACCGGATTCCCCGCGTCGGCGATCGCCCGCCGCACCGGCACCCGCGCGAGCAGCGCGAATCCCAGGACGAAGAAGCCCACCAGGGAGATGATCGCGTCCCGGTAACTGCCGGTGAGCTGGTAGGTGAGCCCGAACAGCAGGGGCCCGAGCCAGCTCATCCCGCGGTCGCTGACCTCGTACGCGGAGAAGTACTCGGCCTCCTTGCCGGGCGGGACCAGGTGCGAGAAGAGTGAGCGGGACAGCGCCTGGCTGCCGCCGAGGACCAGGCCGATACCGGAGGCCAGCACGAAGAACCACATCGGCGCCCCGGCGGGCAGGAAGTACCCGGCGGCCAGGGTCAGGGTCCAGGCGACCAGGGACCCGAGGATCGTGCGCTTCGCCCCGTACCGCCGGGCCAGCCGGCCCATCGCCAGCGCGCCCGCCACGGCCAGCACCTGGACCAGCAGCACGGCCACGATGAGGGTCGACTGACCGAGCCCCAGTTCCTTCGAGCCGTACACCGAGGCCTGGGTGATCACCGTCTGGATGCCGTCGTTGTAGACGAGGTAGGCCAGCAGGAAGGCGAGCGTCAGCGGATGCCGGCGCATGTCGCGGATGGTCGCCGCGAGCTGTCTGAAGCCCGAGAGGGCGGCCGCCTCTCCCGCCTTGCCCGGCTCCCGCGCGGGGGCGCGGCGGTCGCGCAGCCGGCGCAGCGGTACCAGTGCGAAGGCGCCCCACCACAGACCGGCCGACGCGAGACAGATGCGTACCGCCATGCCCTCGGAGAGTCCGAAACGCTCGTGTCCGGTGTAGAGGACGAGGTTCAGGACGAGGACCAGGGCCCCGGCCGCGTATCCGAAGGCCCATCCGCGCGAGGAGACCGCGTCGCGCTCCTCGGGCGGGGCGATCTGCGGCAGATAGGAGTTGTAGAGCATCATCGCCACGGCCTGCGCCGCGTTCGCGACGACCAGCAGCAGTCCGCCGAGGAGGTAACGGTCGCCGTCCAGGAAGAACATGCCCGTCGTCGCCGCGGCCCCGGTGTACGCGGCGCCCGCGAGCAGGGGCTTCTTGCGGCCCGTGCGGTCCGCGGCGGCGCCCACCAGCGGCATCACCAGCACGGCCACGATCACCGAGAGGGAGATGGAGTACGCGAAGAAGGATCCCGCGCGCACGGGTATGCCCAGCGGGTGGACGAAACCGTCCGCGTCCGCCGCCGCCTCCGCGACCGAGGTCAGATAGGGGCCGAGGAACACGGTGACCACGCTCGTGGAGTACACGGAGCAGGCCCAGTCGTAGAAGTACCAGCCGCGCTGCTCACGCCGCCGGCCCTCGGCCTCGTCCCCCGCCGGTGACCGCACGGTGTCGGTGTCCACCCGTGCCCTCGCTTCCCCGTGAACGCGCGGAGGCGATGGGGCGCGGTGGTCTCAGACCCAGATGCCGCGGTCCTCCATGACCTTGCGCAGTGTGCCGATGTGATCGGTCATGATGCCATCGACCCCGAGGTCCAGGAGCCGGTGCATCCGCTCGGGTTCGTTGACGGTCCACACGTGCACCTGCAGCCCGCGCGCGTGGGCGGCCCGCACGAAACGGTGGTCCACCACCTGGACGCCCGACTGCTCCTCGGGGACCTGCGCGGCGACGGCCGACCGGCGCACCGCGGCCGGCAGCCCCCAGGACCGCAGCCGCAGGTTCAGTACCCCGCGGGTGCCGTACGAGGTGGCCAGCCGGGGGCCGGCGAGCCGCTGCGCGCGCACCACGCGGGCCTCGGAGAACGAGCCGAGGCAGATCCGCTCCCAGGCGCCGGTGCGCTCGATCAGGTCCAGCAGCGGCAGCAGGGCGGGTTCGGCCTTCACGTCGATGTTCCAGCGCACCTCGGGGAAGGTCTCCAGGAGTTCCTCGAACAGGGGAACCGGCTCCGCGCCCGCCACTCGCGCGTGCTCCACGTCGTGCCAGGGCAGATCGGCGATCCGGCCCGCGCCGTCCGTGACCCGGTCGAGGGTGGCGTCGTGGAAGGCGACGAGCCGGCCGTCGCGCGTGGCGTGGACGTCGGTCTCGATGTACCGGTAGCCCGCCTCGACGGCACACCGGAACTGCCGCACGGTGTTCTCCAGGCCGTCCGCCGCCCCGCCCCGGTGGGCGAAGGCGATCGGGCCGGGATGGTCGAGGTAGGGGTGGCGTATCCGCGGGTTCACGGACGCAGTATCGCGCGCCGCGGTTGACCTGTGGCAACGACCTGGCCGCCGTCGGATGCCGAGGGGACGGCGAAGAACCGCAGGAACGCCTGGGCCGACGGGCCGATCGTCACCGCGTACAGCAGGGTGCCGACGCCGACGGTGCCGCCGAGGAGGAAGCCGGTGACCACGACCGTGATCTCGATGGCCGTGCGGACCAGACGGACCGACACCCCCGTGTGCTGGTGGAGTCCCGTCATCAGCCCGTCGCGCGGCCCCGGCCCGAAGCGCGCCGCGATGTACAGCCCGGTCGCCGCCCCGTTCAGCACGATGCCCGCCGTCATCAGCGGCACGCGTACGGCCATGGCGTGCGCGTCCGGCACCACCGCCAGGGTCGCGTCCATCGCCGCGCCGATCACCAGCACGTTGGAGATCGTGCCGAGGCCGGGCCGCTGCCGCAGCGGGATCCACAGCAGCAGCACCGCCGCGCCCACGATGGTCAGCACCACGCCCATCGACAGCCCCGTCCGCTCGGACAGGCCCTGGTGCAGCACGTTCCACGGCTCGAGACCGAGTCCCGACCGCACCAGCAGCGCCGAGCTCGCCCCGTACAACGCCAGTCCGGCGTACAGCTGGAACAGCCGACGTGCGAGATGCCCGTGCCGGGACGAGTACCTGGCCAAGACGTGCCCCCTGTGGTGGAAGTGGACCGATGCATGACACCCTGTGGTCTGACTGGTCACGTCATCCATGGCCAATCCTGGGAAGGTGGACTGATTCTCATGGCGCAGTGGACATCGGCGGTGGGGGCGGCGCAACTCGCCCGGCTGCTCGCCTCCCAGCAGGACCGCCCCGCCGGACCCGGGAGCCGTCGTCCACCCGTCTACCGCGCGCTCGCCGACGGTGTCCGTCTGCTGGTGCTGGAAGGACGCGTACCGGTCGCCGCGCGGCTGCCCGCGGAGCGGGAACTGGCGCTCGCCCTGTCCGTCAGCCGCACCACCGTCGCCGCCGCCTACGAGGCGCTGCGCGCGGAGGGCTTCCTGGAGTCACGGCGCGGCGCCGGAAGCTGGACCGCGGTCCCGGCCGGCAACCCGGTCCCCGCGCGGGGACTGGAACCGCTGCCGCCCGAGGCCCTCGGCTCGATGATCGACCTCGGCTGTGCCGCGCTGCCCGCGCCGGAACCATGGCTCACCCGTGCCGTCCGGGGCGCGCTCGAGGAGCTTCCGCCGTACGCGCACACCCACGGGGACTATCCCGCCGGGCTGCCCGCCCTGCGGTCGATGATCGCGGACCGTTACACCGCGCGGGGCATTCCCACCATGCCCGAGCAGATCATGGTGACGACCGGCGCGATGGGCGCCATCGACGCCATCTGCCACCTCTTCGGCGGACGCGGCGAACGGATCGCCGTCGAGTCGCCGTCCTACGCCAACATCCTCCAGCTGATGCGGGAGGCCGGCGCCCGGCTCGTCCCGGTCGCCATGGCCGAGGGACTGACCGGCTGGGACATGGACCGCTGGCGCCAGGTGCTGCGCGAGGCCGCGCCCCGGATCGCGTATGTCGTCGCCGACTTCCACAACCCGACCGGCGCTCTCGCCGACGACGACCAGCGGCGCCGGCTGGTGGACGCGGCGCGCTCGGCGGGGACGGTGCTGGTCGCGGACGAGACGATGAGCGAGCTGTGGCTCGACGCGGACGTGGAGATGCCGCGCGCGGTGTGCGCGTTCGACCCGGCCGGGTCCACGGTGATCACGGTCGGCTCGGCGAGCAAGGCCTTCTGGGCCGGAATGCGTATCGGCTGGGTCCGCGCGGCCCCCGACGTGATCCGCAGCCTCGTCGCCGCACGCGCGTACGCCGATATGGGTACGCCCGTACTGGAACAGCTCGCCGTGAACTGGCTGTTCGGCACGGACGGCTGGGAGCGGGCGGTGGAGATACGGCGCGCCCAGGCCCGGCAGAACCGGGACGAGCTGGTGGGCGCGGTACGCCGGGAGCTGCCCGACTGGGAGTTCGAGGTGCCGCGGGGCGGGCTCACGCTGTGGGTGCGCACCGGCGGTCTCTCCGGTTCGAGGCTCGCGGAGGCGGGGGAGCGGGTCGGCGTGCGGGTGCCGTCCGGGCCGCGGTTCGGTGTCGACGGGGCGTTCGAAGGCTATGTACGGCTGCCGTTCACGGTGGGCGGCGCAGTGGCCGAGGAAGCGGCGGTACGCCTGGCCGCGGCGGCCCGCATCGTCGAGTCCGGCGGCACGACCGGCACGGACGCCCCACGCACGTTCGTGGCGTAGCACGGACGAGCCGCGCGGAGAAGCGCCCCGGCTCCGCGCGGTGGAGCCGTCCGGAATCCGCCCGGCTCAGGGGGACTCCGCGACCGCCGCCTCGGCGGGCACCGTCTTCCCGGGCGAGGGCTTCGCGGCGACCGCGTCGGCGGCCGGTGCCTGCGCGGGCGCCTCCGCCTCGCCGGTGACGGCGCCTGCGGACACCTTCTCCGTCGTGATCTTGTCCAGGTGCACGAAGACCGGCCGCGCGCGGTCCGGGGCGAGCCCCTCCGGTTCCTCGTCCACCGGTGTCGTCCTCGGCGGCAGCAGGTCGAGGACCGCCTGCCGGTGGGCGTCGCTGGTCGCGTCGTCGTACGGGTCCGGGGTCGCCGGGACCTGGAGCCGGTGCACCGGTCCGGAGCCCAGGCGGGCGTAGCCGCGTCCCGGTGGAACCTGGTCGACCGGTGTGGTGTGCGGCGGCGCCCCCAGGACGGCCGCCAGCTGCTCCGCCGTCGCGGGGCCGAGGACGACACGCGCGCGGGTGTGCCGGCGTACCGGCTCGAGGAGGGCCTCGAGGGTGTCGAACTGCTCGGCGACGACCACGGTGACGTTCGCCGGGCGGCCGTGCCGCAGCGGAACCTGGAGCAGGGACTGCGGATCCGTGCGGCCGTCCGCGGCGGCCAGGTGGGTGAAGGCGCTCGGCCGGTCGAGCACCAGCCACAGCGGACGCCTGGTGTCCTCCGGTGGCGGATCACCGGCCTGGTGGGCACGGTTGGCGGCGATCAGGCGGCGCTCCGTCTCGTGCGCGGCCCGTTCCAGGCTGGTCAGCGCGCCCGTCAGCCCGCACTCGACGGCGAGCACACCGTCCCGGCCGGTGAGGCAGGCGTACTCGCCGGTCCCGCCGCCGTCGACGATCACCACGTCACCGTGGTGGAGCGCCTGCAGGGCGATGGAGCGCAGCAGGGTCGAGGTGCCGCTGCCGGGCTGGCCGACGGCGAGCAGATGGGGCTCGGTGGAGCGGATGCCGGTGCGCCACACGACCGGGGGAACGTCGCGCTGCTCCGTGCCGTGGGTCAGCGGCAGCGTCCGCTGCACCCGGATGGGGTCGGTGAAGCCGAGGACCGTCTCGCCGGGGGCCGTGACGAAGGGCTGGGCGGCGATGTCCGTGGGCAGGGGTGCGAGGACGCGCACTGTGAGCTGGTTGCCCTCCTCGTCCCAGGCGAAGTGGTACTCGCGGCCGCGCCCCGACTTGGCGCCGAGCAGATGCTCGATCCGCGCCCGGGACTCCGGCTCGCCGTCGGCGAAGTAGGCGGGGTAGCCGATCACCAGGTGCGTGAGGCGGCCGGTGCCGTCGAACTCGTACTCGGAGAAGGCCTTCGCCCAGTCGCCGCCGTGGCTGTAGAGCGGTTCGGGGTCCTCGGCGGTGGAGAAGTACGGCACGAGGGCTTCGTAGAGCGACTTCAGACGCTGGGACTGCGAGGCGTCCGGTCCGTCGGGCACGGACGGGGTCCGCTCCCGGCCCTGCCAGGCGGCCGCCGCCATCAGGGTGATGACGGCGAGCAGCGGACCGTACGGCGCGAGCGCCACGACCAGCACGACCGACGCCATCAGGAAGAGCAGCGCGCCCCGCCTGTCCTTGGGGGTGCCGGCCCACCTGCGCCGTCCGGCCGAGGCCAGCCGGCGCAGACCGCGCGTGATGGTGATCAGCGGGTGGAGGACATCCGTGGCGCTGTCGGCCGCCGTCCTGGCCAGCTCCCGGCTCCGGGCGAGCTGCGCGCCGCCGTTGCTCAGGATGCGGGGGAGAGGGCGCCGGGCCACTGCTGTCTCCAGAGGGTGCGTACGGGCGGGTGGGGTGTGGTCGGGGCGGGTCAGAACTTGAACCCGCCCAGGAGGCCGGCCAGGCTCTCACCGCCCGCCTTGATGCTGGGCGCGATGGCCGTGCTGGCCAGATAGAAACCGAACAGCATCGCCACCAGGGCGTGTGACGCCTTCAGTCCGTCCTTGCGGAAGAAGATGAAGACGACGACGCCGAGCAGCACCACGCACGAGATCGAGACGATCATGTGAGTTCTCCTGGTTCGCGGGGGACAGTCACCATGAGTGCTTCCAGGATCACAGAATGTATCTACACGATAAAAGGTGCAACTGGGTCGATTCTCGCTGATTACCCTCGGGCGGGTCTGCCGTGATCATTACCTCGGGGGCATCGGGTCATGTGCCCCGCGAGCCAGTACGCTGGCGATTCACCCGTACGGCTCTGCACCGCTCGCAGACGTACGTCCTGTCCCCGACGCGTGATGTGTGCAGTGAGAGGTGGTCCGGCGATGACTGAAGCCCCCGACCCCGAGGTCGTGGAGCTGGCGACCAGGATCTTCGATCTGGCCCGGCGCGGCCGGACCGAGGAGCTCGTGGCCTACGTCGACGCGGGCGTCCCGGCCGAACTCACCAACGACCGGGGCGACTCGCTCGTGATGCTCGCCGCCTACCACGGCCACGCCGAGGCGGTGCGCGCGCTGCTGGAGCGCGGCGCCGACGCCGACCGCGTCAACGACCGGGGCCAGACGCCACTCGCGGGGGCGGTCTTCAAGGGCGAGACCGGAGTGATCGAGGCCCTGCTGAAGGTCGGCGCCGACCCCTCGGCCGGCACCCCCTCGGCCGTCGACACGGCCCGGATGTTCGGCCGGACGGAAGTGCTCGAGCTGTTCGGCGAGCGCTGACGAACGCGCTCCGACCAGCGACGACACGGAAAACGGGGGAGGCGGTACAGGGCCGCCGAAATTTCGGTCGCGGTAGATGTGACCGCCGGGTCATCATGACGACGTGATTCACGGACGCGATGGCTGGGCAGGTGTTGCCGCACCGCGCGGGCCGTGATGCGGCCCGCATGGGCCACCGACGAGAGGCAGAGAGAGATGGTCTACAGCAAGCAGGAAACGGCGGGCGCCCCGACGTGTTGTCACGCGGCCAGGTAATCCAGGTCCCCGGTTGCGCCGACGCTTGATGTGAGGCTGTTTCCCATGTTCGATCCGGTCATAGCGCCCAGCGGTACGCTGCTCGGCCTGCTCCAGCGGGGCCGCGGCGACGGCACACTGCACGCGCTCACCGCCCCGCGATCCGAGGCGCTCACGGCGCTGAACCACTGCGTGCTGCGCGACCCGCGCCACGACTGGCAGGTGGAGAACCGCTCCCTCTACTACGCCCGCCTCTACCTCGACCTGCACGGCGAGCTGGACGAGGTCGAGGCCCACCTCTTCGACTCCGAGGACATCCTCGACACCGACGAGTCACGCACCGGACTCGCCCTCGCCGTCCTCGGGCACCTCGCCTCCTACGGCAGGCTGGACGCCCTCCAACTGCTCCGCCGGTACGCGGCCCACGGCACCAACTGGGCCTGGGCCCTGGACGAACTCGCCCTCCGCGACGACGACGCGGGCCTGCGGGCCCTGGCCGCACCGGTCCTCGCGCGGTTCGCCACCGACGCCGAGGGCGAGGCCGAACTGGCCGTCACCGTCCGCGACGCCTTCGAACCACGGCCCTGGCGGCTCTGGGCCGACGACCCCCGGCAGTCCATCGCCGCACGCGTGCGCCGCGCCCAGGAGACCGGCTCCTTCGACCGCTGGCAGCGGCAGATGAGTCCCACCGGACCGCGCCCCGGCTGGAGTGTGCAGGCGGTGTTCGCCTGGGCCCAGCAGGGGATCGAACGCGGAGCCGCGCTCCACGTCCCGGCCGCCCGCTGTCTGTCCGCGGTGGCGGGCCCCGAGGACCGGCCCGAGATCGTCCGGGCCGCCGAGGACGGCACCGAGGGAGCCCGGTGCACCGCCCTGCGCTACCTCGCCGACAGCGACGATCCCGATGCTCTCGCGCTGATCGAGCGCGCCGTGGCCACCGGCTCCGCGCCCGTCGTGGAGACCGCCGTCGACTGCTTCGAACGCATGCGCGGAGCTCCAGCAGACGGTGCACGGTCGAGGCCTCGGCGCCGGTCAGCTCGG
>NZ_NEUB01000325.1 GCF_002910825.1 Streptomyces sp. SM1 | reverse complement strand
CCAGCCGGCCAGCACCACGGCCGCTCCGCGCCCGGCGAGCGGTACCGCCTCGGTGAGCAGCCCGACCAGCCCCTCCGCGTCCCCCGCGAGGCAGCCGATCGGCTCGAAGGCGGTCACGACGGTGTACGCGGGCGGGTCCGCGCGCGCCGTGTCCACCGGTGAGCCGTGCACGATCCGGGCGGGTGCGTCCCGTTCACCGGGCAGCAGCCGTTCGCGTGCGAGGGCCAGCCGGTCGTCGGCGGTGTCGACACCGGTGACCGCGGCTCCCCGCGCGGCCGCCATGAGCAGGGCCAGGCCGGAGCCGCAGCCGAGGCCGAGAAGCCGTGTGGCCGGACCCACGTCCAGTCGCTCGTAGACGGCCTCGTAGAGCGGTACGAGCATCCGCTCCTGGATCTCGGACCAGTCACGCGCGCGTGCACGCGGGTCGACACGGGGGGCGGCCCCCGGGCGAGGCGGGTGCTGCCGCACGAGCGTAGGTGTCATAGGTAAGCGCCCCAATCAGCCGAGAGTTGCCGCGGTGCCCGATTCCCTGGCCCCCGTGCAGTGCGCCCGCACACCCCCCGTATGCCAGGAAACTCCGCCCCCGACGTGTCGTCCAGTGGAATGCGGCGGTGGCTTGGTACTCGCTCATGTCAGTGGCAAGAATTCACGTTCCGGTAATCCGTGGGCGTGCGGTCCGCCACGGCGGATGCGTCCGTGCGCCGGTTCCGGCCCGGGCCGACGGGGGCGGGGCGGTGCGCGGTGTGCCGGGGGGAGGGAGTAGCGTCGCGATCGTGGCGGTTCCGGTGAGCCGGTCGCCCCGACGCCCGGTTGCCCGAAGAGCGGCCGAAACGCCCCTTGCGCATCCGGGGACCTCACGCGCGGCGGATGGGCGTACGTCAGCCTACGCACCATCTTGAGATGAGCTGCGAGACTTCTCCGCAGATCAGCACACCCGCCCTCGTCAGGACGCATCAGTGGCAACTGACGGGTACGTGCAAATTATTTGGGATGCCCCGGAATCGGAACACAGAGGCACCCGCGCTCGTTGTCATTACGTGAGCACGACACAGACACCACCTGTTCTCGCCGCAGAGCTGGCACAGGCGTGGGCCGACATTCAGCGGTACCACCCCGAGCTGCCCGATCTTGCCGCGCCCGAGTCCCTGATCGGGGAGTCGTCGTCCGCGTGCGGTCACGAGCTCTCCTTCGAGCGACTGCTGCACGAAGCAGTCCACGGCGTCGCCGCCGCGCGCGGCGTACGCGACACATCCCGAGCCGGCCGCTACCACAACCGCAGATTCCTCGCGATCGCCGAGGAGCTGGGCCTGGACCACCCCGAGGAGCCGCATCCCAGCAGCGGATTCTCGCTGGTCACGCTCACCCCCGAGGCGAAGCGCCGCTACCGTCCGACCACCGAACGCCTCCATCGCGCCCTGAAGGCCCACACCGCGGCGACCGCGGGCGACACCGCCCGGAGCTTCCGCGGGCCGGCGGCGCGGCACGGCTCCTCCGGGGGCGGGGTGCGCGTCAAGGCCGTCTGCGACTGCGGCCGCAACGTCCGCGTCGTCCCCTCCGTCCTGGCCCAGGCCCCGATCGTCTGCGGCGGCTGCGGCAAGCCGTTCCAGATCCCGGAAGTGGTGGCGGCAAGCTGACCCCCGGCACCTCGTGGGTGCCGGGACCTCGGCGTCATCCCGTACCGCCCCAGCGGCAGCGTGCCGCCCGACTGCGCCCACCCGTGCCGCTGGGGCGGCACGGGTGGGCGCAGCGGCACCTCTTGAGCGCCGGGCAGCGCATCCGCCGTACGCCCACCGGGACGCCGGGTGCCGCTCGGTCGTACCCACCTGCCACACCCCCACGGCAAGCGTGCCCCGCAGGGTGTGGCACAATGGCTAGCTGTACTCGACAGTCGCACAGGACCCCTCTCTCCTCCGGCTGACGCGTCCGTCGGGCACTCGGGTACCGCAACCCCACGCGGCATCTCCGCCGTGCCCACCCACGTCAAATCCAGGAGAACCCACTCCCGTGGCAGTCAAGATCAAGCTGAAGCGTCTGGGCAAGATCCGTTCGCCTCACTACCGCATCGTCGTCGCCGACTCCCGTACCCGCCGTGACGGCCGGGCCATCGAGGAGATTGGCAAGTACCACCCGACGTACAACCCGTCGGTGATGGAGGTCGACGCCGAGCGCGTGGCGTACTGGCTCCGTGTCGGCGCCCAGCCGACCGAGCCCGTGCTCGCCATCCTGAAGAAGACCGGCGACTGGCAGAAGTTCAAGGGCGAGCCCGCCCCGGCTCCGCTGCTCGAGCGGGCCGAGAAGCCTGCCCGTCCGTCGTTCGAGGCGTTCGGTGGCGACGACGAGGGCAAGGGTGAGGCGATCACCCAGAAGAAGAAGGCTGAGAAGAAGGACGAGGCTCCCGCCGAGTCCGCGTCGACCGAGGCCTGAGCATGCTCGAGGAGGCTCTCGAGCACCTCGTGAAGGGCATCGTCGACCATCCTGACGATGTGCAGGTCGCCTCGCGTGACCTGCGCCGCGGGCGCGTGCTCGAGGTCCGGGTCCACCCGGACGACCTCGGCAAGGTGATCGGCCGCAACGGCCGCACCGCGCGCGCTCTGCGTACCGTCGTGGGCGCCATCGGCGGCCGCGGTGTCCGTGTCGACCTCGTCGACGTGGACCACGTCCGCTGACGCCAAACGCAGCACCGGCTCGGGCCGGGGAGGGCCACTGGGCCGTCCCCGGCCCGTGGTCGTTCCGGGCCCCGAGGGGTTCGCCGCAGTCCGACAGGAGATCAAGCACAGTGCAGCTGGTAGTCGCTCGCATCGGCCGCGCCCATGGCATCAAGGGCGAGGTCACCGTCGAGGTCCGCACCGACGAACCGGAGCTGAGGCTCGGGCCCGGTGCCGTCCTGGCCACCGACCCCGCCTCGGCCGGTCCGCTCACCATCGAGACCGGCCGGGTGCACAGCGGCCGCCTCCTGTTGCGCTTCGCGGGCGTCCACGACCGCACCGGCGCCGAGGCGCTGCGCAACACCCTCCTCATCGCCGACGTCGACCCGGACGAACGGCCCGAGGACGAGGACGAGTACTACGACCACCAGCTGATCGACCTCGACGTCGTCACCAAGGACGGTGAGGAGGTCGGCCGGATCACCGAGATCTCGCACCTGCCCACCCAGGACCTCTTCGTGGTCGAACGCCCCGACGGCACCGAGGTGTACGTGCCCTTCGTCGAGGAGATCGTCACCGAGATCGACCTCGAGGAGCAGCGCGCGGTCATCGACCCGCCGCCCGGCCTGATCGACGAGGTCGATGAGGCGGACAGCGCCTCCACGCGGGACGCCGCCGGGGGAGAGGCGTAGATGCGGCTCGACGTCGTCACGATCTTCCCCGAGTACCTGGAACCGCTGAACGTCTCCCTCGTCGGCAAGGCCCGCGCGCGCGGGCAACTGGACGTGCGCGTGCACGACCTGCGCTCCTGGACCCACGACCGGCACAACACCGTCGACGACACCCCTTACGGCGGCGGTCCCGGCATGGTCATGAAGACGGAGCCGTGGGGAGACGCCCTGGACTCGGTCCTGGCGGACGGATACGAGACCGGTTCCGGCGAGCCGGCCCTCGTCGTCCCCACCCCCAGCGGCCGCCCCTTCACCCAGGAACTGGCGGTGCGGCTCTCCGAGCGCCCCTGGCTGATCTTCACCCCGGCCCGCTACGAGGGCATCGACCGCCGCGTCGTCGACGAGTACGCGACCCGGATGCCGGTGTACGAGGTCTCCATCGGCGACTACGTCCTGGCCGGCGGCGAGGCGGCCGTCCTCGTCGTCACCGAGGCCGTGGCCAGACTGCTCCCCGGCGTCCTCGGCAACGCCGAATCGCACCGCGACGACTCCTTCGCACCCGGTGCCATGGCCGGCCTGCTGGAGGGCCCCGTCTACACCAAGCCGCCGCGGTGGCGCGACCGGGAGATCCCGGACGTGCTGCTCAGCGGCCACCACGGGAAGATCGCCCGCTGGCGGCGCGACGAGGCGCTGCGCCGTACCACGGCCCACCGGCCCGACCTCATCGAACGCTGCGCTCCCGGGGCCTTCGACAAGAAGGACCGCGAGATGCTGTCCATCCTGGGCTGGGCACCGGACCCGGCGGGAGAACCGTACGGCCGATTTTGGCGCAGGACCGACGGCGTGGAACAATAGGCCGCTGTTGTGCGTCGACCGGCGTGCGCCCCTGCCGCAGGGGGACACGACGCCCGCCCGTACCGCACCCTTCTGATCCGGAACTCCAGTTGCCGTTGATGACCTGCGGCATCAGCGAAGAAAGCAGACGAAATGTCTCACCTGCTCGACACCGTCGACTCCGCGTCGCTGCGCGGCGACGTCCCGGCCTTCCGTCCCGGCGACACCGTCAACGTCCACGTGCGCGTCATCGAGGGCAACCGCTCCCGTGTGCAGCAGTTCAAGGGCGTGGTGATCCGCCGCCAGGGTGCCGGCGTCCGCGAGACCTTCACGGTCCGCAAGGTCTCCTTCTCCGTCGGCGTGGAGCGCACCTTCCCGGTGCACACCCCGATCGTGGAGAAGATCGAGCTCGTCACCCGCGGTGACGTCCGCCGCGCCAAGCTGTACTACCTGCGCGAGCTGCGCGGCAAGGCGGCGAAGATCAAGGAGAAGCGCGAGAACTGAGCGCTTTACCGGCGTCACACCGGGGCCGGATAGCATGTGGCCCCGATGGACACCGAAGCACAGCCGACGGAGCGCGACCGCTCCTCCTCCACGGCCGGACCCGAGAGCACCTCGGGAACGCCGGGACCGGAGGAGCGGTCGCGCTCCGCGTTGGTGCCGCGCATCGCGCACTGGCTCCCCGGCGGGCGCATTACCCTGACTCTGTTGCTCTGTCTGCTGTTTCTGCTGGCCGTCAACACGTTCGTCGCGCGGCCGTTCGAGATCCCGAGTGGATCGATGGAGCCCGGATTGAGGGTCGGGGACCGCGTTCTCGTAAACGAGTTGGCATACGGGTTCGGCGACGGGCCCGACCGGGGCGACGTGATCGTGTTCGACGGCACCGGGTATTTCGGTGACGCCGACTACATCAAACGGGTCGTCGGAGTGGGCGGAGACCACGTGGTCTGCTGTGACGGGGAGGGGAGGGTCCGGGTGAACGGCCGGTCGGTCGACGAATCGCGCTTCCTGCTCCCCGGGGACAGCCCTTCCACGGTTCCGTTCGACGTCGTCGTGCCGGACGGGCGGCTTTTCGTCCTCGGCGACCACCGCGGCAACTCGAGCGACTCCCGCGACCGCCTCGGCTCGCCCGGCGGCGGCATGGTCCCCGTGGACAAGGTGATCGGCCGCGCCGACGGGATCGTCTGGCCCTTCGGCCGGACCACCCGGCTGCAGCGGCCCGGCGCCTACGATCGCGTGCCCGCACCGGAGGCGGCCCGTCCGGCGGAGGGCGGCCATGGGTAACCGCGGCAAACCCCGCGGTGTCCCGGAGAGCGCCGCGGAGAACCTGCTGCCCACCGGCTCCCGCCGCGCGACCGCCGGGTCTCCGGGACGCAGCCGGGCCGAACGCCGCAAGCTCCAGCGCAAGGTCAAGCGGCGCCGCAGGCGGGGCGCCGTGAAGGAGATCCCCCTCCTCATCGGTGTGGCGGTCCTGATCGCACTGGTACTGAAGACGTTCCTCGTCCAGGCCTTCGTCATCCCGTCCGGCTCCATGGAGCAGACGATCCAGATCGGCGACCGGGTCCTGGTGGACAAGCTCACGCCGTGGTTCGGGTCCGAGCCGCAGCGGGGCGACGTCGTCGTCTTCAAGGATCCCGGCGGCTGGCTCCTGGACGAGCGGACCACCCCGAAGGAGGAGGACCCGGTCGGGATCAAGCAGATCAAGGAAGGGCTCACCTTCATCGGACTGCTGCCGTCGGAGAACGACAAGGACCTCATCAAGCGGGTGGTCGGCGTGGGCGGCGACCGGGTCCAGTGCTGCGACAGACAAGGCAGGGTCACGGTCAACGGCGTGCCGCTGAACGAGGACTACCTCTACCCCGGCAACGCCCCGTCCAAGACGCCCTTCGACATCACCGTGCCCGAGGGGCGGCTGTGGGTGATGGGCGACCACCGGTCGAACTCCGCCGACTCCCGCTACCACCAGGACACCGACTACGGCGGCACCGTCTCCGAGGAGGAGGTGGTGGGCCGGGCCGTGGTCATCGCCTGGCCGTTCGGTCGCTGGAGCACTCTGGAGGAACCCACGACCTACGCCTCCGTGTCGGACTCCGCGCCGGGTTCGACCGCCGCCGCGCCGCCGTCGCATAGGGTTGCCCCGGACGATCCCCATGGGTTGGTCCAGCTCCCGAGCCCTGCGGAACTCCCGCTCGTTATGGGAGTAGTGGGCCTGCGCCGGGCATGGCGCGGGCGGCGGCGGACAGTGAGGAGTTGGGTGTGGGGGATGCGGCGGTTGGCGCACGGTCCGGACGCGAGGGCGAGGAGCACCGCGGGCGTCCCGCGGAGGCGGCCTATCCGGCGGCGGACGACTCCGTGACCGCCGGGGGACACTCCTCGGCGGGTGGCGAGGGCTCCGGGGACGGGCAGCAACCCCCGACCGACCGAGGAGATGCGGGCGACGGCTCCCCGCGGGCGAAGCAGCCCCGCTCCTTCTGGAAGGAACTGCCCATCCTGATCGGCATCGCGCTGGTACTGGCGCTGCTGATCAAGACGTTCCTGCTGCAGGCGTTCTCCATTCCCTCGGACTCGATGCAGAACACCCTCCAGCAGGGTGACCGGGTCCTGGTCGACAAGCTCACCCCCTGGTTCGGCTCCGAGCCCGAGCGCGGCGAGGTCGTCGTCTTCCACGACCCCGACAACTGGCTGGCGGGCGAGCCGACGCCCGATCCGAACCCGCTGCAGAAGGTCCTCAGCTGGATCGGCCTGATGCCCTCCGCGGAGGAGAAGGACCTGATCAAGCGGGTCATCGGCGTCGGCGGTGACACGATCGAGTGCAAGGGCACCGGCCCGCTGAAGGTCAACGGCATGGCGCTGAACGAGTCGTCGTACGTGTATCCCGGCAACACCCCGTGCAGCCAGGACGACCAGGGCGGCCAGTTCAAGGTCAAGGTCCCCGAGGCCCACATCTGGGTCATGGGCGACCACCGTCAGAACTCCCGGGACTCGCGGTACAACCAGGCCGACTCCAACGACGGCTTCGTCCCCGTGGACAAGGTCGTCGGCCGCGCCGTCGTCATCGCCTGGCCGGTCAACCGCTGGACCAACCTGCCCGTCCCGGACACCTTCGACCAGCCCGGCCTGGACGCCGCGTCGCCCGCCGGGGCCCTGTCGGTCGCGCCGCAGGGTCTGGCGCTCGCGGGCGCGGTGCCGCTGGTGCTGTGGCGGCGCCGGCGGTACGGCGACGGAGCGGGCCGGCAAGAGGGCTGACCGCTTCCGGTACTGCCGGGTAGGGTGCGGCCCATGAGTGGTCAGAGCACGACACGCACCGTCCCCGGCACAGGCGGTCCGGGCAGTGGCCGGGCGCCCGGCCGGACCGGCCGGGCGCTGTCCAACCTGGCCGTGGCCCTGGGCCTGGTGCTCTTCCTCGGGGGATTCGTCTGGGGAGCGGTGGTGTACCGGCCGTACACCGTGCCCACCACCTCCATGGCGCCGACCATCGGAGCCGGTGACCGGGTGCTGGCCGAGCGCATCGACGGCGGCGAGGTCCGCCGTGGCGACGTCGTCGTCTTCACGGACGAGACGTGGTCGAACGCACCCATGGTGAAGCGGGTGGTCGCCGTCGGCGGCGACAAGGTCTCCTGCTGCCGGGACGGCAGGCTGACGGTCAACGGCGAGGAGATCGACGAACCGTACCTCGCCGAGGACACGGTGACCGGGTTCGCCGACTTTCCCGAGGTGACCGTGCCGAAGGGGCGTCTGTTCCTGCTCGGTGACGAGCGCTCCGCGTCGCTGGACTCCACCGCCCACCTCACCGACGCCGCCCGCGGCACCGTCTCCCGCGGCGCGGTCCAGGCCCGGGTCGACGCCGTCGTCTGGCCCATGGATGGCTCTCTGCAGGCGCCCGCAGGCTTCGAGAAGCTCGGCGCGCTCTCCTCGCCCGGCCCGTTCGGGACCGTCGTCGCCGCGGTGATCGGCGGGGCCGTCCTCGTCCTCGGCGGGGCCGCCTACGGCCCCCTCGCCCAGCGGGCGGGGGCGTCCCGGGCGCGGGCGAACGGGGGAGGCGCCGGTGTCCGCTGAGCCGGTGCCGGCGGCCGGAGGTCTCCACGAGGGCGGACTGCGCAGAGTCGCCCGGGTCGTGCTGCTCGACCCGCAGGACCGCATCCTTCTGCTGCACGGCCACGAACCCGACGACCCCGCCGACGACTGGTGGTTCACGCCCGGCGGCGGTGTCGAGGGCGAGGAGACCCGCGAGCAGGCCGCGCTGCGCGAACTCGCCGAGGAGACAGGCATCACGGATGTCGACCTGGGCCCGGTGCTGTGGCGGCGCAGGTGCTCCTTTCCCTTCGCCGGGCGCCGCTGGGACCAGGACGAGTGGTACTACCTCGCCCGCACCACCCGGACGGTGACCGCGGCCGCCACGGCGCTGACCGAGCTGGAGCGGCGCAGCGTCGCCGGAGCGCGCTGGTGGACGTGCCCGGAACTCACCGGGGCACGTGAGACGGTGTACCCGACCAGACTCGCCGGCCTGCTGCGGACACTGCTCGACGAGGGTCCCCCCGCCCGCCCCGTGACCCTGGACACCGAAATCGTCCGGTGATCCACGCGGCAGGCGCACAATGGGGGGATCGCACGGCTGAAGGGGAACATGCCATGAGCGCCGAGGACCTCGAGAAGTACGAGACCGAGATGGAGCTGAAGCTCTACCGGGAGTACCGAGATGTCGTCGGTCTGTTCAAATACGTGATCGAGACCGAGCGGCGCTTCTATCTGACCAACGATTACGAGATGCAGGTGCACTCGGTCCAGGGCGAGGTGTTCTTCGAGGTGTCGATGGCGGACGCCTGGGTGTGGGACATGTACCGGCCCGCCAGGTTCGTGAAGCAGGTGCGGGTGCTCACGTTCAAGGACGTGAACATCGAGGAGCTCAACAAGAGCGATCTGGAGCTCCCCGGCGGGTGACCGGCCGGGCAGCCGTGGGCCGGGCTTGCGCGGTGGTGGGTGGTGGCGGGCGACGCTCGTACGGGTGATGGAGTTGTCCACAACCGCTGACCTGTGCACCAAGATCCACTTCATGGGGCGGGATGCGTGACGTTGGGCGCCGGAGGTGGTGCCGACATGAACGCACAACGGGCACGCAGCGCACTCGGCAGGTACGGCGAGGCGCTGGCCGCACGGCGGCTGACACAGGCGGGGATGACGGTCCTGGAGCGCAACTGGCGCTGCGGCAGGACCGGCGAGATCGACATCGTGGCCAGGGACGGCGACGCCCTGGTCGTCTGTGAGGTGAAGACCCGCAGGACAGGGTCCTTCCAGCACCCCATGGAGGCGGTCACGCCGGCCAAGGCGGCCCGGCTGCGGAGCCTCGCCGAGCGCTGGCTCCAGGAACACGGCGGAGCCCCGCCCGGCGGAGTCCGCATCGACCTGGTCGGCGTACTGCTGCCGGCCCGCGGCGCACCCGCGGTCGAGCACGTCCGGGGGGTGGCCTGACATGGGATTCGCCCGAACCTGCTCGGTGACCCTGGTGGGCGTCGAGGGTGTGGTCGTGGAGGTCCAGGCCGACCTGGAGCCGGGAGTCGCGGCATTCACGCTGGTGGGACTGCCGGACAAGAGCCTGACGGAGAGCCGGGACCGGGTCAGGGCGGCCGTGGTGAACTCCGGCGGGGAATGGCCGCAGAAGAAACTCACCGTGGGACTCAGCCCGGCATCGGTACCGAAGTCCGGCAGCGGCTTCGACCTCGCCGTCGCGTGTTCCGTGCTCGGCGCCGCCGAACGGATCGATCCACGGGTGCTCGCCGACCTCGTGATGATCGGCGAGCTCGGGCTGGACGGCCGGGTGCGGCCGGTCCGCGGCATCCTGCCCGCGGTGCTGGCCGCGGCCGACGCGGGATACGAGCAGGTGGTGGTGCCGGAGTGCGCCGCCGCCGAGGCCTCGCTGGTGCCGGGCGTGTCCGTGCTGGGCATCCGCAGCCTGCGCCAGCTGATCGCGGTACTCACCGACGAACCGGTGCCGGAGGAGCAGCCCGAGGACCCGGAGCGGCCCGACCCGCTGCTGGCGGGGCTGCGCGTCCCCGGCACCGGAGCGGCCACCGGGATCCACGGCTTCGGCGCGGCACAGCACGACCAGGGCCACGACCTCGCGGACGTCGTCGGCCAGCACTCGGCGCGGACGGCGGTGGAGGTGGCCGCGGCGGGCGCACACCACCTCTTCCTGGAGGGGCCACCCGGCGCCGGCAAGACCATGCTCGCGGAGCGGCTGCCGTCGATCCTGCCACCACTGGACCGGCAGGCGTCCCTCGAAGTGACGGCCGTGCACTCGGTGGCGGGCCTGCTGCCACCGGGCAAACCCCTGATCGACACGGCCCCCTACTGCGCCCCGCACCACTCGGCCACGATGCAGGCACTGGTCGGCGGCGGCCCCGGGACGGCCCGGCCGGGAGCGGTGTCCCTCTCGCACCGGGGTGTGCTCTTCCTCGACGAAACACCCGAATTCAGCGGAAAGGCCCTGGACGCGCTGCGCCAGCCGCTGGAGGCCGGGCACGTGATCATCGCGCGCAGTGTCGGGGTCGTGCGCTTCCCGGCGCGCTTCCTGATGGTGCTCGCCGCCAACCCATGTCCCTGCGGGCGCTTCTCGCAGACGAACGACCACTGCGACTGCCCGCCCGCGGCGATCCGCCGCTACCAGGCCCGGCTGTCCGGACCGCTGCTCGACCGGGTCGACCTGCGGGTCGAGGCCGACCGCGTCACCCGCCGCGAACTGACGGCGAGCGGTGCCCGTGGCGAGGCCACCGCGAGGGTCGCCGACCGGGTGCGCACGGCCCGGGAACGTGCGGCGGCCCGGCTCGCCGGCACTCCGTGGCGCACCAACAGCGAGGTACCGGGGCGGGAACTGCGCAGTCGCTGGCAGGCCGCCCCCGGCGCCATGGACGACGCGGAACGGAGCCTCGAACGGGGCGCGCTCAGCGCCCGGGGACTCGACCGCGTCCTGCGGGTCGCCTGGACCGTCGCCGATCTGTCCGGACACGACCGGCCCGACGCCACCGACGTCGCCCTCGCCCTGCAACTGCGCACCGGTGTCCCACGAGGGGTACCCATGGCCATCGGGGCGGCGGTATGAGCGCCGGGACCGGCTCGGCGGCCGGATCCGGTACCGGCTCGGAGGCCGGATCCGAGGCCGCCCGGGGGACGTGCCCCGGGACCGGGTCGGGAGCCGGCGAGGGGACTGGCTCGGGCGCAGATCCGGGGGCGGGGGTGGGGGCCGGTGTGCACCCTGGATCCGGGGCCGGCTCCAGGACCGAGGTGGGGAACGGCTCCGGAACCGCCTTGGGGACCCGCGCGGGGACCGGCTGCGGAAGTGGATCGGGGGTCGGCGCGGAGGCCCGCCGTGAGGAGGAGACGCGGCTCGGCCGGGCCTTCCTCACCCGGGTCCTCGAGCCGGGTGACGGGACCGGTGGACGCTGGGTGCGCGAACTCGGGGTGGAGGCGCTGGTGCGACGGCTGCGGGAAGGCGGAGAACCGCTGCCCGGGGTGAGCGGGAAGCGGTGGGCCGGGCTGCTGGCCCGGGCCGAGCGGGCCGATCCGCGCAGGGATCTCGCCGTCGCCCGGGACGCCGGGGTGCGGTTCGTGTGCCCGGGGGCCGCCGAATGGCCCGGACAACTCGATGACCTGGGAGACGCGAGGCCACTCGGACTGTGGGTGCGTGGCAGCGCGAACCTGCGGATGTGGGCGCTGCGCTCGGTCGCGGTCGTGGGCGCCCGCGCCTGCACCGAGTACGGCGCCCACATGGCCGCCACGCTCGCGGCCGGCCTGGCCGAGGGCGGCTGGGTCGTGGTCTCCGGCGGCGCCTACGGGGTCGACGGCGCCGCCCACCGCGGGGCGCTGGGCGCAGGCGGCGCCACCGTCGCCGTCCTCGCCTGCGGAGTCGACCGGCCCTACCCGCGCGGACACGCCGGACTCATCGGCAGGATCGCCGAACAAGGGCTGGTCATCGGCGAGTTGCCGCCGGGCGATCACCCGACACCGAGCAGGTTCATCCTCCGCAACAGGGTGATCGCCGCGCTCACCAGGGGCACGGTCGTCGTCGAGGCCGCCCATCGCAGCGGCTCCCTGGTGACCGCCCGGGCGGCGCGGCGCCTGCGACGGCACACCATGGGGGTCCCGGGTCCGGCCACCAGCGGGCTCTCCACCGGGGTGCACGAACTGCTGCGCCAGGACGCGGTCCTGGTCACCGATGCCGCCGAGGTCGTCGAACTGGTCGGCGACATGGGAGAGCTCGCGCCGGAGCGCCGGGGACCGGTGCTGCCCCGGGACCTCCTCGCTCCGGCCGGCCGCCGGATCCTCGACGCCCTCCCGGCGCGCGCCACGGCCCGTCCGGAGGAGATCGCGCTCGTCGCGCAGACCACACCGGACGACGCGATCGCGAGACTGTACGAACTACGAGCACTTGGCTACGTCGAACGACACGGCGACGGCTGGAAGTTGACGCGCCAGGCGAGGACGCCGGTCCGGGACGTCCCCGACACCCGCTGACGGAGCGTGTTCGGCCGTCCGGGGGAACCCTGACGCTGCATGGAAAATACGCCAGTCGGGTCACCCGGGCAATCACGCAGAGCGACGGTCATGCCCCGGTGGGACGGTATCCGGAACGTATCTGCGCACGGTCCTACCTCGCTTCTTCGCACACCGCGACGCCACAGTCACGCTACGCTCACGAGGATCCCGACACGGACAGGCAAACGCGACATCGGACAGACAGCGAATCCGGCCAGCACCAGCCCACGGCAGAACGGCACTAGGCGACGAATGCCCCAGCACACCTCCGGGTCCGACCGGGCGGCGATCCCCCCAGCCGCCCGCGACGGTGGCAGCGTGCGGCCGCCCGCTCCCTCGACGCTCGAGGAGCTGTGGCGGTCGTACAAGGCGACGGGGGACGAACGACTGCGGGAGCAGCTGATCCTGCACTACTCGCCGCTGGTGAAGTACGTCGCCGGCCGGGTCAGTGTCGGGCTGCCGCCCAACGTCGAGCAGGCGGACTTCGTCTCCTCCGGGGTCTTCGGGCTGATCGACGCGATCGAGAAGTTCGACGTCGACCGGGAGATCAAGTTCGAGACATACGCGATCACCCGCATCCGGGGCGCGATGATCGACGAGCTGCGGGCGCTGGACTGGATCCCACGCTCGGTACGGCAGAAGGCGCGCAACGTCGAGCGTGCCTACGCCACGCTGGAAGCGCGGCTGCGGCGCACGCCGTCGGAGAGCGAGGTCGCCGGTGAGATGGGTATCACCGTGGCCGAGCTGCACGCGGTTTTCAGCCAGTTGTCGCTGGCGAACGTGGTCGCCCTCGAGGAGCTTCTGCACGCCGGGGACGGCGGCGACCAGTTGAGCTTCATGGACACCCTGGAGGACACCGCCGCCGACAACCCGGTGAAGGTGGCCGAGGAGCGGGAGCTGCGCAGATTCCTCGCACGGGCCATCAACACGCTGCCCGAGCGGGAGAAGACCGTGGTCACGCTGTACTACTACGAGGGCCTGACGCTCGCCGAGATCGGCAACGTGCTGGGCGTGACCGAGAGCCGGGTCAGCCAGATCCACACCAAGTCCGTGCTCCAGCTGCGCGCCAAACTGGCGAGCTTCGGCCGCTGAGCCGTTCCGGGCGGAGCGGGCCCATCCTCTGGCCGCCAGGGGCGGGGCGTCCGTAAAGTGGTCGACGTGCCAAGGATTCGAGCGGCCTCCGTGGCCGAGCACCGGTCGATGCAGCGAGCCGCCCTGCTGGACGCGGCACGCTCCCTGCTGTCCGACGGCGGTACGGAGGCGCTGACCTTCCCGGCCCTCGCCGAGCGCACCGGCCTCGCGCGATCATCCGTGTACGAGTACTTCCGCTCGCGCGCGGCTGTCGTCGAGGAGCTGTGCGAGGTCGACTTCCCGGTCTGGGCGGCCGAGGTCGAAGCCGCGATGGAGGACGCCGGAGGGGCCGGGGACAAGATCGAGGCCTATGTCCGCAAGCAGCTGGAACTGGTCGGGGACCGGCGGCACCGCGCCGTCGTCGCGATCTCCGCGAGCGAACTGGACGCCGGCGCCCGGGAGAAGATCCGCGCCGCACACGGCGGCCTCATCGCGATGATCGTCGAAGCCCTCGCCGAGCTGGGCCACACCGAGCCGCGCCTGGCGGCCATGCTGCTCCAGGGCGTGGTCGACGCCGCCGTGCGCCGCATCGAACTGGGCGCGGCGGAACATCCCGACACGATCACGGAAGCAGCGGTCTCCATGGCCCTCAGGGGTGTCCGCGGCTGACGGCGGCGGGCAGCCGGCGCCCTGCCGGCGGAACAGGACACCACCGCCCGGCGGAACCGGCCGCATCGCT
>NZ_NEUB01000029.1 GCF_002910825.1 Streptomyces sp. SM1 | reverse complement strand
GTGCCCGGGACCTGCCGCGCCGGACCGCCCGTCACGACCTGCTCGCCGGGCAGGTGCGGATCGGCGGCTGGGTGGCGGCCGAGGGTGTTCCGCAGCCGTACCACGACGCCGGGGCGGCCCTCGGCCCGGACGTGCTCGGCACGTCGCTGCTCGCCGTCGGGCCCTCCGGATCCGGCAAGACCCGCACCCTCGTCGAACCGGTGACCGAGGCACTCGCGCTGCAGGCGCTCACCGGACGCTGCGCCGTGGTCGCCGTCTCCGCCCCCGGCAGCCCGCTCGGCGCGGACGACGCCTTCGACGTGATCGTGCGGATCGGTGATCCGTCCTCGGTGCACGACCTCGACCCGTACGCCGAGTCCGACGACCCGGACGAGGCCGCCGCCATGCTCGCCGAGGCGCTGGCGGGCGACCTCGACACGGTCGGCACGCAGGGCGCCGCCACCACGCTGGCCCAGCTGCTCGGCCCGTTCCGGGCGGTGCACGGCCGCTTTCCCGCCCTGCCGGAGCTGCGTGAGCTGCTGGAGGGCGAGGAAGCTGCGCTGACACCGCTGCGGGAGGCGCTCGCCGCGAGCGGGGACGACGTCATGCGCCGTGAACTCGGCGCGCGCGCCCGGCAGACGGGTACGCCGGGTGACCCGGGCCGGACCCTCGCCGACCGGCTGGCCCTGCTCAACCGGCCGGTGTTCGCGGACTTCTTCGGAGGCGGCGGCCCCGGCCGGCCGTTCTCCCTGCGCGCGGTCGCCCACCACCCGCTGCGGGTGCGGATCGACCTGCCCGAGCACGGTCACGAGGAGGCCGGCCGGCTGATCACGCGGCTGGTCCTCGCACAGTTCCACGCCGTCGTGCGGGAGGGCGGGCGCGCGCACTTCGCCTGCCTGGTCCTGGACGACGCGACCGGCACGGTCACCGCGGAGTCGGTGCGGCGCATCCAGCGGCTGCGCTCGCAGAACGCGGGTGTGCTGCTCGCCCTGCGCACCGTCGCCGACGTGCCCGAGGCGCTGCACGGGCCGCTCTACGGAGCGGTGGGCTGTCGGATGGCGTTCTCCGGGGTCACCACCTGGGACGGCAACCGGTTCGCGCAGACCTGGGGAACCGAGTGGGTGGAGACCACGGAGGTCGCCAAGCACACGGTCTTCGCCGATCAGCCGATGACCCGCGCCCTGCACGCGCTGCGCAAGCTGGTGACCGGCAAGGCGGTGACGACGGACGCGGTGACGGTACGGCAGGTCGAGCGGGAGCGGTGGTCCGCGTCCGAGCTGGCCCACGCGGTGCCGGCGGGGCACGCGGTGCTGTCGCTGACGAACGTCAAGGGTGAGTACACGCCCCCGCTGCTGGTGGACCTGCGGGGCTGAGCGGGCCGGGAGACGGTGACCGTACAGTGAGGCAGAATCGATACAGGCCGTTCATACGCAGCGGCCAAAGGATCACCGCGTTCTCACCCGCCCGACGCAGACCCGAAGGCACAAGGCCCCGATGCCCCCGACGCTCGCCTCGCTCGTGCACCACTCCGCGCTCAAGCTGACCGTGCGCGCGGGCGAGGACCGCCTCGACGCGCCCGTCCGCTGGGCGCACGCCAGTGAACTCGCCGACCCCGTGCCCTACATGGAGGGCGGGGAACTGCTGCTGATCACCGCGCTCAAGCTCGACGCGGAGGACCGGGAGGCGATGCGCCGCTATGTGAAGCGGCTGGCGGGAGCGGGCGTGGTCGGGCTCGGCTTCGCCGTCGGCGTCCACTACGAGGACATCCCCGACGCCCTCGTCGACGCCGCCCGCGCGGAGGGCCTGCCGCTGCTGGAGGTGCCGCGCCGCACCCCCTTCCTCGCGATCAGCAAGGCCGTCTCCGCCGCCATCGCCGCCGACCAGTACCGCGCGGTGACCGCGGGCTTCGCCGCCCAGCGGGAACTGACACGGCAGATGCTGACCGACGGACCCGAGGGCCTGCTGGCCGCGCTCGCCGCCCAGGTCGACGGATGGGCAGCGCTGTACGACGCCTCGGGCGCCGTCGTCGCCACGGCGCCGGAGTGGGCGGGCCGGCGCGCCGCACGGCTCACCGCGGACGTGACCCGGC
>NZ_NEUB01000324.1 GCF_002910825.1 Streptomyces sp. SM1 | reverse complement strand
CGTGGATCGCCTTCCTCGACGACGACGTGGTCCCCGGTCCCACCTGGGCCGACGACCTGGCCCTCGACCTCGCCGGGGCGAGCGTCGCGACCGCGGGGATCACCGGCCGCATCGACGTCCCGCTGCCGGCCGGCCGCCGGCCCACCGACTGGGAGCGCAACACCGCCGGTCTCGCCCGCGCCCGCTGGATCACCGCCGACATGGTGTACCGGCGCCGGGCGCTGGAGGCGGCCGGCGGTTTCGACGAACGGTTCCGCAGGGCCTTCCGGGAGGACGCGGACCTGGCGCTGCGGGTGCTCGACGCCGGCTGGACGCTGGCCGAGGGCCGCCGCACCACCACTCATCCGGTACGGCCGGCCGGCCGCTGGGTGTCCGTACGGCTCCAGGCGGG
>NZ_NEUB01000323.1 GCF_002910825.1 Streptomyces sp. SM1 | reverse complement strand
CGGTGTCCGATCCCGGCCGCGGCGGTGTGCCGGTCGGCGGTTGTGGTGCCGTACTGGTCGCGGCCGACAGGGCCTCGGCGAGACCGCCGAGTTCGACGTGGACCACGAGGACCGGCTTGGACGGGGTCGCGGCGGCGGCCGAGCGCAGGGCCTCGGCCAGGGCCGCGTCCCCGACCGATCCCTCCCCCGGTGCGGGGATCGCCGTCACGACCACCGCGTCGCTCGCGTCGTCCGCCAGCGCGTGCGAGAGCGCGTCGTGGAAGTCCGCCGCCGACGCCGCCGTGGTGAGGTCCAGCGGGGAATGCGGGCGCAGGCCCTCGGCGAGGCACGCCTCGTAGGTGAGCAGCCCCAGGGACTCGGAGTTGCCGAGGATCGCCACCCGGGGCCCGGACGGCAGGGGCTGGCGGGCGAGCAGCAGGCCCGCGTCGACCAGTTCGGTGATGGTGTCCACCCGGATCACCCCGGCCTGCCTGAGCAGCGCGGACACCGTCTCGTGGGGCAGCCGGGTCGCCCGTACGGCATGTCCCCGGGGCCCGGCGCCATGGCGTGCGCCCTGGACCACGACCAGCGGCTTCGCCGCCGCGGTGCGCCGCGCGAGGCGGGTGAACTTGCGGGGGTTGCCGATGGACTCCAGGTACATCAGGGCGACGTCGGTGTCGGGGTCCTCGTACCAGTACTGCAGGACGTCGTTGCCGGACACGTCGGCCCGGTTGCCCGACGAGACGAAGCTGGAGACGCCGGTGACCCCGGTGACGCCGCCGCCGCGCCGGTGCAGGCGCGAGAGCAGGGCGACGCCGATCGCGCCGGACTGGGCGAACAGTCCGATCCGGCCCGCGCGGGGCGGCTCGGGGGCGAGCGAGGCGTTCAGCCGTATGTCGGGGGACGTGTTGATGATGCCGAACGCGTTCGGGCCGATGATCCGCATGCCGTACGAACGCGCCTGCCGGACGAGGGCGCGCTGGCGCTCGCGGCCGTCGGGGCCGGACTCGGCGTAGCCGGCGGAGACGACGACGAGTCCCTGCACACCGCGCTCACCGCACTCGGTGACCACCTCGGGGACGTGCTGGGCGGGCACCGCGACGACGGCGAGGTCCACCGGCCCGTCGATGGCGTGGACGGACCGGTACGCGGCCACGCCGTCGAGTTCCTTCCGGTCCTCCTCGAACGCCTTGTTGACGGCGTGGAGCCGCCCGGTGAACCCGCCGTCCCGGATGTTGTCGAGGATGCTGCGGCCCACGCCGCCGGGTGTGCGTCCGGCGCCGACGACGGCCACCGAGCCGGGTGCCAGCAGCCGCTGCACCGAGCGGGCCTCCGCGCGCTGCTCGCGCGCGTACTGCACGGCCAGGGAGCGGTCGGTGGGTTCGAGGTCGAACTCCAGACGTACGACGCCGTCCTCGAAGCTGCGCTTCTGGGTGTACCCGGCGTCCCTGAACACCTTGATCATCTTGGTGTTGGCGGGCAGCACCTCGGCGGCGAACCGGCGGATGCCGCGCTCCCGCGCGACGGCTCCGATGTGTTCGAGCAGGGCGGAGGCGACTCCCCGGCCCTGGTGGGCGTCCTGCACGAGGAAGGCGACCTCGGCCTCGTCGGAGACGGGGGGCACGGGCGCGGGCCGCCCCCCGTCGGGGGCGGTGGCGGGCGACGGGTGGGAGGACGCGGGAGCCCCGTCCTCGTCGGTCCGGTCGTAGCGTACGGTGGCGATGAACTCGCCGCCGATGGTGGCCGCGAGTCCCACCCGGTCCACGAAGTCGTGGTGCGTGAAGCGGTGGACGTCCTTGGCGGACAGTCGCGGGTAGGGCGCGAAGAAGCGGTAGTACTTCGACTCGTCCGACACCTGCTCGTAGAAGCTGACCAGGCGCTCGGCGTCATCGACGGTGATGGGGCGGATGCGCGCGGTGCCGCCGTCGCGCAGCACCACGTCGGCTTCCCAGTGGGCGGGATACTCGTGCCGGTCCGACGAGATCTGCATGGGCCCCAGAGTACGGCTCGCGTACGGCAACGGCGCGAGGCAGTCTGTGGTGGACGACAGCCGGACCGAGGCCGCGGTCCGGCTGTCGACCCGAGCGGGCGCGGATGCCGCTCCGGGGACGCTTCACGATGTGGGAAACTGGTCTAGACAACCCTGAACAGCGAAGGGCAGCAACACATGGCTGAGCGCCGCGTCAACGTCGGCTGGGCCGAGGGTCTCCACGCCCGCCCCGCCTCCATCTTCGTCCGAGCCGCCACGGCCGCAGGCGTCCCGGTCACGATCGCCAAGGCCGGGGGCGACCCCGTCAACGCGGCCTCCATGCTCGCGGTCCTGGGTCTCGGCGCCCAGGGCGGCGAGGAGATCGTCCTCGCTTCCGGGGCCGAAGGGGCGGACGCCGCCCTGGACCGTCTGGCGAAGCTGGTCTCCGAGGGTCTCGAGGAGCTTCCCGAGACCGTCTGAATTGTTTATGTGTGCGGAGACCGTCCTCTCGCAGACAACCGCCCGCCGCACACGGAAAGGCCCGTCCGGGACACCGGGCGGGCCTTCCGCATTTCTCGCTCTCCCTTTTCAAGGGCAGCGGAAATAACCCCCGGAAATGACTCCCTCTTTGTATACGGCACCCGTGTTAAGGGCGCAGACTCGGCATGTTTACGGGATGTTGCGCGTTCCTCACACGGTCCGCGCGGCCGGCGCCCGCGCCGGAGCCGGGGCCGAATCGCAGGCGGTGCCCGGCGCTCGCACGTTCGGTGTGCAGCGCCGTGACGGCCCGCGCGCGGTCGCCGTCCCCGCGCGCCACCGCGTCGACGATCGCGCCGTGCTCCGCCCAGTACTCGACCGGGTCGGACGGCCCCTCGGTGGCGTACATCCAGGTGATCTTGTGCCGCAGCTGGGCCAGTGTCGACGTCAGCGCCGGGCTGCCGGAGGCCTGGGCGAGCGTCTCGTGGAACCAGCCGGCCAGGGAGCGCAGGTCGTCGCTGTTGCCCTGGCGGGCGCGCTCCTGTCCCAGCCTGACCAGGCCGCGCAGCACCTTCAGATGGGCCTCCGTGCGGCGCTGGGCCGCACGGGAGGCGCCGAGCGGCTCGAGGAGCACGCGCATCTCCAGCAGGTCGGCGGCCTCCTGCTCGGTGGGTTCCGCGACGCACGCGCCCGCGTGCCGCCGGGTGACCACGAAGCCCTCCGCCTCCAGCGTGCGCAGCGCCTCCCGGACGGGGACGCGGGAGACGCCGTACCGGCGGGCGAGGAGTTCCTCGGTGAGCCGGCCGCCGCGCTCGTGAACACCCGCGACGATGTCGTCCCGGATCGCCGTGCACACCGACTGCGCGGGAATACGCATTGATCGACCTCCGGCTTAATCCCCGTGAAACGTCGTCACTTGACGTCCACTTCGTGACTCTATTGCAATCAGCGGGAATTTCCGACGGCGGGCCGGAATCCATACGTATTTTTTGGACGAGCCGCGCCCCGAAACGCCGAATGCCCCGGCTCGCGGGCCGGGGCATCGGAAAGAGGTGGTGCGGGGCGCGGGCGTCTCAGAGGTTCACGCCGTGCGCGCGGAGGTAGGCGACGGGATCGAGGTCGGAACCGTAGTCGGCGCCCGTACGGGCCTCGAAGTGCAGATGCGCGCCCGTGACGTTGCCGGTCGCGCCGGAGAATCCGATCTGCCGGCCCGCGGCGACCTGCTGGCCCACCGAGACGGCGATGGACGACAGGTGCCCGTACTGGGTGTACGTGCCGTCGTTCATCCTGATGACGACCTGGTTGCCGTACGCGCCGCCCCAGCCGGCCTCGACGACGGTGCCGATGCCGACCGACTGGACGGGGGTGCCGCTCGCGGCGTGGAAGTCGACACCGGTGTGGCTGCCGGAGGACCACACGGCGCCGCCGCTCTTGTAGCCGGTCGACACGTACGAGCCGGGGATCGGGGAGACGAAGGTGTTGAGGCGGACGCGCTCGGCCTCACGCGCGGCGCGCTCCTCCTCGGCGCGGGCCTGCT
>NZ_NEUB01000028.1 GCF_002910825.1 Streptomyces sp. SM1 | reverse complement strand
TTGCGGGGACCGGCTCGGCAACCGGGTCCGCGCGGTCGGCGAGCGGCCTGAGCATGACGGGCTGAGCGACCGCACCCGTCGCCGGCGCCGTCCGGCCCGGACGTGCCCGCCAGCGGTCACGCAGGTCGAAGAGGCGGGTCTCGGTGCGCGCGATCAGCGGTTCGAACCAGGGCAGCGCGAGCAGGATCAGCAGGCCCGCGGCCCAGCCCAGAATCACATCGCTCAGCCAGTGCGTCCCGATGTAGACGGTGGACATCCCCACCCCCAGCGAGGTCACCGCGGACACGGCGGACAGCCAGCGGCGCGTTCTCGGGGTGGAGGCCAGGTAGGCCAGGATTCCCCAGGTCACCACGGCGTTGGCGGTGTGGCCGCTGGGAAATATATCGCCGCCGAGCCACATCTCGCTGGAGCCGATCTCGGTCGCGTAGTGCGGTCCGAGGCGACCCATGCCGTACTTCGCCGCACCCACGGTGACGTTGAGCAGCAGCAGGGAGACACCGAGGGCGAGCAGCGGGCGCAGCGTGTGCTGCCGCCAGGAGCGCCAGCCCAGCCATGCCGCGACCATCACGGCGGTCGGGCCGCGCTGGCCCAGCACCACGTAGTAGTCGACGAAGGCGTGGAGCTCCGGCCACTGCTGGTAGGGGCGGAAGAACATGACCTGCCAGTCCAGCCGGACCAGCCAGGAGGCGATCACTACGGCCCACACGATCGCCACGTAGAAGGCCAGGGTGGCGCCGAAGAGCACCATCCGGTGCCGGCTCATTCGCGGCATGCCGATGTGAGCCGGTCGTTCCGGCTCACGGTCCAGCCTCGCGAACACCCGGTCCAGACGGGTGTGTCTCCGTTCGGTACGCACCCAGTCGACGTTACAGCGAGTGAGCGGGGAAGCCCGACGAATCAGCGTCTTTGTGATGACGATGTGATCTGGGACTCCTCTCAGGGGGGCCTTTATTTTCTGTTGATCCGTGCCGAGACCATGAATTCTTTCGATCATTCGGTGGCACGTTTTTTATCGCGTTTCTGTATTCGTTCACCGGGGCCTGGTGTGGAATTTCCCCGCTGCTCACCGGCCGTCCGGGACGGGTCAGGGCGGCCCGGAGCCGTTCAGCCAGAAGGCCCCGTACGCCGCCGAGGCCACCGCGACCGCACCCACGACCAGTGCCGGCCGGGTCGCACGAAGCCGGGTCAGGGCGAGCGCGAGGGGCGGCAGCAGAGGGAAGGCGGGCAGCAGCAGCCGCGGCTTGGAACCGAAGTAGCTCGACGCGCACAGGGCGAGCGCGGTGACGACCCCCGCGTACACCAGCAGGGGGAGCGGCTGCCGCTGCCGTACGCAGACCACGTACAGCCACACCACGAGGCCGACGCCGAGGATCAGTGCGACCCCGGCCAGGGCGGACGGGAACGACGTGAACCTGGCGGCGACGAAGCGGGCGAAGGCGTATCCGCCGTCGAACCCGTTGCGCCAGCCCGCCTGCACCTCCAGATATCCCAGAGGGCCGTCCCCGGTCCGGTGTCCCACCCACAGAACGTAACCGGAGGCCCCGAGGGGCGCGAGCAGCATGCCGAGGATCCGGCGCAGGCGGGCACCGG
>NZ_NEUB01000322.1 GCF_002910825.1 Streptomyces sp. SM1 | reverse complement strand
GTCCGGCGGGAACAAGACACCCCGGCAGCGCGGTGGCGGCTCGCCGGCCCGCACGATCAAGGCGAAGTTCCCGGGCCGCTGCCCGTGCGGGCGCTCCTACGCGGCCGGCGAGGCCATCGCCAAGAACGGCAAGGGCTGGGGCCACCCCGAGTGCCGGACGGCCCAGAGCGTCTGAGCGGGCGCCCGCCCGCGGCGGAGCCGCCCGACGTCCCGGCGGCGCGGATGACAGACTGGCCCCCATGGACGAGCGCACATTCGACAGGTCGGGTCAGCACGCATCGGTGATCGGTCTCGGCACCTGGCAACTGGGGGCGGACTGGGGCGACGTCGACGACAAGGACGCCCTCACGGTCCTGGAGACCGCCGCGGAATCGGGCGTCACCTTCTTCGACACCGCCGATGTCTACGGGGACGGACGCAGCGAGCAGACCATCGCGTCGTTCCTCGGCGGGCGGCCCGATCTGCACGTCATGGTCGCCACCAAGATGGGCCGCCGGGTCGACCAGATCCCCCAGAACTACGTGCTGGACAACTTCCGAGACTGGAACGACCGTTCGCGGCGCAACCTCGGAGTCGACCGGATCGACCTGGTGCAGCTGCACTGCCCGCCGACCCCCGTCTACTCCAGCGACGAGGTCTTCGACGCCCTCGACATCCTGGTGGCGGAGGAGCGCGTCGCCGCGTACGGCGTCAGCGTGGAGACCTGTGCGGAGGCGCTGACCGCGATCGCCCGGCCGAACGTGGCGAGCGTGCAGATCATCCTCAACCCGTTCCGCATGAAGCCCCTGCGCGAGGTGCTGCCGGCCGCCCGCGAGGCGGGGGTCGGCATCATCGCCCGGGTACCGCTCGCCTCCGGACTGCTCTCCGGCAAGTACACCCGGGACACCGTCTTCGCCGAGAACGACCACCGCAGCTTCAACCGGCACGGCGAGGCCTTCGACCAGGGCGAGACCTTCTCCGGCGTCGACTACGGCACCGGTGTCGAGGCGGCCGCCGAGTTCGCGGCGCTCGCCCCCGAGGGGTACACTCCGGCCCAGCTGGCGCTGCGCTGGATCGTCCAGCAGCCCGGCGTCACCACCGTCATCCCCGGCGCCCGCTCACCCGAGCAGGCCCGCGCCAACGCGGCCGCGGCCCGGCTGCCGGAACTGTCCGGCTCGACACTCTCGGCGATCCAGGACCTCTACGACCGGCGTGTCAGGGACCAGGTGGAGGGCCGCTGGTAGCGGCCGGCCTCACGGCTCCAGGAGCAGTTGCCGCTCCTGCTCCTGGTCGCCGGCGGCGGTTCCCTCGTCGCGTGTGGTGAAGGACCGCATGAGGGTGTCGCCCGCCCGCCGCACCGCCTGCGGAGTGCCCAGCACGGTGACGTTCACCGGCGCCGACAGCGGCCCCGCGTCCTCGCGCCCGTCTGCCGGTTCCCGCCCCTCCCCGGTGAACGTCGCCACGCGGACCGTCGCATGCTCCTCGGAGGGCCGCTGCCGCGCCGCGCCGAACGTGCCCTCCAGGGCGCGGACGACCGTTCGGGCGTCGTCGACGTCCCCGCCGCTGAGCGTCACGGTGAGCTGGGTGTCCGGCATACGTCCCACGACCTCCTGGCCTCGGTGTGCTGGAGCGCCCGGGTAACCGTGCTCCGCGCGCCCAAACCGGCGACCGGCCGGGGAGGACGGGCGTTTTCGGGGAAGCAGATAGGGGTGTCCGGCGCCTGCCCGGGCCGGACACCGGGTGAGGGACTTGCCGATGCCGCACACACAGGGAGGGCACTGTGCCGGACACGGAGCGGGGCGGGAGTATGCGCCGGGGACGCGACGAGAGCGAGGACGAGAGAGCGGACCGGATGTGGACGGAGCTCATCCAGGAGGTCCGCGTCGCCCAGATGGGCGTGCAGATCCTGTTCGGGTTCCTGCTGACCGTGGTGTTCACCCCGAAGTACGCCGAACTGTCCGACACCGACCAGACGATCTACATCGTGACCGTGGTCCTGGGCGCCTGCGCCACCGGCGCGCTCATCGGCCCGGTGTCACTTCACCGGCTCGTCTCCGGACGGCGCATCAAGGCGCACGCGGTGCGGTGGGCGTCCCGGCTCACCCTGCTGGGCCTGCTGCTCCTGCTCGCCACCACGAGTTGCTCCCTGCTGCTCATCCTGCGCGTGGCCACCCACGACGGCTTCGTGCCGTACCTGGTGACCGGAGTGGTGTGCTGGTACCTGCTCTGCTGGTTCGGCCTGCCGATGTGGGCCCGGCACCGTCACACGACGCGCTGACGGAGCGGGCGCGCGCCCGGCGGCCGGGGCCGCGCGCCCGACGGCTCAGCTCCCGGCCAGGACGTCCGCGAGGAAGTCGTCCACACGCACCTCCTCGCGCCCCGGCGCCACCATCCTGCGGGTCTCCCGCAGGAACTCCCCGACGGTCTCGGCCCAGGCGAACACCACCGCGTGATGCCGGCCACCGTCGGAGCGGACCTCACCGAGGAACTCCATCCGCAGCTCCTGCCCCACACCCCGGGACTCCGGGGACAGCCGTACGTCCCCGATGCCGACCGGGCGGGTGAGACCGTCGGTGACCATCTCCCGGTCCAGCTGCCAGCGGGCCAGGACCCGGCCGTCATGGCTGAAGACGAGGGTGACGGCGAACGGGTCGGACGGGTCGTAACTCAGGTGTGCGAGCACCGGAAAGCGGTCCGTGACGCCCGCCTGGAGCTCCACCACCAGGGTCTTGTGCACGAACGAGTTCACGTGAGGGCCTCTCGGGAAGTACGGGCGTAGAGCCCTCTAGTACCCCGCTTCCGCGCGAGATGCTCAGCCGGGCGGGTGAATCCGCGTCACCGCCCACCGGGCCGCATGTCAGCCGAAGGCGTCCCGCAGGGCCGGCAGCAGCGTCTTCTCCGACCAGTCCAGGAACCGCGGCTGCGACTCCCCGCCGATCTGCACCAGGGCGATCTCGGTGAAACCGGCCTCCGCGTAGGGGCGGACGGCCTCGACGAAATCCGCCGGATCACTGCCGCACGGGATGGACCCGGCGACATCGTCCGGACGCACGAACTGGGTCGCCAGGCTGAACGAATCGGGGTGCGGCAGCTCCGAGTTGACCTTCCAGCCGTTGCCGAACCAGCGGAACTGGTCGTGGGCGCGCGCGACGGCCGCGTCCCGGTCGGGGTCGTAGGACACCGGCAGCTGCCCGATGCGCGGCTTGCCTTGGCCGCCGTGCCGGTCGAAGGCGTCGAGCAGCTCCGCCCTGGGCTCCGTGGCGATCACCAGGTCGGCCAGCCGGCCCGCGAGCGCGCAGGACCGCTTCCCGGACACCGCGACGCCGATCGGCGGCGGCCGGTCGGGCAGGTCCCACAACTTGGCCGACTCGACGTCGAAGTGGGATCCCCGGTGGTTCACATGACCACCCTCGAACAGGGCACGGATGATCTCCACCGCCTCCTCGAGCATCTCGTGCCGCACGTCCACGGACGGCCAGCCGCCGCCCACCACATGCTCGTTGAGGTTCTCCCCGGAGCCGAGCCCGAGCCGGAACCGGCCCTCGGACAGCAACTGCACCGTCGCCGCCTTCTGCGCCACCACCGCCGGGTGGTAGCGGAACGTCGGGCACGTCACGTACGTCATCAGCGGGATGCGCGAGGTGGCCTGCGCGGCGGCACCCAGCACGCTCCAGGCGTACGGCGAGTGGCCCTGCGACTCCAGCCAGGGGAAGTAGTGGTCCGAGGTCACCGAGAAGTCGAAACCCGCCTCCTCGGCCCGCACCACATGCCCGACCAGCTCACGCGGCCCGGCCTGCTCCGTCATCATCGTGTATCCGATGTCCACCATGGTGCCCGGGTCCCCCCGGCGCGGCCGGCGAAAACGGTGGATCACGCGCCGGCCCCCCCCGGGCAGGATGGCCACATGACCGCTCGCCCCCTTCCCGCCTCGGACCCCGCCGCCCAGGGCGTCGACGCGTCCGGTGTCCACGCCTTCCTCGACGCCCTCGAAGCCGCGCCCGGCATCGAACCGCACAGCCTGATGATCCTGCGCCACGGCCACCTCGTGGCCTCCGGCTGGTGGGCGCCCTACACCGCGCCGCGCCCGCACCTGCTGTACTCGCTCAGCAAGAGCTTCACGGCGACCGCCGCCGCCCTCGCCGAGGGCGAGGGGCTGATCGACTTCGACGCCCCGGTGGTGTCGTACTTCCCGGAGTTCGAGGCCGACATCACCGACCCGCGCAGCCGGGCGATCCTGGTCCGGCATGTGGCGTCCATGGCCAGCGGCCACGAGAGCGAGACGATCGACGCGGCGTACGGCACCGACCGCGCCGAACCCGTGCGCGGCTTCCTGCTCCAGCCGCCCGAGCGGGATCCCGGCACCGTCTTCGCCTACAACCAGCCGTGCACCTACACGCTCGGTGCGATCGTGCAGCGGGTCACCGGGCAGACGCTCACCGGCTATCTGAGGCCGCGGCTGTTCGACCCGCTGGGCATCGGCGAGACGGTGTGGCAGCGGGACCGCACCGGCCGCGAGATCGGCTTCAGCGGACTGCACGCCGCGACCGACGCCGTCGCACGGCTCGGCCTGCTGTACCTGAACGACGGGGTCTGGCAGGGCGAACGGCTGCTGCCCGAGGGATGGGTCGCCCGCGCCTCACGTCCGCACATAGCGACCGGCGGCGCCATGGGGGAGGGGGACCGGCAGGACTGGGACCGCGGCTACGGACACCAGTTCTGGATCTCCCGGCACGGCTTCCGCGGCGACGGCGCGTACGGGCAGTTCTGCCTGGTGCTGCCCGAGCACGACGCCGTGATCGCCGTGACGACGGCCACCGAGCGGATGCAGGAGTATCTGGACCTGGTCTGGCGGCACCTCCTGCCCGCCTTCCGCCCCGCGCCGCTGACCGGCCGCCGGAGCGAGGACGCCGCCCTGCGCGAGCGCCTCGACCGGCTCGCGCTGCCCCC
>NZ_NEUB01000321.1 GCF_002910825.1 Streptomyces sp. SM1 | reverse complement strand
GAAGGCGGACCGGTCGGCGGCTCCGGGTTCCGTGGTGGCGCCGTGGGTGGCAGGCGGTGGGTGGCAGGGGTCCGCGCCCTCGCCGGTCGTCCCGTGGCCCCGCACGGAAGTCCACGGCAGGGCCGCCCCGGTCCCGGTTCCCCCGTCCCGAGGCCGTGGATTGCGTCACCGTCCTCCGCCCTCCCCTGTGCTGCCGAACGAGACCGCGGGCAGCGGACTCCCTCACCGCTATCAACCCCGGGCCGCCCACGGGGTTACGGGTCGCCCGGAGGCAGGTGTCCGGGCGGGCGCCGGCGACGCGGGCGCCCGTCGGCCTCACACCGGCGCATCCCGGACGATCGGCCAGGTCAGGTGGCTTGTAGCCGAACCGTTGCCGTTCCGTCGGACGTCCCCCACAGCGAGCGCATAGTGTGTGATGCCGTTCCCGATGGCCGTGGGAGCCCCGTGAACTCCCGCGTGGGTCCGGGCGTGAAGACGGCCGCAGCACCAAGTTCGTTCATTCCAGGGGGAGATCATGCGATCCATACGGCCGTCGTCCACCGTTCGCCGAGAGGGGCGGGCTCGGCGCAGAACCTCCCCCGTGCTGGCCTCCGTCGCACTCGCGTCGGCGCTCGCCCTCACCGCCACCGCCTGCGGCTCGGGGGGCGCCGACGTGAGCGCCGATCCCTCCACGACCGCCGCCGCCGACGACGGCAAGCTGAAGATCCCGGACGACATCCGGGACCGGCTCAAGGAACACGGGATCGACATCGACAAGTGGCGGGACGGCGCCTGGAAGAACTGGGACAAGGACGACTGGCTGCGTGAGGCGCAGGACTACGTCAACCCGATCATCGAGGACCTGTGGGACCCGGACCGCATGCGGGACGCCGAGGAGCCCGACCAGGGGGTCGACGAGAACGACATCTCCGGTGACCAGGGCGTGACCGACCCCACTCCGGAGCCGGTGCAGGCGGCGGCCGTCGCGCCGTCGTACCACGCCAACGCCCCGACGGCCGGAAAGGTCTTCTTCGACTCCCCCGAGGGGACGATGGTCTGCTCGGCGACGGTGGTGCAGGATCCGGCCAACCCCGGCAAGTCCAACATGGTGTGGACGGCGGGCCACTGTGTGCACGCCGGCAAGAAGGGCGGCTGGTACCGCAACATCGCCTTCGTGCCGTCGTACAACGACGCGGGCAGGTCGGCGAAGGAGCTCGAGGGCGCCACCCAGAAGGAGGTCGCTCCGTACGGTCTGTGGTGGGGCGACTGGGCGCAGACCTCGGACCAGTGGATCGAGCAGGGCGGCGCCACGGGCGGGGACGGCGCCAGTTACGACTTCGCGGTCATCCATGTGACGCCGGAGAAGGGCGGAAACGGCAAGTCGCTGGAGGAGACGGTCGGTTCGGCGCTGCCGGTGGACTTCAAGGCTCCCCCGGTCGCCGAGATGGAGGAGATGACGGCGACCGGCTACCCGGCCGGTCCGCCGTACGACGGACAGACCCTGTACCAGTGCGCGGACCGGCCCGGCCGGCTGTCGATCGCGGCGAACGATCCGACGATGTACCGCATCGGGTGCAGCATGACCGCCGGTTCGTCCGGGGGCGGCTGGGTCACGACGGGTTCGGACGGTGAGCCCGCGCTGGTGTCCAACACCTCCATCGGCCCGGTGACGTCGGGCTGGCTGGCCGGCCCGCGTCTCGGCGACGAGGCCAAGGG
>NZ_NEUB01000320.1 GCF_002910825.1 Streptomyces sp. SM1 | reverse complement strand
GCGGCAGCGCAGCGCCAACCCGATGCGCATCCCCGGCCTCGGCTGTCTCAAGGGATGCTTCTTCACGCTCGTCATCCTGTTCGTCGCGGGCTGGCTGGTGTGGGAACTGAGCCCGCTCCAGGGCTGGATCGGCACCGGCAAGGGCTACTGGGAACAGCTCAGCGACTGGTTCGGCTCGGTGACGGGCTGGATCAAGGACCTGGGCGGCCCCGACGCGCCCCAGGCGTCCGCCGGCTCGGACTGAGCTTGTTTGCTGATTTGTCGACACCTGGGGGTCGATTTCCGTATCCCCGGTGAAGGCCGGCTCCCCGGACGCGTAGCTTTGGCGACAACACGCGTCGGTAGGAGCAGCCTTGGCACGGAGAATCGGCAGCCGGTACACCGCCCACCAGATCCTCGGGCGGGGCAGCGCCGGCACGGTGTGGCTGGGCGAGGGCCCCGAGGGGCCCGTCGCCATCAAGCTGCTGCGTGAGGATCTCTCCTCGGACCAGGAGCTCGTCGGCCGCTTCGTGCGGGAGCGGACGGCACTGCTCGGCCTGGAACACCCGCACATCGTGTCGGTACGCGATCTGGTGGTCGACGGCAACGATCTCGCGCTGGTCATGGACCTCGTCCGGGGTACGGACCTGCGCACCCGCCTCGACCGGGAGCGCCGGCTGGCACCGGAGGCGGCGGTGGCGATCGTCGCCGACGTCGCGGACGGACTGGCGGCGGCGCACGCGGCCGGGGTCGTGCACCGGGACGTGAAGCCGGAGAACGTGCTGCTGGACATGCAGGGCCCGCTCGGCCCCGGCGGTTCGCACCGCGCGCTGCTCACCGACTTCGGCGTGGCGAAACTCATCGACACCCCGCGCCGCACCCGAGCCACGAAGATCATCGGAACGCCGGACTATCTGGCCCCGGAGATCGTCGAGGGCCTGCCCCCGCGCGCGTCGGTCGACATCTACGCCCTCGCCACGGTCCTCTACGAGCTGCTCGCCGGCTTCACGCCGTTCGGCGGCGGCCACCCGGGCGCGGTGCTGCGCCGCCATGTCACCGAGACGGTCGTCCCCCTCCCGGGCATCCCGGACGAGCTGTGGCAGCTGCTGGTGCAGTGCCTGGCGAAGGCCCCGGCGTCCCGGCTGCGCGCCTCCGAGCTGGGCGCGCGGCTGCGGGAGCTGCTGCCGATGCTGGCGGGGATGCCGCCGCTGGACGTGGACGAGCCGGACACCGAGCCGGAGGAGGAGACGGGCGAGACCGTCCCGGCGACCGGCCCCGCCCAGACCGCCGGGGCACCG
>NZ_NEUB01000319.1 GCF_002910825.1 Streptomyces sp. SM1 | reverse complement strand
GTGCACGAAGCGCATCGCCGGGCCGAAGCCGGACGCGGTCACCAGACCCGCGAAGAACAGACCGTCGTGCGAGGACTCGAAGGTGTGGCCGAGCGCCGGGGAGCCGTCGGGCAGTGCGGCCAGTGATCCGCGCAGCTCGGCGGAGAGCAGGCCGAGCCGGTCGCGGTGCGCCTTGAAACCGGTGGCGGCGATGACGTGCTCGGTCTCCAGGCTGCGCCGGGCGCCGACGTTGTCGGTCAGGTCCAGCCGCAGTCCGCCGGGCACCGCCGCGGCCGCGGTCACCTCATGGCCCGGCAGCAGGTCCACCGCCCGCTCCACCCGGTCCCGCACCCACCACGCGCCGGCCGGACCCAGCGCCGTGGCCGCGATCCGTGAACGGGTCGCCTCGGGCAGCCGCCGGAACAGGCCGGGGCGCTCGGAGTAGAACCAGTTCCGCCAGCCCGGACCCAGCCCGCTGTGCGGCGACCGGAACGACTGCCACCGGGACCGCTCCCAGGCCGGCGGCACATCGTTCCACCGCAGCCGGTCGGCGCGCGCCAGCACCCGTACCCGCGTGCCCTGCTCGGCGAGGAGCGCGGCCGTCTCCAGCGCCGCCTGGCCGCCGCCGATCACCGTGACGTCCTTGCCCTGGAAACCGCCGAGGTCGCTGTGGTGGCTGCTGTGCGTCACCAGCGTGGGGTGCAGTCCGCGCAGGGCCGCCGGCACCTCGATGAACGGCATCACCCCGATCGCGAGCGCCACCGTCCGCGCCTGCAGCGCCTCCCCGTCCTCGGTGACCACGGTGAAACCGTCGGGGCCGGACGAGACCCGGGTGATCGTGCGCTCGTCCACCGCGGGCACGGCGTTGCGGGCGAACCACAGGCCGTACGAGGCGAACGTCGCCACCGGGATCGGCTCCGCGTGACGTGCCGTCATGCCCTGTTCGGCGCAGTACGCGTCCAGCTTCCAGCGCCCGGACGGGTCGGAGAGGTTGGACGCCCACGGCTCCGACTTCAGGAACATGCCGCTGGGCATGTGGTCCCGCCAGGACGCCATGGGCCGGCCGAAGACACGCAGGTTCAGTCCGGCGGCCGCGGCGTGCGACGCGATCGACAGACCGTACGGACCCGCGCCCACCACCAGGAGGTCGTACATCATCAGCTGCTCGCTTTCTCGTTGTCGGTCAGGGAAGTCGGGGAGGCCGGAGTGGCCGGGGAGGCCGGAGCGGCCGGATAGCCGGTCAGGAAGGCCGGGGAGGCCGGCGACACCGCAGCCGCCGAGGAGGCCGGGGTGCCGGACACGCCCGGAGTGTCCGGTCCGCCCGGGGCCGCCGACACCGCGGGAACACCCGGTCCGCCCG
>NZ_NEUB01000318.1 GCF_002910825.1 Streptomyces sp. SM1 | reverse complement strand
GTCGCGGATGCGGGGCGGAGATCACCGTCCGGGCACCCGCCCACGCCATCCACGCGGGTGGCACCCGGCGCCACACCAGGGTTCCCTTCGCGTTGTTTGTCTGATTAGCGCGTATTGTCGCACCATGCCCACGCCCTACGGATCCCGCGGCGGCATGGCGTTCGGTGCGGAGGAGCTGCGCGTCCTCCGTCGCGCCCTCGCCCTCGCCCTGCACCCCACCCCCGCCACGGCCGACGACGTCCAGGACTGCCTCAGCCTCGCCGACTCCCTCGACGAGGCGACGCGGGAGAGTGTCCGGCTGCGCACCTTCCTCCTGGCCGACCTCGGCCGCTACCGCGCCGCCCTGCCCGGCACCGCAGCCGGCTACCTGACGCTCCTGGAGGAGGCGCTGGGCGCCGGATACCGTCCCCACCCGGACGATCTGGCCGCCCTCCGCGCCCTGCGCGGCAACCCCACCGCCGCCGCCCTCCTGCGCCAGTGCGAACGCACCCGCCTCACGGCCCTTCCCGGAGGCCGGGCGGCG
>NZ_NEUB01000027.1 GCF_002910825.1 Streptomyces sp. SM1 | reverse complement strand
TGCGCCGTGTCGTCGGCGGCCCGGGTGGTGCTGTCGTCGGCCGACGGCTTCTCACGGGTGGCCGGCGACCGGGGCAGCGCTTCGGTGAAGGCCTGGGAGACGCCCTGGAGCGCGGAGGTGATCTCGCTGGGGATCACCCAGAAGTTGTTGCCCCCGCCCTGCGCGAGCTGAGGAAGGGCCTGCAGGTACTGATAGGCGAGGAGCCCGGGGTCGGGGTCGTTGCGGTGCACGGCCTGGAACACCTCGTCGATGGCCCGCGACTGGCCCTCGGCCTCGAGGATCGCGGCGGTCCGGTTGCCCTCCGCACGCAGGACGGCTGCCTGCTTGTCGCCCTCGGCGGTGAGGATCTGCGACTGGCGCTGGCCCTCGGCCCCCAGGATCGCGGCCCGCTTGTCCCGCTCGGCGCGCATCTGCTTCTGCATCGCCTCCTTGATGGACTGCGGGGGATCGATGGCCTTGATCTCGACCCGGTTGACCCGGAGTCCCCACTTGCCGGTGGCCTCGTCCAGTACGCCGCGCAGCTGGCTGTTGATGGTGTCCCGTGAGGTGAGGGTCTTCTCCAGGTCCATGGACCCCACGACGTTGCGCAGGGTGGTGACGGTGAGCTGTTCGACGGCCTGGAGGAAGCTGGCGATCTCGTAGAAGGCCGCGCGCGGGTCGGTGACCTGGAAGTACAGCACGGTGTCGATCTCGACGACCAGGTTGTCCTCGGTGATGACCGGCTGCGGTTTGAAGGAGACCACCTGTTCCCGCAGGTCGATCAGCGGGTGCACGCGGTCGATGTAGGGGATGACGAGGCTGAGTCCGGGGGTGAGGGTGCGGTGATAGCGGCCGAGCCGTTCCACGTTGCGCGCCCGTGCCTGCGGCACGATGCGGACCGCTCGTACGACGGTGAAGATCGCGAACACCGCGATGATCAGGCCGGCGAGGAGAGGGGCGGTGAGGTCCATGGCTTCAGTCCCTGGGGTAGACGAGCGCGGTGGCGCCGCTGATCTCTATGACGTCGACGGTTCTTCCCGTTTCGATGACCAGGGTTTCGTCGTAGCTGCGGGCGGTCCACTCCTCGCCGTCGATACGAACCCTGCCGCCCGTGCCCGTCACGTCCGACAGGACGTAGGCGGGCTTGCCTATCAGGGCGTCCGTGCCGAACCGCGCGGTCTGGGGCTGGACCATGTGGCGCAGGGCGAGGGGGCGCACGAACAGCAGCGTGCCGGTGGCGACCAGGGCGTACACCAGGAGCTGCAGCCCCACCGGCAGCCCCGCCGCGGCGGCGCCGGAGGTGACCAGCGCGGCCGCGCTCAGCATGCCCAGGGCGGCAGTGAGGGTGAAGATCTCCGCCACCGCCAGGACGGCCGCGATGATCAGCCAGATCAGCCATGGATCCATGACGCGCCTCTTCTCACCGGTGCGGGTTTCGAGGGCTCGACCTTGCCTCCACTCTACGCAGGAGCAGACCGGGTTCCGAGACGCGTGCGCGAGGAAGACACCCCGGCTCCGAATAGCCATCAAGAACGCACAGAGTTCGACGGGATCATTGTTTCGATTGTGTGCGAATCCTAGGGTGTGGCTGGCTCAGTAGTCGCTCCGTCACCACCCGTCGTACTTCCTCCCCGGCGCGACGCCCCCTCACGGCGACGCGGCGAGGGGAATCCGACGTGCCTCAGTCCGCGCAGCGCCCTGTCGAACCGAGGAAGGCCACGGTCATGCCGCACCGCCCCATGTCTCCCGCCGACCGGC
>NZ_NEUB01000317.1 GCF_002910825.1 Streptomyces sp. SM1 | reverse complement strand
GAGGACATGCTGCGCGGCTGTGGGCGGCTGCGGCCCAACGCGGCCCGCGCCGAGTACCGGGCCTGGCTCGCCGCCCGGCCGGTCGGCAGCGCCGTCACCGAACTGATCGCCGCCGCCCGGGGCGAGGACGCCCTGCTGCGCGGCCTCGCCTTCGAGGCGCTGCGTGTGGTCGGAGCCCCCGCCGAACCCGAGGTCCGCACCGTGCTCGACGAACCGACGCTGCGGCCGTACGCGCTGCTGTGGCTCGCCGAGCACGACGGCGCCGACCCCGAGGACGCCCACGAGGTCCTCACCCGGGAGGAGGCCACCTGGCTGTGGGTGGACACCGCCGCCGCCGTCGCCGACCACGGCGAGGCCCCGCTGCTGGTCCGGCACCTGGAGTCCGCGGTGCAGCCGACCGTCCCCGCCCTGCTCAGCGAGGTACGCGCCGTCGGCCACCCGCGCACGGTGCAGGTCCTGGTCGCCCTGGCGGCCGCGCACCCCGACCCCGCCCTGGCCAAGGCGGTCCGCCGGGCGGCCTTCCAGGTCCACACCGGAGGCTGACCGGGACGGGCCACCGCCGCTGCGTGGTCTCGAGGGCGGGCCTCAGCCTCCCGTCTCCGGGGCGTACGTGCCGAAGCTCCAGACGTTGCCCTCCAGGTCCCGGGCCATGTAGTCCCGTGAGCCGTAGTCCTGGTCCGTCGGCGGCATCAGGATCTCCGTGCCCTGCTCCACCGCGCGCCGGTGGTGTGCGTCGACGTCGTCCACGACGACGTACACCCCGGCCGGGCCGGCGCCCTCCATCGCCGTGTCGAACGTCCCGCCCCGGCCCTTCGAGCCCAGCATCACCACGCCGTTGCCCTGCACCAGTTCGGCGTGCATCACCGTGCCGTCCTCGCCCTCGTAGACCGACAGCTCCCTGAAGCCGAACGCCTCCGTGAGCTGCCGGACCGCCGCCTTCGCGTCCCCGTACAACAACGTCGGAACGACACTCGGACGCCCGCCGGCCGTGCCTGCCATGCGATCACTTCCCTGTGTCTCATGTACACCGGTATGCCCCGTTGTCGCCCAGTCTGGCACCGGGCACTGACAACGGCGGGGACGCCCGCACGCCGGTAAAGCGGTTGCGGGGCCCCGTTAGAATGGCTCGCATGGCCATTCTCCTCGCGCATTAGACGGCGGGAACGTCCTCAGCCGCCCACCGCCACCCCATACCTGCCCTGGAGTCTGTCCGTGATCTCCGCCTCCGGCATCGAGCTGCGCGCCGGTGCCCGTGTCCTCATCGAAAGCGCCACCTTCCGCGTCGCCAAGGGTGACCGCATCGGCCTGGTCGGCCGCAACGGCGCGGGCAAGACCACCCTCACCAAGGTCCTCGCCGGCATGGGCATCCCCGCCGCGGGTACCGTCACTCGCTCCGGCGAGGTCGGCTACCTGCCCCAGGACCCGCGCACCGGCGACCTGGACGTCCTCGCCCGCGACCGCATCCTCTCCGCCCGCGGACTCGACGCACTGATCCGCAAGATGCGCGACAACGAACAGCGCATCGCGAACGGGCAGGGCGCCACCCGCGAGAAGGCCCTCAAGCAGTACGAGCGCCAGGAGACCGAGTTCCTCACCAAGGGCGGATACGCCGCCGAGGCCGAGGCCGCGACCATCGCCGCCGCGCTGAACCTGCCCGACCGCGTGCTCGGCCAGCCCCTGCACACCCTCTCCGGCGGTCAGCGCCGCCGTGTCGAGCTCGCCAGGATCCTGTTCTCCGACGCGGACACCCTGCTCCTCGACGAGCCGACCAACCACCTCGACGCGGACTCGATCGTCTGGCTGCGCGACTACCTCAGGACGTACCGCGGCGGCTTCATCGTGATCTCCCACGACGTCGACCTGGTCGAGACGGTCGTCAACAAGGTGTTCTACCTGGACGCCAACCGCGCCCGGATCGACGTCTACAACATGGGCTGGAAGCTGTACCAGCAGCAGCGCGAGGCCGACGAGAAGCGCCGCAGGCGTGAACGGCAGAACGCCGAGAAGAAGGCGTCCGCGCTGCATTCGCAGGCCGACAAGATGCGCGCCAAGGCCACCAAGACCGTCGCCGCGCAGAACATGGCGCGCCGCGCGGACAAGCTGCTGGCCGGCCTGGAGGCCGAGCGGAAGTCCGACAAGGTCGCCAAGCTCCGCTTCCCCGAGCCGTCCCCGTGCGGCAAGACGCCGCTCATGGCGGAGGGGCTGTCGAAGTCCTACGGCTCGCTGGAGATCTTCACCGACGTCGACCTGGCCATCGACAAGGGCTCCCGCGTCGTCATCCTCGGCCTCAACGGCGCGGGCAAGACCACCCTGCTCCGCCTCCTCGGCGGCGCCGAGAAGCCCGACACCGGCCAGGTCATCGAGGGCCACGGCCTCAAGCTCGGCTACTACGCGCAGGAGCACGAGACCCTCGACCCGGAGCGCACGGTCCTGGAGAACATGCGCTCCGCCGCCCCCGACCTCGACCTCGTCGAGGTCCGCAAGACGCTCGGCTCGTTCCTGTTCTCCGGCGACGACGTGGACAAGCCGGCCGGTGTCCTCTCCGGCGGCGAGAAGACCCGTCTGGCGCTGGCGACCCTCGTGGTCTCCTCGGCCAACGTGCTGCTCCTCGACGAGCCGACCAACAACCTCGACCCGGCCAGCCGCGAGGAGATCCTCGGCGCGCTGCGCACGTACAAGGGCGCGGTCGTTCTCGTCACCCACGACGAGGGTGCCGTCGAGGCGCTCCAGCCGGAGCGGATCATCCTGCTGCCGGACGGCGTCGAGGACCTGTGGGGCGCCGACTACGCGGATCTGGTCGCTCTCGCCTGAGCCGCGCCCGAGCCGCGCCCGAGCGGTGCCTGTGCCCCGAGGGCGTGATCCACTGCGTATGGATCATTCGGCCCATCGGTGATCCATCAATCGAGTGAGATCTCCTCATCCCGGGGTGTGTCCTACACCGATTTCGCGGCCGGGCCCCCGGTGAACCGGGACCCGGCCGTCGCGCATCCCTGACCTGGGGCTTCTCGGAAGAACCCGAAGGGAGGTATCGGCGAGGCCGCCCGGAATCATCGATTCCGTATGTGGGGACACGCTCCCGTCGTCACAACCTTGTCTCATCGACCTTGCCGAATGGGTGGCCATGAGGGCCGGGAGGGGTGATCATGAGGAGACCAGAGCGCACTTCCCATGAGGAGGCACGGGTGGCCGAGACTCTGAAGAAGGGCAGCCGGGTAACCGGCGCCGCGCGCGACAAGCTCGCGGCAGACCTGAAGAAGAAGTACGACGCCGGTGCGAGCATCCGGGCGTTGGCCGAGGAGACCGGCCGCTCGTATGGCTTTGTGCACCGCATGCTCAGCGAGTCGGGCGTCACGCTGCGAGGGCGTGGCGGGGCGACACGGGGCAAAAAGGCCCCGTCGGCCTGATCCCGGCGCCACGAGACCCGATGGTGGCCACCCGGTCGGCCGACTGACCGACCGGGTGGTTACTGTGCAGTCACTTAGACGACCGCACCCATCGGAGGCGCTCCATGGCTTCGTCCGCCCAGGACCTCGGTCCGGTACTCGACAAGGACGGTGTACGGCTCACCGTCGACGACGCGATCGCCACAGTGACGCTGACCAATCCGGCCAAGCGCAACGCGCAGAGCCCCGCTCTGTGGCGGGCACTGACCGAGGCGGGCCGGCTGCTGCCCGGCTCCGTCCGGGTCGTGGTGCTGCGCGGCGAGGGCAAGTCCTTCTCCGCCGGGCTCGACCGGCAGATGCTCTCTCCCGAGGGCATCGAGGGCGAGCCGTCGTTCCTCGACCTCGCGCGCGGGGACGACGCCGAACTGGACGCCACCATCGCCGTGTACCAGGAGGCGTTCACCTGGTGGCGGCGCGGCGACATCGTGTCCATCGCCGCCGTGCAGGGGCACGCCATCGGAGCCGGTTTCCAGCTGGCCCTCGCCTGTGACCTGCGCGTCGTCGGGGACGACGTGCAGTTCGCCATGCGCGAGACCAGCCTCGGGCTCGTTCCCGACCTGACCGGCACCCACCCCCTGGTGGGCCTCGTCGGGTACGCCCGCGCGCTGGAGATCTGCGCGACCGGGCGCTTCGTCACGGCCGAGGAGTCCGTACACACCGGCCTGGCCAACGTCGCCGTGCCCGCGGCAGACCTGGACGCGACCGTCCAGGACCTCGCCGCCGCGCTGCTGGCCGCCCCCCGGGACGCCGTCATCGAGACGAAGACCCTCCTGCGCGGCGCCCAGGACCGCACCTACGAGGAGCAGCGCGTCGCGGAACGGGCCGCCCAGGCCCGCCGCCTGCGCGACCTGGCCGGCCTCGGCGAATAGCCCGTGGCCCACCGGACCGG
>NZ_NEUB01000316.1 GCF_002910825.1 Streptomyces sp. SM1 | reverse complement strand
GGCCGACAGTCACGTCGACTCACCCAGCGTCCGCGGCGGCTCATCCGTCACACCCTCGGCTCCGAGCTGCCGGGCCAGCCGCTTCAGGCCCCGGTACGCGGCCGTCCGTTGCCGAGCACCCGGGCGGCGGCGGGACCGTCGAGACCGACGACCACGCGCAGCAGCACGGCCTCGGCCTGGTCCCGCGGCAGTCCGCCGACCAGTTCGAGGGCGTACTCGGTCGACAGGGCCTCCATGGCCTGGTCGTGGGTGCTCTGCGGCCCGGGCAGGTCGAGTACGTCCTGCTCCAGGACCGACGGCCGGGGCCGCACCCGCTGCCGGCGCAGATGGTCCAGCGCCCGGTGCCGGGCGATGGTCGCCGTCCAGCCCCGGAAGCCGGCCCCGTCCCCCTTGAACCGGCCCAGGTCCCGGGCGATCTCCAGCCAGGCGTCCGACATCACGTCCTCGGCGTCGTCCCCGACCAGACCGCGCACATAGGCGAGCAGCCCCGGCTGCACGATCCGGTAGGCCACCGCGAAGGCCGCCTCGTCCCCCTGCTGGGCCCGCCCGACGGCCGCGCCCAGCTCCCCGTCGTACGCCCCTGCGCGGCGGGAATCCCCTCCGTGACCCAAGAACCGTCCTCGTCCGTACCGAGCGTGTAGCGCACCGCTATGGCTTGGCGTGAACGCGTCCGACCGCGCCCACGCCCTCACGGTGATCAGCGTCCGGCGCGACGAATGTGTCACAGCTCGTCAGACGCCTCGTGCGGCACGTCCGGGCCGGTGAGGGACCCTCAGGGGACGGAGGGTCCGCCCAGGTACGTGCCGTCGCGCCCGTAGGGCCAGGCGTTGGCGACGCAGCCGTCCAGGCCCTTGATCTGCTGCATCATCGCGGGTGCCGGACGGCCGGGCCCGGGGCAGCCCTCGTGGCCGCGTCCGATGCGGTGGCCGACCTCGTGGTTGACGATCAGCGCCCGGTACTCGCCGATCGGCCCGTCGAACTGCGGTGAGCCCAGCACCCACCGCTTGAGGTCGACCACCACGTCCGTGCCCACGCTGCAGTTGACCTCACCGCGGGTCAGCAGCCCGGCGGCACCGCAGATGCGGTCCGTCGTACCGGGTGTCGCGATCTTCACCACGAAGTCGTACGACCCGGAACCGACGAGCCGGAAGGAGTTGACACCGTCCCTGGTCCAGCCCCGGCGGTCGGCGAGAACCGCCGAGACCTCGGCGGCGGCCTCGCTCGCCGGGATGTCGATGCCGTCCTCGACCAGCACCTTGTAGCGCCGGACGCGACTGTCCGTACCGACGGCCGAACCGTCGGTACGGGCGGTGGTGAACGTGCCGGGTCCGGTGGCCGGGACATCGGTCTCCGTGGCGGATGCCGGTGCGGATGCGGATGCGGAGGCCGGCGGGTTCGTGGAGGGGGAGGACGGGGAGGCGGGCGGGGAGGACTC
>NZ_NEUB01000026.1 GCF_002910825.1 Streptomyces sp. SM1 | reverse complement strand
AGGGTCAGCGGGAACCACCTGGCCCCGGCGTCCGTGCTGATCGAGGCGGACGTGCGGCGCATCGAGGCCCGGGCCGGGGGAGCGGCACGGCAGACCCGGGCACCTGTTCTGCTGATCGTCGACACGGGCCCGGCCGGACGGACCACGGCCCCCGGCGACGGCCGGGACTCACTCTGGCTCGGCCTGCTCCCCTCCACCCGCCTGCGCATCGAGGCACGGCTCGCGCCGGCCATGGCCGGAGGCGACCGGTTCACGGCCGTCCTGCGGGTGAAGGGCCGCGACGGACCGGAGACCGTGAGCGGCCCTTCGGCCCCGCAGCGGCTGGCGGGCCGGCTGCGGGCCGGACTGCGGGAGGCCACCGACGGACTGCCGGCCGACGCGCGGGCGCTGCTGCCCGGACTGGTCGTGGGCGACACCGCGAGGATCACCCCGGAGCTGGACGAGGCGTTCCGGGAGACCGACCTCACCCACACGCTCGCCGTCTCCGGCGCCAACTTCACGATCCTCCTCGCCCTGCTCCTCGGCCCGCCCGGCCTGGCGCAGCGCACCGAGCGCCGGGGACTCGCACCCCGCCTCGGCATCTCCCTGCGGACCACGGCCCTGCTCGGCGCGGCGCTGTCCCTCGCGTTCGTCGTCGTCTGCCGGCCCGACCCGAGCGTGCTGCGGGCCGCCGCCTGCGGATCCGTCGCCCTCCTCGCGCTCGTCACCGGCCGCCGCAGGTCACTCCTCCCCGCCCTGGCGGCCGCCGTCCTGCTCCTGGTGCTCCACGACCCGTGGCTGGCCCGCAGTTACGGCTTCCT
>NZ_NEUB01000315.1 GCF_002910825.1 Streptomyces sp. SM1 | reverse complement strand
CCGCCGCGTCGGTGCCCGGCCCGGCCACCGCCGCCGACGTTCCGCGGTGACGGCGGTGAACCCGGCCGGGAGGGGGCCCTCGCTAGCGGCTGCGCGACCACCAGTCGAAGCGCAGGCAGAGCTTCCCGCCGAGCCAGTGCTCCACCCAGCGGCCCAGGTCCAGCGGCGAGCAGCTCTCCGGGAGCAGCGGCCCCTCCGGCGCGGACGGTGCCGGGGTGACGTCCGGGACACCCGGGACGTCCGGGTCGGCGTCATGGGTGCGGCCGTAGAGGAAGGACCGGTAGACGCGGGAGGAGTCCGGGTTGTCGTCGCACTGCCACACCCCGTGCGGGCAGTAGTCGGTCACCGTGTTGTAGAGCGGCCGGTGCTCCTCCATCCATTCGAGCATGCGCCGCATGTACTCGGGATTGTCGCCGTTGCGGAAAAGCCCCCACTCCGGATAGGAGATGGGCTTGTCGTGCGCCTTGGCGAAATCGACGTGGGCCTGAAGTCCGTAGGGCTCCCTGATCTGTTCGTCGAAGGACATCCCGGACGGCTGGTCGTAGGAGTCCATTCCGACGATGTCGACCGTGTCGTCCCCCGGGTAGCACTGCGTCCAGGGGACGGCGTCCCGGCCCCGGCTCGGGGTGAAGTCGAACCGGAACTTCTGGCCCGGCACCGCGCGCATGGTCCTGACGATGCGGTTCCAGTACTTCTTCCACGACTCCGGGTCGGGACCGCAGCGGTGGGTGTAGGTGACGCCGTTCATCTCCCAGCCGAGGACCAGGATCGTGTCGGGCACCTTCAGTGCGACGAGCCGCTCGGCGAGGGCGCGGAAGTGGTGGTCGAACTCCCCGGCCGCGCCCCGCCGCAGCAGTCTCCGGACCTCCTCGTCGGAGACGCCCTCCTCGTTGCGCTCCTGCATGGGGACGTTGAGGACGAGCATCCGGTCGTCATCGGCGTTGCGCCAGTCCGCCCACGACTCGAGGAAGCGGATGTCGCCCTCGATGTCGCTCCAGTGGTTGCCGGGCAGGTAGGTGTGGCCGACGCGCAGCTCCGCGCCGCCCAGCCAGCGGCTGAGCTGCTTCATCCGGGCCACGCCGCGGTCGTCGGAGGCGAGGAACGCGCCGAAGGCCGGGACGTCACGGTTCTGCTCCTGGCCGGACGGCGGGGTGAGCGCCGGCGGATGGACGGCCGGGACCACGGGGATCTCCGGTACGGGGACCGCGGGGACGGGAATCTCCGGTGCGGAGATCGCCGGCGTGGGGATCCCCGGCGTGGGGACGGTGGGGTGCGGGACGGCCGGCGCGACGGCGGGCTCCGTCGGGGCCGGCGGTGCGGGACGGGAGTCGTCGGCTCGCGCCGCCCCCACCGCCGGACCGGCCGCCAGGGCGGCCGACACGACGACCGCCGCCGCGCCCACGGCCATTCCGCGGGCCCGGACCCGCCTGTGCTGTGGGGCCATTGGCTGCTCCTCTTTCTCGCGCTCGTCCGCCTTCTGCCTTACGTCCGAAGCCTCGTTGGTGACGACCAGTCATATGAAGTCAGTCATAAGAAATCCGACGGTGCCACTGTCACTGCGGCTTTCGAGTGCCGGAATGCCCCGTGCGGGTGAGCCGGCACCAGAAGAAAGTGAGAATGCGTGTCGCTGCTTGACACCGGGATCCCCGCCGTAGTGCTGCGGATCGACCGGAATCCCTTTCACCACGGAACACTCGGGGCCGTACGGTCGCTCGGCAGAGCCGGCGTGGAGGTGCATGTCGTCGCCGACTGCGCGGGAAGTCCCGTCCGGCGCTCGCGATATGCGCGCCGTATCCATCCCCCGCCGGCTCCGGGGGCGACCGCCGAGGAGATCCTCGCCGTGCTGCGGCGGGTGGCCGCACAGGTGGGGCGACCGGCCGTGCTGATCCCCATGGACGACGCGACCGCGATCGCCGCGGCACGGCTGCGCGCCGATCTCGCGCCGTCCTACCTGCTGCCCGCGCTGCCGGCCACGCTGCCCGAACGGGTCGCCGACAAGGCCGAACTGGCCACCCTGTGCGCCGCCGCCGGAGTCCCGCACCCCCGGACGCTCCTGCCCGACAGTCCCGGCCGGGCGGCCGAGGACGCGGGGCGCCTCGGGCTGCCGCTGGTCGCGAAGTGGAGCCGGCCCTGGCTGCTGCCTCCCGGCAGCGGACTGCGCAGCACCCAGCTGGTCCACTCCCCCCGGCAGGCCCGGGAGTTGCACGCCCGCACCGCCGAGGCCGGCAGTCCGCTGCTGCTCCAGTCGTATCTGCCGCCGGGCGAGGACCGGGACTGGTTCTTCCACGGCTACGCCGACCGCTCGGGCACCGTCCGCGCGGGCGGCTCCGGCCGCAAGCGGCTGTCCTGGCCGCGCGGCGCGGGACTGACCGCGGTCGGCCACTGGACACCCAACTCCGAGGTGAGCGCGCTCGCCGAGCGGCTCACCTCCGAACTCGGCTACCGCGGCGTCCTCGACCTCGACTTCCGCCGCTGCGGTACGACGGGCCGCTACCACCTCCTCGACTTCAACCCGCGCCCCGGAGCCCAGTTCCGGCTGTTCGCGGACAGCGCGGGACTGGACGTCGTACGCGCCCTGCACCTCGACCTGACCGGCCGTGCGGTGACGGAGGGGGAAGCGGTGGCCGGGCGGTCGTTCGTGGTGGAGAACTACGCGCCGTTCGCCGCGCTGCGCTCGGCGCCGGCCGGACGCGAACTGGCCTGGTACGCGGACGACGACCGCGCCCCCGGGCGGGCGATGT
>NZ_NEUB01000314.1 GCF_002910825.1 Streptomyces sp. SM1 | reverse complement strand
GCGGCGCTCGGCGCCGACCCGCTGCACATCCTCCTGCACACGCCTGCGGGACTGGCCTGTCTGGCGGCCGGTGGGGTGCTGGAGGGCCTGGGGCTGTGGTGGGTGCTGCGGATCATGCGGAGCGCGGAGGAGGAAGCGGCATGAGCGGGGACGTTGTCCACAGGCTGGGGGCAGCGGTGGTGATCCTGTCGGCGCTCGGCTGGTCCCTGGGGTGGTGGCGCAGACGGTGCGAGCGCGGAGTACGGCGACGGCTGGCCGAGGTGCTGTCGCCGGACCGGACGGCGGCCGCCTCACGCCCCGGTCTGCTGCCGCGGGCCGCCGCACGGCGGTGGCTGCCGCTGGTGGGCGTGGTGTGTGCCGGGTGGGGGCTGGTGGGCGGTCCCGGCGGAACGGC
>NZ_NEUB01000313.1 GCF_002910825.1 Streptomyces sp. SM1 | reverse complement strand
GGGGGTGCCGGTGAGGCCGCGGCTGCATGTCGTCGTGTACGTCTGTGCCGCCGTCCTGGCCGCGGTTTCTCTGGGCAGCACGCTCTACCACGGTGTCGAGGAGCGGGGCGCCGCCCTGGCCTTCGGGGTGCTGGTCACCGTCGGTGAGCTCATCCGGCGGGACGGGACCCGGATCAGGGAGGCCGCTCCGCTCGCCGCCGCCGGATCGCTGTCGTACGCGCTGCTCGGCGAGATCGCGGGACGGCCGGCCGCGCACGGGGCGGGCCAGGTCGTCACCGTGGTGCTCGCCGCGTCCCTGCTCGGCAGCGTGCCGCACGTGGGGCGCGGCGACGGCCCCGCCCTCGATCCGCCGGCCCGCCGGGTGCTGACCGTGGGATGCGTCGCCGTGTGCTTCCAGCCCCTGTACCGGCAGGGCGTCTTCGACGACTGGGGCGGGCCCGCGTACGCGCTGGTGCTGCTCGCGCTGCTGTCCCTCACCGCGCTGTGCGACGCGGTGCTCGCCGCCGCGCTGGCGCACTCCCGCACCGGCCGGCCCTTCCCGCCGATGCTGCGCGACGAACTGCGGTCCCTTCCCGGCATCGGGGCCGCCGTCATCGCCACCGGTGCGGTGATGGCGCTCGGGGTCGCGGTCGTGGGCCTGTGGGCGCTGCCCGTCTTCTCCGTACCCCTGCTGCTCGCGCAGCTGTCCTACCGGCGGTACGCCGCCGTGCGCGCCACCTACCGGCAGACGATCGCCTCCCTCGCGCGGGCCACCGAGATCGCCGGGTACACCCCCGCCGGACACGCCCGCCGGGTCGCCGGGCTCAGCCAGGCGGTGGGCCGGGACCTCGGGCTGACCGAGCCCGAGCTGACCGTGCTGGAGTACGCCGCCCTGATGCACGACATCGGCCAGCTCAGCCTCGTCGACCCGGTCCCCGAGGGCGCCACCGCCGGCCTGCCGGTCACCGAGCAGCGGCGGATCGCGCTGCTCGGCGGCGCGGTGGTGCGCCAGACCGGGGTCGACCCCCGGGTCGCCGGCATCGTCGAACGCCAGGCCGACCCGCACCGGGAGCAGCCGCTCGCCGCGCGGATCGTCCGGGTGGTGAACGCGTACGAGGAGAAGTCCCGGGAAGGAGGTCCCGGCGGGCCGCTGACCGCCCTGGAGGAACTGCGGCTCGCCGCCGCCGGGGAGTACGCGCCGGAGGTCGTCGAGGCACTGGCCCGGGTCCTGTCACGGAACACGGAGGGGGCGCGTGAGAGCGGAGACGGTTCGTGGTGAGAGCCGCGAAGAGGACTGTCTGACCCCGTACGAGGCTGGGTAACCCATGGGTAATGAGCGTCCTCGTGGCCGTACGTGGTTGGATGCGAAGGAGAGGGAGTCCGGGGGCGCGGTTCGGAACGGCCGGCCCACCGAACGGAACTGGCAGGCGGGAATCGTGAGGATCTTCGGCAAGGGACGGCACCGGCCCTCCGCCTCCTGGCGGCAGGCCACGGACCGCGCGTTCACGCTCATCGGCGACGGCCGGTACGAGGACGCGGGCGCGCTGCTGACACGGGCCGCCGATCTGGAACCCTGGCTTTCGGAGTCCTGGTTCAATCTCGCGCTGCTGCACAAGTTCCGGCACGACTGGGAGCAGGCGCGCGCCGCCGGCCTGCGGGCCGTCGCGCTGCTGGACCGCGACACCGGCGCTCCCGACTGGTGGAACGTCGGCATCGCCGCGACCGCGCTGCAGGACTGGCCGCTGGCCCGGCGGGCCTGGCAGGCCTACGGGCTGAAGGTGCCCGGCCCGGCCACCGACTCGGGTGAGCCCCTGGGCATGGACCTGGGCAGCGCTGCCGTGCGGCTCTCCCCGGAGGGGGAGGCGGAGGTGGTGTGGGGCCGGCGTCTCGACCCCGCCCGGATCGAGGTGCTGTCCATCCCGCTGCCGTCCTCCGGCCGCCGCTGGGGCGAGGTCGTCCTGCACGACGGCGTGCCGCACGGGGAGCGCAGCACCGCCGCCGGGCACACCTATCCGGTGTTCGACGAGATCGAGTTGTGGGCACCCTCGCCGGTGCCGACCTGGGTGGTGCTGCTGGAGGCCGCGTCCGAGTCCGACCGGGACGCGCTGGAACAGCTGGCCTCCGACGCCGGGTTCGCCGCCGAGGACTGGTCGTCGTCCGTACGGCTGCTGTGCCGGATGTGCTCGGAGTCCCGGATGCCCTCCGACGAGGGCGAGGGCGAGCACCTGGACCCGCACGACCACAGCGAGCCGGGTCATCCCGGACCGCTGGGCCATGTCACGGACGGGCAGTTGTGGGTGCCGGAGCGCGAATGCGGGCTGGCCGCGCCGGCGTCGCTGGTCCGGGGGTTGCTGGACGGGTGGGTCGCGGACAGCCCGGACTCGAGGGACTGGCGGGATCTTGAAGAGGTCTGCTGAGCGCGCCGACCGCGTGCGGGTCCGTCGTGGTCGTTCGCGCCCCGCGGCGGCGCCGCACGGCGACGCGGTCCCGCGCCCCTGAAGGGGCGCTTCACCGTACCCTTGTCAGGTCACAACCCCGGTTTTGCTCAGGAAGGCGTACGTCGGTCATGGCTCAGCAGGACACCGATCAGCAGCACGCGGGCGTGCTCCCCGTCGACGACGAGGGGTACGTCATCGACACGGAGGACTGCGAGGAGCGCGAGGCGGCCTGGCGGGAGCGCGGTACCTCGCGTCCGATCACGGTGGTCGGCAACCCGGTGCTGCACAAGGAGTGCAAGGACGTCACGGACTTCGGCGAGGAGTTCCAGCAGCTGGTGGCCGACATGTTCGCCAGCCAGCGCACCGCCGAGGGCGTGGGCCTGGCCGCCAACCAGATCGGCGTCGACCTGAAGGTCTTCGTCTACGACTGCCCGGACGACGAGGGCGCGCGGCACACCGGTGTGATCTGCAACCCGAAGCTGGTCGAACTGCCCGCCGAGCGGCGCCGGCTGGACGACAGCAGCGAGGGCTGTCTGTCGGTGCCCACCGCGTACGCGTCGCTGCCCCGTCCGGACTACGCCGAAGTGGCCGGGCAGGACGAGAAGGGCAACCCGGTCCGGGTACGCGGCACCGGTTACTTCGCACGGTGTTTGCAGCACGAGACCGACCACCTCTACGGCTACCTCTACATCGACCGGCTGTCCAAGCGGGAGCGGAAGGACGCGCTGCGGCAGATGGCCGAGAACGAGCCGCGCTACCCCGTGGTCGCCAACGACTGACCAGCGGCAGGAACCCTCCACCGCCTCGCGCACGACGCCCGGCCGGACCTCTCTCCGGTCGGGCGTTCGTCCGTCCGTCCGTGTGCGCGTAGAAGTAGTGAAAGAAGCAAATCCGTTCCCAGAACGGTCAGTTGTGGTGCTGAATGGAGGTGCGGTGATACGCACGGCGTGCGCCCGGCTCGGGGGGCGGGCTCGCATCGACTGGCGGCTGAGAGGGGATTGTTCGTGCATGCTTTGTCACACGGCACCACACCGACACCGACCACCATCGCGGTTCCACCGGCGCTGTCCCTTCCGGTGATCGAGGCGGCGTTTCCCCGGCAACTCCACCCGTATTGGCCGAAGCTTCAGGAGAGGACCCGGGCGTGGCTGCTCGAAAAGCGGCTCATGTCGGCGGACAAGGTGGAGGAATATGCCGACGGCCTGTGCTACACCGACCTTATGGCGGGGTACTACATAGGCTCCCCCGATGAGGTCCTGCAGGCGATAGCGGACTACAGCGCGTGGTTCTTCGTCTGGGACGACCGGCACGACCGCGACATCGTGCACGGCCGCCCCGCCGCCTGGCGGCGGCTGAAGGAACGGCTGCACACGGCCCTCGACAGTCCCGGGGACCACCTGGGGCACGAGGATCCCGTGGTCGCGGGCCTCGCGGACAGCGTGCGCCGGCTGTACGGGTTTCTGCCGGACAGCTGGAACGCCCGGTTCGCCCGGCACTTCCACACGGTGATCGAGGCGTACGACCGGGAATTCCACAACCGTACGGAGGGAATCGTCCCCACCGTCGAGGAATATCTGGAACTGCGCCGGCTCACCTTCGCGCACTGGATCTGGACCGATCTGCTGGAACCGGGTGCGGGCAGTGAACTCCCGGACCCGGTACGGAAGAACCCGGCGTATCGGAAGGCGGCTCTGCTGAGTCAGGAATTCGCCGCCTGGTACAACGACCTGTGCTCACTACCGAAGGAAATAGCGGGTAGTGAGGTCCACAATCTCGGCATCAGCCTCGTCACCCATGAAGGGCTGACCCTCGAAGAGGCGATCGTCGAGCTGAGGCGCCGGGTGGAGCAATGCATACGCGAATTCATGGAAGCCGAACGGGAGGCGTTACGGTTCGCCGACGTCCTCGACGACGGCACGGTGGGAGGAAAGGAGACGAGTGCTGCCGTACGCGCCTGCGTCGGCAATATGCGGAACTGGTTCAGTTCCGTCTACTGGTTCCACCACGAGTCCGGCCGGTACGCGGTGGACAGCTGGGACGACCGGTCCACGCCCCCGTACGTCAACAACGAAGCGGCAGGTGAGAGATGACCGTCGAGTCGGTACGGCCCGGAGCGTCCGAGGCAGCCGCACTGCGCGAGCCGCCCCTGGCCGGCGGAGGACTTCCCGTCCTCGGCCACGGATGGAAACTGGCGCGCGATCCACTGGCCTTCATGTCCCGGCTGCGCGACCACGGCGAGGTCGTGCGCCTGAGGATCGGGCCGAAGACGGTGTACGCCGTCACCACCCCCGCCCTCACCGGGGCGGTCGCGCTCAGCCCCGACTACATCATCGCCGGACCGCTCTGGGAGTCGCTGCAGGACCTGCTCGGAGAGGAGGGCGTGGCCACCGCCAACGGCCCGCTGCACCGTCGTCAGCGCCGCACCATACAGCCGGCGTTCAAGCTCGAGGCGATCCCCGCGTACGGGCCGATCATGGCGGAGGAGGCGTACGCGCTCGTCGAGCGCTGGCGCTCGGGCGAGGAACTGGACGTCACGACGGAGTCCTTCCACGCGGCGGTCCGGGTCTCCGCCCGCTGCCTGATGCGCGGCGGCTACATGGACGCCCGGGCCGAGCGCATCTGCGACGACCTCGCCACGCTGTTCAGCGGCATGTACCGGCGCATGGTGGTACCGCTCGGACCGCTCTACAAGGTTCCGCTTCCGGCCAATCGGGAATTCAACCGGGCCCTGGCCGATTTGCATGTCCTGGTCGACGAGATCGTCGCCGACCGACGGGCAGGCGGTCAAAAACCGGACGATTTGCTGACGGCTTTGCTCGAGGCGGAGGACGACAATGGCGAACCCATAGGGGAACAGGAGATCCATGATCAGGTCATCGCGATTCTCACCCCCGGCAGCGAAACCGTCGGAGCCACGATCATGTCGCTCCTCCTGGTTCTCACCGAACATCCGGAACTCGGCGACAAGATCCGTGACGAGGTCGAGAACGTCGTCGGTGACCGCCCGGTCGCATTCGAGGACGTCCGAAAGCTGACGTACACAGCGAATGTCGTCACGGAGACCCTGCGGCTGTATCCGGCCGTATGGATATTGACACGCCGTGCGGTGGCGGAAACGGAACTCGGCGGATACCGCATTCCCAAGGGCGCGGACCTCATCTACAGCCCGTACGCCATCCAGCGCGACCGGCGGTCGTACGAGCGCACCGAGGAGTTCGACCCCGACCGCTGGCTTCCGGAGCGGGCCAGGGACGTGCCCAAGTACGCCATGAGCCCGTTCAGCGTGGGCAACCGGAAATGCCCGAGCGACCACTTCTCGATGGCCGAGCTCACGCTCATCACCGCGGTGGTCGCCTCCGCCTACCGCTTCGAGCACGTGTCCGGTTCCGACTCGCGGCCCCGGATCGGCATCACGCTCCGGCCGCGCCGGCTGATGCTGCGGGCACTGCCCCGCTGACCGGCCGGTCCGGCGCGCGTTCAGGCGGCTTCCGGGCCCCTGAACGTGCGCCGGTAGGCCTGCGGTGTGGCCCCCACGGCGCGTACGAAGTGGTGGCGCAGCGCCGCCGCGTTGCCGAATCCGGTACGGCCCGCGATCGCGTCCACCGTCTCGTCCGTCGCCTCCAGCAACTCCTGCGCCAGCAGCACCCGCTGGCGCAGGATCCAGCGGTAGGGCGTGGTGCCGGTCTCCTGCTGGAACCGGCGGGCGAAGGTGCGCGGCGACATGTGGGCGCGGGCGGCGAGCTGCTCGACGGTGGTCTCCTCGCCGAGGTGCCGCTCCATCCACACCAGCACCCCGGAGACGGTGTCGCCCCCGGGCGGCGGCAGCGGGCGCTCGATGTACTGGGCCTGGCCGCCGTCGCGGTGCGGGGGCACCACCATGCGCCGGGCGATCCTGTTGGCGACCTCGGGGCCCTGTTCCTTGCGCACCAGATGCAGACAGGCGTCGATACCGGCGGCCGTGCCCGCGGAGGTGATCACCGGGTCCTCGTCGACGCAGAGCACATCCTCCTCCATGGTCAGATGGGGATACCTGCTGGTCAGGACCTGCGCATGCTTCCAGTGGGCGGTCACCCGCCGCCCGTCGAGCAACCCGGCGGCGGCGAGCACGAACACCCCCGAGCAGACGCTGAGCACCCGGGCGCCCCGGTCCACGCCCCGGCGCAGGGCGTCCAGCAGTTCGGGCGGGAACTCCCGCGAGGCGTAGGAGGCCCCGGCGGGCACGGCGATGAGGTCGGCCGCCTCCAGCCGCTCGAGCCCGTGCTCGACCTGCATCGCGAATCCCGCGGCGCTGCGCACGGTGGGTCCGCCGGCCGAGGCGACGGCGAAGTCGTAGACCGGCAGCCCGTCGTCACTGCGGTCGATACCGAAGACCTCGCAGACGACGCCGAGTTCGAAGGGGTTCACGCCGTCGAGGAGGACGGCGGCCACGTTCCGGAGCATGACTCCAGTGTGCCCCGCCGCTGGCAGTAGATCGAGGGTGTACGGCAGTCCTGCCACTGCCGGTAAGGAGTGAAAGGCACGACAGTGGTGTCCATGGATACGACGCAGATGGAAGCACTGATCGCGACGGTGGCCGTCCTCGGCCTGTTCGTCCTCATGACCCTC
>NZ_NEUB01000025.1 GCF_002910825.1 Streptomyces sp. SM1 | reverse complement strand
CGTCGCTCGTTGTGCCAGGCGATCGCCCGCCGGATGTCGGACTCGTGCAGTCCGGTCCGGCAGGCGAGCCGGGCCATGGGGACCGCCGGCGGGCCGGACATCAAGACCCGGCTGATCTTGGCGGCCCACAGCTCCTCGTCGACGAACGGGCGGCGTCCGTACTCCTCACGGATCATGCCGAAGTGGGCCTCGCAGCAGGCGGTGACCCGGCGCAGACCGTCGTGCCGCTCGTCGGTGGGGTGGGCGGACGAGGAGTCCGCGACGTATCCGCGCACCGCCTCGCCCGCCGGGAACGTGTCCCCGCAGAGGTCGCACAGTTCCGGTGCGGAGGTCTCCGGACGCCGTGCGTGCTTCCCGCGCTTCCACATCGTCAGCTCCCGGTGGCCGAT
>NZ_NEUB01000312.1 GCF_002910825.1 Streptomyces sp. SM1 | reverse complement strand
GGTGCCTTCCGCCCGTGCGCGGGCCGCTCCGGCCGGCGTCAGGCGGACGCGGGGGCGCGGTGGGCGCGGTGGGTGAACAAGGATTCCTCAATCCCGCCTTCGTCTCGCGGCCCTTCTTCCTCTCGCCCTCCCCGATCCGTTCTCGTGCGGCCGGCGTCGCGCGCCGCGCGGCCGGCCAGGGGGAAATCCGCGATGTCCACCACCGCCCCGTCGCCGGGCCGGAGGGCGCCGAGTCCGGTCTCGCGGTGCCACACCCCGACGCCGCTCTCCGAGCAGCCGGTGACGGCCGGGATCCAGGAGTGGGCCCTGGCCTCGTCCATGAAGCGCTCGATGGCACCGGGCCAGGCCTCCACGTCGCCGACCGGGTCGCCGTCGGCCAGCATCACCCCGGAGATCACGCGGTAGGTCACCGCCGCCTTGCCGCTGGGGGAGAAGACGACGGCCCTGTCGCGGCGCAGCGCGAGGTGGCGCAGGGAGTCATGGGCCCCGTGCCGGGCGAGCAGGGCGCGCAGCCGCGTCTCGTCGTCCTCGGTACGCCGCGCGGCCGGGTGCCGGGGCCGGATGGCCAGATAGAGGGTGGTGGCGACGGTGAGCAGTCCGAGCGCGCCGAGGGAGAACGTGACCGTCCAGGAGGTGTCACCCCGGTAGTGGACCGGGCCCCCGAAGCCGGACAGGCCGTACAGGACGTGGGCGAGGCGGTCGGCGAGGCTCGGGTCGTCGATCAGCGGGCCGGGGTGGGCGTTGACGACGAGCAGCCCGAGGAGCAGTGAACCGGCGCCCATCAGGACGAGATGGGCCAGTGCCCGCCATCTGCCGCGCGGGCCGGGCGGCGCGGTGAACCGGTCGCGGTAGCACAGCAGGGGTGCGAGCAGCGCGAGCGCGAGAAGGACGCCGAGGAGGGACTGGCGGTAGGCGAACTGGGCGACCGCACCGGCCGGCAGCAGGACGACGGCGCCCTGCCAGGCGCGTCGCCGGCCCCGCGTGAGTCCGTGCGTGAGCAGCAGCAACAGCACGCCGGCGCTGAGCGAGAGGGCGGCCGCGAGCGGACCGAGCGCGCCGGGCAGCAGCTCGGCG
>NZ_NEUB01000311.1 GCF_002910825.1 Streptomyces sp. SM1 | reverse complement strand
CCCCGCCATGGGCCGGTCTCATGACGACCTGTGTCCTGCGCCGATGGCGACAGCGACAGCGACGGCGACGGCGGAACACCGTCACCGTCGACGCGGTCACTGATCGCGGGCCGCCGTCGACAAGGCGGGTCACCCGTCGCGGACATCAGGGCGCGCCGCCGGTCGCCGGCCCGGTCGGCGGGTACGGTCGCGGGTCACCGGCTACGGATCGCCGGCGCCGGACGCCAGGCCGGACGCCGGTGTCGTGTGTGGGCTCGCCCGTCAGGGTTTGCTGTGGGCGTCGACGATACGGCGGGCGAGGTCGCGCAGTTTCACGTTCTCCCGTTGCGAGGCCCGCACCAGGCTGTCGAAGGCGCCGGCCGCGTCGATGTCCATGCGCTCCATGAGGATGCCGGTGGCCTGACCGATCAGGTCCCGGGTGTGCATGGCCTCGGTGAGCTGCTGACGCACGGTGGCGGAGTCCAGCGCGATACCGACGTGCGCGGTGAACAGCCGCCCGACCCGCAGCGCCGCCTCGTCGAAGGCGCGCGGCTTGCGGGCGTACGCGGTGAGCACGGTCAGCCGGCGCCGGTCGGCGCGCAGCCGCAGCGCCAGCACGGACCGCAGGCCCAGTTCGGAGAGCGCGTCGGCGCCCCCTTCTTCCTCACCGTCCTCGCTGTCCTGCACCGTGACCATCGGGGTGGTCCACAGACGGTGCCAGTACGGCTGCTTCCCTGCCAGAGGGTGCCTGTCCTCGGCGGCGCGCACCACCTCGTCGGTACAGGCGAGCGTCTGCCGGCGGTTGTCGCGTTCCATGACGGAGATGCCCGCGTGGTCGGCGCCGGGCATCAGATCCACGGCGAGCCGGACGGCGGTGTCCAGGGTGCTGTCCGGGGAGGACGTCTCGTGCAGTCGGCACGCCGCGGCCGACAGCGCTTCCGCCAGATCCGGATCGGCAGGGAAACGGGGCAAATCAGAAAACCGGGACGCAACCACCACGAACCTCTTCGGCGAGCACGACCGGACGGCCGTGCGCAGGAGAGCTCCGCAGCACATTCCCGACTGCGAGCACAGGACGTACACAACTTTAGCCGCTTCCGGCGATGCCCTCCGACGTGGTGGGACGGGTGCGGGTCAGGAAGTGGCCTTGCCGGAATCCCGGACACACGTCTGTCGGTGACTGCCGTGACCTTTCCTTCCGCCCCCTCCGAGACATCCGAACCGTCCGAGCGCGTACTGCTCCCTTTCCCGCCGGAGATCGACTTCTCCAACGCGGACGGGCTGCTGCCGCTGATCATGGGCCGGGCCCGCCCGCACCCCGGCCGGCCGCCCCGGCTCGTGGTCCTCGACCTCACCGCGACGCGGTGGCATGGACTCCCAGGGCGTCCGCCTCATCAACGACATGCGCCGGCTGCTGCACCCCGGAACCCGGGTGTACGTGGTGGCCCTCCCGGAGGGCCTGGTGAGCCGCGTGCTGGAACTGACCGGCCTGCGCCGCGGCATCCCCGTCTACGACAACCTCCCCGAGGCGATGGCCGCCTAGTCTGACGCCATGGCACCGAACATCGCTACGAACACCCGTGTCTCCCTCGCCGAGTTGCTGGACTTCGTACGGCCCCGGCACCGGGCGGTCCTGCTGACCCGACGGGCCGACGGCACTCCCCAGGGTTCGCCGCTGACCTGCGGGGTCGACGACTCGGGGCGGATCGTGATGTCCACCTATCCGGAGCGTGCGAAGACGCGGAACGCCAAGCGGGACACCCGGGTGAGCCTGATCGTCCTGAGCGACGAGTGGAACGGGCCCTGGGTGCAGATCGACGGCACCGCCGAGGTGGTGGACTCTCCCGAGTCCGTGGAGCCACTGGTGGAGTACTACCGGAACATCGCCGGTGAGCATCCCGACTGGGACGAGTACCGGACGGCGATGGTCGAGCAGGGCAAGTCGATCATCCGGGTCACGCCGGAACGCTGG
>NZ_NEUB01000024.1 GCF_002910825.1 Streptomyces sp. SM1 | reverse complement strand
TAGGCGAGCAGGGTCTCCTCGCCGCCGAAGAACAGCAGCCGGTGGAATCCGCCGGCGTCGAGGTAGGCGCTGCGGCGGACGACGGCACCGCAGGCGAGGAAGCCGAGCACCTGGGTGCCGGGGAGATCGGGGGCCGGGCCGAGCGGGGAACCGGCGAGGACGTCGTTGAGCGGGTCGGGGTCCGCGGCCGGACCGACGAGCGTACGGGCGGCGATCAGGCCGAGCCGGGGGTGCGCCTCGAACAGTTCGGCCGCCCGGGCGAGGGCGCCGGGCGCCCACCAGGAGTCGTCGTCACTGAACGCCACGTACGGGGTGCCGAGGGCGCGGGCCCCGTGGGTGCGGGCCAGAGCACCGTGATTCACCGGGAGCGCCAGCAGGCGCACCTCGGGGAAGTCGCGGGCGACCATGGCACGGGTGCCGTCGGCCGAGGCGTTGTCGGCGACCAGGATCTCGGGCCGCTCGGGCAATTCGAGCAGGTTCCGGAGCGTGCCGGCGAGCCGGTCACGACGGTCCCGGGTGGCGATGACGACGCCGAGGGGGCGGTGGTCTGTCACGTGGAGTACTCCCTTCCGGGGCGC
>NZ_NEUB01000310.1 GCF_002910825.1 Streptomyces sp. SM1 | reverse complement strand
GACCCACCGGACCCGTCTCACCAACAGGCCCCACCGGACCCACCGGCCCCGTCGGCCCCGTCGGACCCGGAGGGCAACGGTCGCAGGGCTTCCCCGGGCTTCCGTCGCCTTCGGTGGCCGGATGGGAGGGGGTTTCACCGATGGAACGCTCGGTGCTGTCGGGGCGCTCGTCGCCCTGTGTTCCGAATGCGGGAGTGGCGGTGGCACCCGTCAGTGTGAAGACGAGCGCGGCCATTCCCCAGGCGACACGCCTGGGGATCGGGCCGGGGGAACCCCTATGATTTCGGCGCTTCATTGCTGTTCTTTCCCTTTCCGTTGCCAGCCAAGAGACATGACTGGGAGAAACGGCGGACGACTCGCTGCACACTCATCCCCACCTCCACCGCTGTTGTTGGACGTGTCCGCGATATTTCAGGCGATCAGCCGATCCTGCCCACCCGAAAGGTCGAATGAGACGAACCTGGGATTCGGACACGAACGCCTCGACCCGGCCGGGACGGCGCACTGATAGCGTCGCATCACTGGAATTCAGGGATGGAAGTACAGGTCGCATGGTGAACTCGTCCATCTGCCTTTGCATGATCGTCAAGAACGAAGCCCGCGTCATCGAACGCTGCCTGTCTTCGGTACGGGATCTCGTGGACACCTGGGTGATCTCCGACACCGGCTCGACAGACGGGACGCAGCAGCTGATCCGCAGGGCGCTTCGCGGGCTCCCGGGTGAGCTGCACGAGGAGCCGTGGAAGAACTTCGGCCACAACCGGACGCTCAATATCGAGCACGCCCTGGGAAAAGCCGACTACCTTCTTCTCCTTGACGCCGACCAGGTCATGCGCAGGGACGGCGTCCTGCCGGCGTTGACCGCTGATTCCTACATGCTTCGGCACGAGGGGGCGACCCAGTATCGGATCAAGCGTCTGGTAAGGGGAGACATTCCCTGGCGTTATGAGGGAGTCACGCACGAGTACCTCACCAGTGACCAGCGGCACGGCCAGGAGAACCTCGACGCGCTCGTGGTCGAGCACTTCGCCGACGGGGGATCGCGGGCGGACAAGTTCGAGCGGGACGCCCGCCTGCTGAGCGCGGACCTGAAGCGTGACCCCGACAACACACGCACCGTCTTCTATCTGGCCCAGACGATGCGCGACCTCGGCCACGTCAAGGAGGCGGTCCGTCTGTACGAGCGGCGCGCGGAGATGGGCGGCTGGGACGAGGAGGTCTACTACTCGCTGCTGCAGGCCGGGATCCTCAGAGCCCGGTCGGGCGACTGGCCCCGGGCCATGGACGCCCTCACCCGCGCCTGGGAGACGCGCCCGCAGCGGCTCGAGGCGTGTTACGAGATGGCCTCACGGCTGCGTGCGATGCGCCGCTACCACGCCGCGCACGCGGTCGTGTCCGCCGGGCTCGGTCGACGTCAGCCGGACGACCTGCTCTTCGTCCAGCCGTGGGTGTATCAGTGGGGGCTCCTGTTCGAGTTCTCGATCAGCGCGTACTGGGTGGGGGACCTGGCCGGCTCGGTCCGGGCCTGCGACGAACTGCTGTCGAACCCCGGGCTGCCCGACCGCTACCGCGGACAGACCCTCGCCAACCGGGAGTTCGCCACACGCCGGCTCACCGCCCGCACCGATCCGGCGGCCCCGGAGGAGCCGGCCGCCCGGGTACCGGGAGCACCCCGGGCGGAGTGACCGCGCCGTGCGGGGCGCGGTGTGCGCGCCGCTACGGGCACCGCTCCTGCCTCGATGCGCTGAGGGCGGCACGGCCACCCGCGGATGCCGGGGCGGGCAACCGGCCGCGCTCCGGGGCGGGCGGTCAGTCGAACCAGCGGTCGCGGGCCAGTTCCTCCGTCCGGGACGGGTCCTCCAGCAGGGCCGCGACCTCGAAGCGGCGGGGCCACTGGCCCGCCGCCCAGGCGAGCCCCGCGGCCACGCCCTCCAGCGTCGCCGCGTGCAGCACACCGTCACCGGTCAGGCGCCAGTCGATCTCTACACCGTCGACGACGAGCTCCTCGTGCTCCACATACGACGCCGGCGTCCCCGCCCCCAGCAGCACCCGCACCGGCTCCGGCACGTCGTGCGCGTCGCCCTCGGAGCCGACCTCCCCGCTGACGGACTCGCTCAGCCGCCGCACCTGGAACAGCTCCGCCAGCTCGGCGGCCCGCGCCGGCCGGACCGGCAGCAGCGGCACACCCGCCGTGAACGGCAGCAGATCGGGCGAGTCGACGACCACCGCGTCCGCCGCGTCCACCACCTCGACCCGCCCGTCGACCACGGCCCGCAGATCGTCCGGCAGGGTCACCTGCTCGGGGTCCAGCTCGGCCAGCGCCCCGTACAGCGCGTGCAGCTGCGCGGCGGTGACCGGCCGGTCGGGGTCGGCGAGGCGGTCGAGCAGTTCGGCCGCGCCGCCGGGCTCGTCGAGAAGGGCGGCCACCGACGTCCGTACGCCCAGCGCCCGCAGCACCTGCTCGTCCTCGAACCCGGTCGCGTCGGCCTCCTCGTACAGGCCCCGCAGCAGCGGATCGCTCCCGGCCGCCCGCAGCCCGGCCGGGCGGCGCCCGCCGATCACCGGGTGTCCGCGCAGCCACCACGCGGTGTAGGGCCGTACGGTCTCGTGGGTGCCGTCGTGCAGCAGGATCCGCACCGGCTGGACGAGCGCGTCGCGCAGCGGGGGCCGGGACAGCAGGGCGAGGGCCTGCGGCCAGCGGTCGTCGTCCACGAGGTCGAGGTCGCGCACGGCGACGATCTCGGTGGCGACCGGCGGGACGGGGCTGTCCGGGAAGCGGTCGAGGACGTCCTCGCTCCACACGTCCACGGCGTCCAGCAGCCCGGGGTCGTCGGGTTCGGCGAAGTCCCCTTCCCTGGGCTCCAGTTCATCGGGGTCGAGGACGACGTCGGTGGCGCGGACGAGCGCGAAGTCCACCAGCACCCCGCACGCCGCGAGCGGCTGTTCGCCCCACTTCGCGGCCAGTTCACCGTCCACGGAGGCGAGTTCACCTTCCCGCATGACCTGCGCGAACGGACCGCCGGGGAAGACGAGTTCGCAGGCCGGGGAGAGTTCGCCGTCCTCGTCGGGAAGGGCGAGGGCGCCCAGCCACGGCTCGTCACCGGGTTCGAGGGCGGCGTCGCGCACCAGCCCGAGCACGGTGTCGGCGAGTTCCTCGGCGTCCGGGACGTCCTCCTCCCAGTTCACCGCGCCCTCGTCGTCCAGCGAGGCGGCGACGGCGGCCCGCACCTGCGGGGTGGTGAGGACGGCGCGCGGGGTGGCGGGCAGGGCGCCCAGCTTCTCCAGCAGGGGGTGCGCGGCGTCCGGGTGGGCGACCTTGAGCCCGAGCCGGACAAGGAGCTCGGCGTCGAGGGCTCCCGCATCGGGGGTGGGCAGCAGCACCTGCCGGGGCCCGATCGTCGTGCGCCCTCCCCCAGAGCCGAAAGCCTGGGAGGTACCCCCAGCGAGGGGCACCGGCAGCCCGGACAGCCGGTCCGGCTCGACCCCGGCGAGGCTGTCGTACAGCCGCCGCCACCAGTCGGGCGACTTCTCCAGACCGGCCAGCCGGTCGACCGCGTCGGTGAGCGGCACCCGGGCGACACCGAGCGTGCGCAGTTCCGCGCGGCGCTCGAGACCGGCGGGCAGCAGGGTGGGGAGCACTTCCGCGAGTACGCGTACGGTGTCGGCCCCCGCCCCCTCCACGACCTCGGCGTCCCGGGGCCGCAGCGCCTCGGGCAGGTCGGCGTCGCTCTCCTCGTCCGCGCGCGGTGCGACGGCCGGGGGGAGGAAGGACGTGCGCGGCAGCCGTTCGAGGATCGCCCGGCGCAGGGCGCCGTCCAGCTCCCCCTTGCCGAGCGGGCCGGGCACCAGGCCGATGATCCCGTCCCCGACCGGGCGCCAGTCGGCGAGCAGCCCGGCGTAGGCGTCGGCCGCGCGCTGCACGAGGAAGTCGGTGAGCGGGCCGGGGGCGGCGTGCCGGCGGGTGGAGTCCAGCGGAAGGGAGGCGATGAGCAGGGCGGGCACACCGAGGGGTTCGTCGCTCGGGGTGGGCGCGTGCACGACGGCGCCGGTCCGGGGCCGGGCGGGGCTTCCGTCGGGGTCCACGGGGACGGCCCAGGTGACCGACCAGTACGGCCGCAGCCGCTCCTCGACCGGCCGGTCGGCGAGCAGCTCGGGGGTGAGCGGCCCGTGCGCGACGGCGGTACGCCACCGGGTCGTCCCCTCGCGCGAGTCCTCGACGACGGTGAGCCCGCCGTCCGTACGCCGCCGGACGGTGCGGGGCTCCGCGTCCCCGATCTCGACGACGACGTCCTCCAGGCCGGGCAGCGCCAGCAGCAGGGCGTCGTCCACGGCGTGCAGCAGCCGTTCGGCGAGGTCGGCGGCGGCCGTGTCGCGCAGGGGGAGGATGACGGCGGTGTCGTACGGGTCGGGCGCGGTCCCCTCGGCGGCGAAGGGGAGCCGCAGCAGCGGCACGTGACCGTCCCGCCGGCGGATCTCGTCCGCCAGCCCGGCGCTCCGCCCGGCGGTGTCGTCCGCGAGACCCCGTGCCTCGGCGAGCGACCACCGGACGCCGCCGTGCCGCCCGACGACGGCGGGCTCGTCGGTCACCGCGAGCACGGCGGCGAACCCGACCCCGAACCGTCCCACGGCCCGCTCCGGCGCGTCCCGCTTCGCGGAGGCCCGCAGCGTGGACAGCGACTCGACGCCGGCCGCGTCGAGCGGGGCGCCGGTGTTGGCGGCGACGAGGACCCCGTCGCGCAGGGTGAGCCGGAGCCGTCCCGGTACGCCGGCCCGGGCGGCGGCGTCGGCGGCGTTCTGCGCGAGCTCGACGACGAGACGGTCCCGGTAGCCGCCGAGGACGAGGTCCTCCTCGGCGTTGGCGTCCTCCCGGAAGCGGGCGGGGCTGGTGGCCCAGGCGTCCAGGACACCGCGCCGCAGCCGCGCCGTCCCGAACGGATCGGCACCCTCGGCGGCGGGCCGCACGTACTTGCTCACGTTGACTCTCCTCATCGGCCGCCCTGATCGGCGTGAGGACGAAGGTACCGCCCCGCTCGGCGGGGGCGCTGCCGCAGGCTGGGCGGGGCCCAGGAGTCACGGCGATCGGAACACCGGCCTTCAGACATCCTTGATCTGCACGCGATCGCCGCACAGTCTCGTCCAGTCGTCGCGGTCCGAGGTCAGCACCAGTACCGGCCCCGGGACGCGAAGCGCCGTCGCGGCCACGAGGGCATCGATGGCGTATTTGTGGCCGTGCAGGCCACCGGCCTCGCTCAGCAGTTGCACCGCTGTGAGGCTGTCCGCGTGGGTGGCGTCCTGGACCTGAAGGCGGGAAAGCACCCAGTGCAGCCGGGCGGTATCCGTCTTTCCGTAGACGGATACCGCCACCGTCAGGGCCGACACGAGAACGGGCACGCCCACGCGCCGGGCGGCCTCGATCCGGGTGATCATCTGCCGGTCGTTGCGCAGGAGCAGCGACAGTGCCTGGGAGTCCAGCACCAGGGCCCTGGCCGCGGGTGCCTTCATGCGGCGGTGTCGCCTGACGCGTACGGCGCCGGAGCGTCACCGAACAGTTCGTGCTGAGCGGCCTGGATCTCGGCCTCGCTCAACGGCTCGTGCTCGTCTTCGTAAGCGGCGACGATCTCCGCGAGGCCGTCCATCGCGAGCTGGTGCCGGACCGCCGCGGTCACGTAGGCGGACACGCCGCGCTTGCCGGTGCGCGTGCGCAGAGCACCGAGGAGTTCCGAGGGCATCGAGACGGAGATGTTCTCCGTACCGCCGGGACGGGGTGACTTCATGAAACCCATTCTAGTACAGGAACTATTACACCGGCAGGCCACCGCGGCGAACGCAGGGGCGCCGGGCGGGAACCGGAGACCCACGCCACATCCGTACCGGCCGCCCGGTGACATGCCGCACAGGCGAAACATCCGGTACTACCCGGAATAGTCGACAAACACCCCACCTCGTATCGGACATTTAGTGCGCAGCTCTGATCGATCAGCCTGAAATGGCGGGTTTCGCCCCGCGCGGAGCCCTCCGTCAAGAGACCTGGATCTCACGCCCGAACTACGGCCTTTCGTCGTAGGTCACACCTTTGCGGCATTTGGGCGGCGGCGGTTACCAAGGAACAGCCGGCGCGGCACGGACTCGTTCCGCGGATGGCATTCCCCCGCCCCCTCCCCTATGAGGTTTCGATGTTCGAGCGCGTCACGTCCCGTTTCCCCCGTACGTCCGCCACCCGCACCCGCGCGGCCGTCCTGGCCGCCGGCCTGGGCTCCACGGTCGTCCTGGGAGCCGGGGTCGCGGTCGCCGCCGCCGAGAACACGGCCGTGTCCGGCAGCGCCACCGCTGTCCAGGCGCAGGCCGCCGCTCAGGCCGAGGCCGCGAAGACGCAGGCCGTCACGGTCAAGAAGGCCCCCAAGACCACCAAGACCGCCGCCAAGAAGCAGGCGTCCTGGGTCTCCCCCGTGAAGAGCTACAAGCTCTCCGCCGGCTACGCCGCGAACGGCGGCATGTGGGCCTCCAAGCACTCCGGCCAGGACTACGCCGTCCCGACCGGCACCCCCGTCGTCGCCGTCCACGGCGGCACCGTCGTCAAGGCCGGCGGCAACGGCGCCGGCGACGGCCCGGCGTACGGCAACGCCGTCGTCATCAAGCACAGCAACGGCAAGTACTCCCAGTACGCCCACCTGTCCTCGGTGAACGTGAACGCCGGCCAGGTCGTCAAGACCGGCCAGAAGATCGCCCTGTCCGGCAGCACCGGCAACTCCAGCGGCCCTCACCTGCACTTCGAGATCCGCACCACTCCGAACTACGGCTCCGCCGTCAACCCGGCAGCCTTCCTCCGCGCCAACGGCGTCAACCTCTGACCCCGAGCCCGGTCACACAGCACCACCGAGCGACCCCGGAAGCGGCCCCGCGCCGCCCCGGGGTCGCCGCACGCATCGAAGCCGGTTTCCTCGCTCGCTGTGCCCTGCCGGCTCGGCCCGATGGTGGCTCCCGAGGCCGGGGCCAGCGCCCAGCGGTGGCGGCGGAGCACAGCGGACTCGCCCAGCAGAAGGGCGTGCGGTCGGTATGCGGGGCCGCACAGAGTGCGCTCCAGCGTCGGTAGGTAGTTCCAGCGCACCGCCGGGTGCGCTGAGTGCGCGAAGTGGTAGAGGTCGCCGTACGGCAGCCAGGTGCCGCGTGCCAACAGGGTGAGGAAGGCGTTGCGCGGGTACAGCCGAAGGCAGCGGCCCGCCTCTACGGCAACGGGCGGACCGGGCACCGCCTCCGGGTCGAACCAACGGTGCTCGACGAGCAGCGACATCCAGGCGAGCTGTGGATACAGCAGCAGCCGGGGCAGCAGGAAGGCGAACGCCGTCGCCTCCCAGCCGAAGGCCAGGGCGAGGGCCGCCGACACGGCCACCGGACCGGCCGCCCGCAGACGCCCGGTACCCCCTTCCCGCCGCAGGCCGGTCACGCTCCGCACGGTGCCGTGCACGCCGGCCGGAGTGAGCGGGTGGATCAGGGCGAGCGCGTACCGCACCGCCGTGGCTCCCGGACGCAGTCCCGCCGAGTGGAGTTCGGCCAGGTTCGGATCGGCCCCGGTGACCGTCGCGTTCGGATGGTGCTCGCGGACGTGCCGCCGTCGGCGTACGGAGACGGGGACGAAGCCGAGCGGAATGTGGACGGCCGCCTCGGCGAGCAACGTGTTCAGCCGGCCGCCCCGCGCCAGTACGCCGTGCACGGCGAAGTGGCTGACCTCCTGGAGATGGCGGAATTTCACCGCGCCCGCGAGGGCTGCGACCGCGCAGCCCCAGGGGCCGCCGTACACGGCCACCGCACACCATCCGGTGAACTCGATCCAGTGACCGAGCAGCAGAAGCACGGGCGTCACGTCGTTCAGCCGCTCGCGCTGGAGTCGCATCACCAAACGGAGCGAGTCCGGTGTGTGCCGTCCCCGCGCCGGACCGAACCACCACCGGTCCGCCTGCCGCACCGCGATTCCGGCCGCGATCGTCAAAAGGCCGGCCGACAGTCCCCCCACGCCATCCCCTTCCCCATAGCCCGGCAGACGCGTGCGCGTGGCCAGGGCCCGGCGGAGACGGACGTCCTGAGTGGCGTCAGACCTCGGTCGGGTGGATGCCCGCCTCGTGCAGCACCTTCATGTTTTCCCGGCTGAGCTCGGCGAACGCGCTGATTTCCGCCATGTGTGCGGCACCCTCGTAGGTCACCGGACCGTCCCCGAGGAGCATCGCGGGGTCCAGTTCGGCGTCGTACACGAGGGTGGCGTTGCCCTCCAGGACCGGCTGCCAGGCGTCACCGGCCGTCTGGAGGTGGCTGCGGGCGACGCCTCCCGGGTTGCGTACGGTCACCGGCCGCTCCGGGTCGACGAGCCCGAGGCGGGACAGGGTGGCCCGGGAGGCCGCGATGCCCGAACCGCACGACGGCGTCAGACCGGCGCCCCGCTCGTAGGTGTGGATGAACACCTCGTCGTCGGACAGCGGCAGGACGAAGGAGAGGTTGGCGCCGATCGGGAAGACGCCCGGTGAACCGGCGACGCGCCGCCCGGTCTCGATCAGTTCGGCCTCGTCGTAGGCGTCGATCACCGTGATCAGGTGCGAGTTCGGTACCGCGACCGCCGTCACGTGCCGCGACGGGTGGAACGCCGGAAGCAGCCGGTCCACGTACTCGCCGTGCGGCCCCGCCTCGGTCACGATCGGCTCACCGGGTGCGAAGTCGGCGGCGGGCAGCTCCACGGAGACCTGCCGCACGCCGTGGGAGGTACGGCCCCGGTCGCGCACGGTGAAGGAGTAGGGCCCCTGCTCGACCACGACCGACTCGACCTGGTGCCGGTCCAGCAGTATCCGGCCGGCGCACCGCATCCCGTTCCCGCAGAGCAGCGCCTCGGACCCGTCGGGGTTGTAGAACCACGCCCGTGCCGTGCCGTCGCCGTGATCCGCCACGAAGTACACCCCGTCACCGCCCAGCCCACGCTTGCGGTCACACAGCAGCCCGACGGCCCGGGTCAGCTCGTCCGCCGAGGCGAAGTGGTCGAGCGGCGCGCCGTCGACGACGAAGATGTCGTTCCGGGAGCCGTGGGCCTTGGTGAGCGAGAGATTGGACATCACGTACTTTCCGTCGCGCTGCGATTTCGCGCCGTCCCGCCAGGTCCGGACCGGCCGTCGCTCCATGCTAGCGAAGGCCGTTCGATAGCACGGAACGTGATGAGGCAGGACGGCGAGGTCAACGCGTACGTACTCAGAGGCGGGCTGCCGCCTCACGGACGGCCGACTCGTCCCACGCCCCGGCGTTCAGCATCGGGCGGACAGCCGTTTCGTAGGACTGGAGGACGAACGGCGCCGAGTCGGAGCCGTGCCCCCAGATCGACTCGAACCGCCCGGCCCAGCGCTCGACGTGCTTGAAGTACACGGAACTACGGCCCCGGCGGTAGTCGGCATCCCCCTGCTCCTCCTCCAGCAGTACCGCCGCCTTCGACACCACCACGAAGTCCACGGCCTGGTCGGCCCGCAAGCGGTCCCTCACAGCAAGGGCGCACTGCACGCCGAGCGAACGATGATGGTCGACGAGCGCGAGGAGAGAGCGGGCGAAATCCTCCCTGGCCAGATCGTCCTGCCAGCAGATGAACAGCCGCTGGACGGTCCCACCCGCTTCGATCAACCGCCGGTTGACGGCCAGGTACTCCCTCCGCTGCGTCAGCAGGTCGGGGGTGGTGGTGAGATCGGCCGCGAGGACTCGCCTGGGTTCGGTGCCGCAGTCGATGAGTGCCTGGAAGAGCAGTACGGACAGCCGGGGCACCTCCGACGCGTACACCTGGAGATGCCCGTCGGCGATCTCACCGAACCCGGCCATGAGCTCCCGCTCCAACTGTTCCCGGACCAGCCCGAAGTACCGGGCGTCCGACATGTGCCGGTCATTGGCCCGGCGGAGCTGGATGTAGATCCGGCGTAACCACATGTGGTTGGCGACCATGAGAAGCAGCAGTACGGTCTCCGCCGCCAGCAGAACGTCCCTGAGCAGGCTCTTCTCTGCGACCCAGGCCGCGATGGGAATGGCGATGCCGGCGATACCCACGAGCGCGTTCAGCACTTGTGAGGACAGCGCCTCCGCCACACGAGTACTGAGATCCCGACGCGGCTGCGTGGTCGTCGTCATGCTCCCCATCCCCTGGCGAATGCAAGTCCACCACATTTTCGGGGGTTCGCTCACGGACAGGCAAGTGCGCATTGCGGTCAGTGACCGCCGTCCGAGGCGCCCGGCATGACGGCGTTGTCGGTGCCCTGCGGCACAATGGCCGCAGTTTCTCGTCACCGCCGCGCGTCACCGTCCCGGCACCCGCGGTCTCGTCAAGGGGGAGTGGATGGCCACAGCGCCTCAGACCAGCCTGGAGAAGGTGCTGGCTCGGCTTGTCGACCGCAAGCCCATGCGCTCGGAGGCGACCCTCCAGGCCGACGTCCGGCAATTGCTGCTCGAAGGCGGCCTCAACCTGGACGAGAACGATCTGAGCGTCGACCTGGAGACCCAGGTCGGTGACGGCCGGCGTATCGACGTCGAGATCGGCTTCACCGCCATTGAGTGCAAGCGGGACCTGCGCAGCGCGAAGATCCTCAAGGACGCCGAGAAGCAGCTCGAAGGATACGTCCGCACCCGCGCCGAGCAGGTCGGCCAGCGGTACGTCGGCATCCTCACCGACGGCGCCGACTGGCGGGCGTACGCCCTCTCCGGATCGGCGTTCGTCCAGGCGGGCCGCTTCGAGGTCAAGCCGCGCCGGACCACTGCGCTGGAGCTGCTGGTCTGGCTGGAAGGCGTCCTCGCCACCGCCGAGGGCATCAAGCCGACCCCCGACGTGATCAAGGGCCGACTGGGTGCGGGCAGTGTCTCCCACGGGATCGACTACACCACGCTGTCCGCCCTCTACGCGGAGAACAAGGACCTGCCCACGGTCCGGCTCAAGCGGGAGCTGTGGGCGCGTCTGCTGCGCAGTGCGCTGGGCGCCCAGTTCGAGGACAGCGACGAACTGTTCATCGAGCACACGCTCCTGGTCAGCACCGCCGGAATCATCGCCCACTCGGTCCTCGGCTACGACGTCCGGCAGATCCCCCCGGCCACGCTCGTCCTGGGCCAGCTCTTCGAGCAGGCCGGGATTCACGGTGTCGTCGAGTCCGACTTCTTCGGCTGGGTGATCGAGGTCGAGGGCGGCGAGGAGTTCGTCCGCACCACCGCCCGCCGACTGTCCCGCTACGACTGGGCGAGCGTCGAGCACGACGTGCTCAAGGTGCTCTACGAGTCCGTGATCGCCCCCGAGACGCGCAAGAAGCAGGGCGAGTACTACACACCCGACTGGCTGGCCGAGAAGATGGTCTCCGACGTCCTGGCCGACCCGCTGAACCAGCGTGCCCTCGACCCGTCCTGCGGCTCCGGCACGTTCCTGTTCCACGCGGTGCGCCGGTATCTGACGGCCGCCGAGACCGACGGCCGCCCGCTGCGGGACGCGCTCGACGCGGTGAGCGACCACGTCGCCGGGATCGACCTCCACCCGGTCGCCGTCGCCCTGGCCCGCGTCACGTATCTGCTGGCCATCGGTCGCGACCGTCTCACCTCCGACGAGCGCGGGGAGATAAGGGTCCCGGTCTACCTCGGCGACAGTGTCCAGTGGCAGCAGCGGACCGACCTCATCGACCACGGCTACCTGGTGATCCGCACGGAGACCGGGGGCCTGCTCGACTACCAGAACGAACTGCGGTTCTCCGAGCACCTTCTCGCGGACGCCCGGGGCTTCGACCGGCTCGTCAACGAACTCGCCGACCGGGCGGCCAGTTCCAGCCGCAAGAAGGGCACCCGGCCGCCGCTGACGAGTCTGTTCAACGTCCTCGCCCTCCACGATCCCGACGACCAGGACGAGATCACCGCGGCGTTCCGGATCCTGTGCGAGCTGGTCGACGAGGACCGGAACCACATCTGGTCGTACTACGTCCGCAACCTCGCCCGGCCCATGTGGCTCTCCATGGCCGACAACCGCGTGGACGTGCTGATCGGCAACCCGCCGTGGCTGTCCTACCGGCACATGCCGAAGGACATGCAGGCCCGGTTCAAGGAGATGTGCCAGTCCCGCGAGCTGTGGCGGGGCGACGAGGTGGCGACCCACCAGGATCTCTCCGGACTGTTCATCGCCAGGGCGGTGCAGCAGTACCTCGCGGAGGGCGGTCAGTTCGCCTTCGTGGTGCCCAACCCCGTGCTGGACCGGCCTTACTGGTCCGGCTTCCGCGCCGGCGACTACCCGGACCCCAACGAGCCGGTACGCGTCGAGTTCACCGGCTCCTGGGACCTGCGCCGCCTGCGCCCGCACTTCTTCCCGCGCGGCAGCGCGGTGGTCTTCGGGCGGAGGAAGACGGCGGGCGTGGGCGCGGCGGCGCGGGGCAACGACGCGGTGCCGCTGTCCAAGGACACGGAGCGGTGGACCGGGAAGATCCCGGTCACCGCTCATGACTGGGCGCACGTGCGGGGGTGGGTCACACGGGAGGCGGCCGAGCTGAAGTACGTGGGCGAGGATCTGATCTCGTCGCCGTATCGGTCGCGGTTCTGGCAGGGCGCCACCATCGTGCCGCGCGTCCTGTTCTTCGTGGAGCAGCAGGACGCCGGCCCGCTCGGACTGGGAAGCGGGCGGATCAGGGTGCGGTCGACTCGCAGCAGCACCGAGAAGAAGCCGTGGAAAGACCTTCCCGACCAAGAGGGCGTGGTCGAGAAGCAGTTCGTCCGCCCGGTTCTGCTCGGGGAAAGCGTGCTGCCGTACCGGCTCCTCACTCCGCGCAAGGCGGTGCTGCCCGTCGAGGGCAGCAACACGCTGATGGACGGCGGTCACGAGCACATCGACCGGTACCCGGACCTGGCGAAGTGGTGGCGCGGTGCGGAGGAGTTGTGGCTGGAGAACCGGAGCAGTGAGCGGCTGACGCTGCTCGATCGGCTTGAATTCCATCGGGGCATGTCAACGCAGCTTCCGGGGACACAGTTGCGGGTGGTGTATGGCAAGGCGGGCATGCATGTGTCGGCCGCTTTGGTGGACAACCCGAACGCCGCTATCGACCACACCTTGTACTGGGGCACGGTCGCTACTCGTGAGGAGGGCATGTATTTGTGCGCCATCCTCAACGCGCCCGCACTGACCGAGGTCGTCCGCCCCCTCATGTCCTATGGCAAGGACGAACGACACATTGATAAGGCCGTGTGGCAGCTCCCCATCCCAACATTCGACCCTGCGAGTCCCGGCCACCAGCGGCTCGTCGAGCTGGGTGCCGCGGAAGCGGCTCGCATCGCAGCCTTGGAGCTCGACGAAACCAAAAACTTCGTCAAGCTGCGTCAGGTGGTCCGCTCCGTGATCGGGACGTCCCCGGATGCCGAGGAACTGGACGACCTGGTCCGCCTGCTGCTGGAGTAAGCAGGCGGACCGAGTCGCGCGATCAAACTTCCGGCGCGTACGAGACAAACGCCGCCCACGTGTCCGGTGCGAAGGTGATTCGAGGTCCCTCGGTGTTCTTTGAATCGCGGACGTGGACGGTGCCGGGGGTGAGGGCGAGTTCGACGCAGGAGTTGCCGTCGGTGCCGTCGCTGTAGCTGCTCTTGAACCAGGCCAGCTCTGAGGCGTCACCAGCGGAGATCTTGCGGATCATGTTTCTCCCAGCAGTAGTTGCTCAATAAAGGCCAGCGACTCCCGGGGCGAGAGCGCCTGCGCCCGGATGGTGCCGTACCGCAGCTCCAAGATGCGCAGCTGTTTGGGTTCAGAGGTCGGCCGACCGTTGAACGCACCGTCGGAGCGTCCCACCGCCGTGCCGTCCGCGAACTTCAACACTTCGATCCTGCCGTCCACCCCGGGGTGTGCTTCGGTTTTCGTCGGCATCACCTGAAGCGTGACATGGTGCAGCCGCCCTACCTCAAGCAGGCGTTCGAGCTGCTGCCGCCACACCATTGTGCCCCCGACTTCTCTCTGCAACGTCGCTTCCTCCAGGACGAAGCTGATGGAAGGTGCCGGGTCGCCTTCGAACACCGACCGCCGTTCCATACGAGCGCCCACCATCCGCTCCACGTCGTCCGGGGCATAAGACGGTTGAGCCGCCTGGAACAGCGCTCGTGCGTGCTCAGGTGTCTGCAACAACCCACTGATGCTGTTGCACACGTACACCCCGATCTCAACCGCCTTGCCCTCCAACTTCCCCAGTGCCCGAACCGTCTTCGGATACCGGACCTTCTTCACGTCCTCCCAGGCCGCCGCGATGAGGCCGCCCGCGTTCAGAACCTCGTCCGCCTTGTCCAGGAACTCCTGCCGGGGGATCCGTTTGCCGCCCTCGATCTTGTACACCATGTCTTCGCCGTACCCGACGACCCGGCCGAAGTCGGCGGCCCGCATCCCCGCGGCCTCACGCCGCAGCTTCAGTTGCCGCCCCACCGTGGTGATGACCGCGACACCCCACTCGTCGTCCGGGTCCACCTCCCAACCCGGTTCGTCCGCCTCGGTCTTGAGTTGCCCCGTCTCCGTCTCGACCGCCGTCATGCCGCACCTCTCCCTCGGGAACCGTCCGTGACGCCACCCGGCGTCCTGCCCGTATCAACCGTCGGAACAGCCACGACAGCACCGGACAAGCACCGGACAGTGACTGTACGCGCGCGCTGAGTGACACTCCACGGTACGCAGACACCGCCACGCTGAGTGATGTGAATCAGCAAACTGCCGAACCCACCGCTTCCGTCAGGAACTTCAGCGTGCTGTTGTCCGCTACCCCACGCAGTGCGCGCCTCGCCCGGCTCCTCACCGACGCCCACCTCCGCGACTGGGGATACGACTCGGGGGCCGCACGCCAGGTCGTGGCCGAGCTGGCCGTCAACGCCGTTACCCACGGTCGCGTGCCGGGCCGGGACTTCCGTCTCGCGTTCTACGTGGTGAACCACACGCTCCGTATCGAGGTCACCGACACCCGCTGCGATCGCCTGCCCAAGCTTCAACCGGGCTCCCGCGACTCCGAGTCGGGCCGCGGTCTCCTGCTCGTCGAAGCGCTCGCGGACCGCTGGGGCGTATCCGAGGAGCGCTTCCCGCGCAAAACCGTCTGGGCCGAACTACGGCTCGCGGAACCGGAACCCGAAGTCTGAGGCTCCGGTGCCGTCGGCGCCTTCCAGAACAACAACCCGGGGGAAAAGAACCCCACCAAGCCCCACCCTTTCCCGCCCGAGGCGAGTCGTCACTCGGGCGGGTGAACATCACCGGCTCAGCTGGATTTTCGAGCCCCCGGCACCTCTACGCTCAGCGCACACGACCGAAAAAGACTTCGGCCCCCGCCGGGACTGGCATCCCGGTGCGAGGGCCTGACCACCAAGGAAAAAGGCCTTCCCCGATGGATACCCAAAACCCTAGCGCGCCCCCGCGCGCCCAGTCAGCCGACGGCGGCAATCCGCCACGATCGCGTCACCGCACCACCGGCGGCGTCATCCACGACAACACCCGCCACACCACCCGCTTCGTGGTGATCGGCAACCACCTCACCCAGCACGCGGAACTCTCCCTGCTCGCCATCGGCCTCGGCTGTCACATCCAGTCGCTGCCCGCCGGCGCCCCCGTGGACATCAAGTCGCTCGCCGCCCGCTTCACCGAAGGCACCAAACGCATCGGCGACGCGCTCCGCGAGCTGGAGACCCACGGTTACCTCCGCCGCGAACGCGTCCGCACCCCCACCGGCCGCATCATCACCCGCACCACCTCCTGCAACCAGCCCGGTCACCGCCGCGAGGCAGCACCCTCCGCCTGCCCGCCGCCACCACCCCGGCCGACCACCGCCGACCGCACATCCCAGCCCCGCCCCCGCAAAGCCCTCCCCCCGGTCCCCCAGCCCACCCGCGCCGCGGCCGCCGCACTTCACCAGCAGGCCGCCGACCTCCTCGGCACCCTCCGCCGCCACGACCCGCGCCTCCTGCTCTCCGCGGCCGACACCGACCACCTCGCCCCCGGCGTCATCGCCTGGCTGGAGCGCGAGGTCACCCCCACCGCCCTACGCCACGCCCTCACCGAGAACCTCCCCGACGAGCCCCTCCACCGCCCCGCGGCCTTCCTCGCCCACCGCCTCACGGACCGGCTCCCACCCCTCCCCCCGTACCGGACCCCGGCCGCCCCCGCGCCCGTACGCCACGGCCTCCGCAACTGCGACGGCTGCGACAAGGCCTTCCGTGCACCCGAAACCGAACCCCACTGCCCCACCTGCCGCACCGCAGCCGCCACCCACCCCTGACGCCACAAGGAAATCCATGGTCAAGCCGCCCCACGAGGCGATGCACCGCATCTTCCAGCACGACCCCGGACTCTTCAGCCGGGTCTCACGCTTCCTCGGAGTCGACATCCCCAGGCCTGTCAGGGCCACACCGCTGCCGACCGACCTCACCGAGACCAGCCCCGTCGAACGCCGCGTCGACACGATCCTGCGCTTCGAGACCGCCGACCAGGGCGACTTCCTCCTCGCCATCGAGGCCCAGGGCAGCAGGAACCCCGACAAGCCGGCCAGCTGGGCGTACTACACCGCCTACCTGTGGACGAAGTACCGGCTGCCCACCGCGCTCCTCGTCGTCTGCCAGGACCACACCACGGCGAAGTGGGCCCAGCAAGCGGTCAGCAGCGGTCCGCCCCAGCTGCCCACCCTCACCCTGCGCCCCGTGGTCGCCGGCCCGCACAACATGCCCGTGATCACCGACCCGGAGGAAGCCCGCGCCGACCTCGTCCTGGCCAGTCTGGCGGCCATCACACACGCCGCCGAACCCGCCGTGAATGCCATACTGAAGGCCCTTTCCACCGCATTGCGGGACGTGCCCGAAGACATCGCGGACCCCATCGTCGAATTCACCGCACAGGGCCTGGGCAAGCACCCGGCCAAGCACCTCTGGAGGAACCTGGTGGCCGTGGACCTCTCCTTCTACAAGTCCTACCTCGTCGAAGAGATCCGGGAAGAAGCCCGTACCGAAGCCCGGACCGAAGCTCTGGCCGAAGGCGAGGCACGCCGAGCCGCCGAGGACGTACTGGCGGTACTCGCGGAACGTGGCCTCGACGTACCCGAGGCCGCCCGTGAGCGCATCACCGGCTGCGACGACCCCCAGACTCTGAGCCGCTGGCTCCGGCGGGCCGTCACCGCGCCGACGGCCGAAGAGGTCTTCGACACCGAGTGAGCGGTGAAGCCACCAGGGGCGGCACAGGTCCGAGCTGTGCCGCCCCCGACGGCGTTACGAGTGCCCCAGCTCCGCCGACGCCTCGTCCTCCGTCGCCGGGACCGAGCCGGAGTCGGGGGCGGGGCGGAGGGGGAAGGGGTCGACGCGGGTCTCGTCGATGACCGGCGGGGCCGGCTGCGGGGGCTTCGGCATGACCGCGGCCTCCGAGTGGCCGCCGCAGCCGTACCCCAGGGAGACGACGTGGCCGTCGGCCGGTGAGTACTCGTTGGCGCACACGCCGAACGCCTGACCGAGCGAGCCGCCGATGCGGGCGAGGAAGCCGCACGACTGGCAGGTGGCCGGGGCCGCCTGGGCCATGGGGGTCTTCGCGCCGAACCCCTCCTCCCAGCGGTCGGCGGCGGTGTGCAGGCCGTAGCGGGACAGGACCCGGGCGCGGCGCAGGCCGAGTTCCTCGGCGACCGCCGCGATCGTGCCGCGGGCCGGGGTGACGGACAGGTCGGCGGGGGCGACCGCCGTGACCTCGGCGTCCTCGGCCTCCACCAGGTCGGCCATCTCGTGGGAGACCACCGAGTTCGGCGGCGGCTCCTCCTCGCCGGTGAAGCCCGGTTCCAGCCGGAGGTCCTCGGCGTCGGTGGGCAGCAGGTCGCCGGGTCCCATGTCGCCGGGGCGCAGCCGCTCGCTCCACGGCACCCACTCCGGTGCGAGGACCGCGTCGGGGCCGGGCAGCAGTACCGACTCGTCGACCGTGACGATCTTGGCGCGGGAGGCGCGGGCGACGGTGACGGCCCAGCGCCAGCCTCGGTAGCCGGGCTCGAGGCATTCGAAGAAGTGGGTGACGACCCGGTCGCCCTCGGAGACCGTCCCCTCGTGCTCACCCACGATTCCGGGGGCGGCGGCCTCCTCGGCTGCGGCGCGGGCGAGGTCGACGGCCTCGGCGCACAGACGGTCGGGGGTGCGGCTTCGCGTTGTCGCTGCGCTCACAGGTATCGCTTCTCTCCTACGCCGTCTCACGAGTGCGCCACTCCCAGCGCGGGGGGCGGACGGAGCGGACAGTGGGACCGCGTCGACGTCCGCGCCGCAACGTGCTCGGGCGCGCCTCCATCCATTCTGCGGGATGGCTGAGATACGCACGCTACCTGTTCGCGTGCGCTGGGCCTACACCGACGGTTGTTATGGGGTGCCGCGCGCCGGTTTCCGGGGGTGTTCGTCCCCTCCGGGACGCCGATCCGTCCACGACACGTCGACACGACGGCGGCGACGGTACGGCGATGTCATCCCGGCGGCGCGATCCGCGGCGCGACCGGCCGCACGGCGCGCCGGCACCGGCGCCCGGGTTGCGCCGTACAGCGGCAACCGGGACGCCGTCCGTGGCGGATACGGCACTACGGGCCGCCGTCTCGGGGCACTATGACGTCGTGGCTACCGCGAGGACACCCCAGGGCGCCACCGGGACCGGTGGGCCGAAAGAGGTCAAGGGGAGCGGCCGACGCCTCGGTACGGGCCGGGCGGGCGGCCCTCTGCGCGCGTGCGGACGCGTGCTGCGCTTCCCGGTGACCAAGACCGCCCGCGGGATCCGCCGGGCGACCCACGCGCACGGCGCCGGGGAGTCGGGACTCGGCAAGCTGATCGAACTGCACGGCGTGAACGGCGCCGGCGACGTCATGATCACCGTCGCGCTGGCGTCCACCGTCTTCTTCTCCGTACCGACCGACGAGGCGCGCGGGCGTGTCGCCCTCTACCTCGCCATCACCATGGCGCCCTTCACCCTTCTCGCCCCCGTCGTCGGCCCGCTCCTGGACCGGCTCCCGCACGGACGCCGGGCCGCGATGGCCGGCGCGATGCTCGCACGGGCACTGCTCGCACTGGTCCTGTCCGGCGCGGTCGTCACCGGCGGACTCGAGCTGTACCCGGCCGCACTGGGCGTACTGGTCTCCTCGAAGGCGTACGGAGTGGTCAGAAGCGCGGTCGTACCGAGGCTGCTGCCACCGGCCTTCTCCCTGGTGAAGGCGAACTCGCGGGTCACCCTCGGCGGACTGCTGGCGACCGGGATCGCGGCTCCGATCGGCGCGGGGCTCCATCAGATCGGGCCGCGCTGGCCGCTGTACGGGGCGTTCGTGCTGTTCGTGACGGGCGTGTTCCTGTCCTTCCGGCTGCCGCCGAAGGTGGACTCCGCCAAGGGCGAGGCCATGGCACTGCTCGCCGCCGACGAGCAGCACCTGCACGGCCCGCACCGCAAGACGGACAAGCGCCCCGGACTGCGCACGGTCGGCCCGGCCGTCACCCACGCGCTCGCCGCCAACGCCTCCATCCGCTGCCTCACCGGCTTCCTGATCTTCTTCCTGGCGTTCCTGCTGCGCGAGCATCCGATGTCCGGCCAGAGCGCCGCGGTGTCGCTCGGCATCGTGGGCGTGGCGGCCGGCGCGGGCAACGCGCTCGGTACGGCGGTCGGCGCGGGGCTGCGGAACCGCGCCCCGGAGATCATCATCGTGACGGTGGTGGCGTGCGTGGTGAGCGCGGCGATCGTGGCCGCGGCGTTCTTCGGGGCGGTGCTGGTGGCGTGTCTCGCCGCGATCGCCGGGTTCGCGCAGGCCCTGGCCAAACTGTCGCTGGACGCGCTGATCCAGCGGGACGTGCCGGAGTTCGTGCGGAGTTCGGCGTTCGCCCGGTCCGAGACACTGCTCCAGATGTCCTGGGTGCTGGGCGGCGCGATCGGCATCGTGATGCCGCTGGTCGGACCGCTGGGGCTGGCCGTGGGCGCGACGATCGTCGCGTCGGGCTGGCTGACCACGGTCCGCGGGCTGATCCGTTCGGCCAGGCAGGGGACCGGCGGGCGGGCGCGAGTGGCGTAACGCTCCGGCCACGCCGTACCCCACGTGGGGAGCGGGGCACGCCTGCCCGATAACCTTCGGCCATGACCACGTTGCCCCGCGGCGCAGCCGCAATCGGACATCGCGCTGTGCGACGCAGCCGCGCCGTCGCCGCCGCCGGCGCCGTATCCGCCGGACTGCTCGTCCTGGCCGCCTGTGACAAGCCGACTCCGATCGCCACCGTCACGGTGGGCAGCGACTCGGTGAGCTCCGAAGCCACCTGCGGCGGGGAGGGCGACGCCCTCAAGGCCGCCGATCTGACCAAGTGCCTCCAGGACAAGGGCATCGACGAGATCTCGGTCGACCCCGACGAGACCGTGCGTTTCGGTGTCGACCCGGAGATCGCCGACAAGGGCTGGATCATCCTGATGAACGGTCAGCCGCTGCTGTCCGAGTCCCTGACCAAGACCTACACGACCATCCCGGGCAGCGTGTTCTTCAACGCCCAGTACGGCGCCCAGGGCGACTCGACCCTGGTGTCGATCAAGGAGGGCGAGGACGACACCACGGGTCTGTGGTCCTTCCGGCTGAAGAAGGACACCTGATCACGTCCGCGTCACGCGTCCTCGTGGCCACCGCGGTCCCCGTCGAGCGGGACGCGGTGGCCGAGGCGTTCCCGGGACCCGTACGGGAGCTGTCCCTGCCCGGGGCGACCGTGCACCGGGTCGAGGACG
>NZ_NEUB01000309.1 GCF_002910825.1 Streptomyces sp. SM1 | reverse complement strand
GGCATTCCGGCGGCCTGGGGCATCCCGGGGGCGTGAGCGCCGTACGGGCCGCCGCCGAAGGGGTTGCCGTGGCCGGGCATCCCGCCCGGGGGCAGGTGGCGGACCCGGCCGGTCTCGTCCGTCACGGGAACGAATCCGGCCGCCTGGAGCCGGGCCGCGAACCTGGCGTTGCGCCTGCGGTTGACGACCAGGCCGATGCCGAAGACGCCCATGCGGGCGAGCCAGATGACGGCCGCGATGACGAAGTCGGAGGACGACCCCCGAGCCGGAAGGGCACGATCGCGCAGCCGATGGAGACACCGATGGCTCCGTAGCCCATCCGCTTCTCGCCGCTCTTGCCGGTGAGGTCGAAGTTGATGCGGGCCTTGAGGAGTTCGAAGGCGTCCGGCACGAGCGGCGGCACCGACACCCCGTCGCCGGCGTTCGGGTACTGCGCCCGGTTCTGCGCGGCGCGGGCGCGGGCCTGCGGGCTCGGATCGGGCACGATCAGCATCTTCAGCTGGCTGTTGTTCCCGCCGCCCTGCCGTACGTCCGCGTACTCGTACCCGAACTGCTGGGCGGTGAAGGCGAGTCGGGCGAGCTTCTTCACGGACGCCATCGCACTGGTGAGCTCGACCGGCTCCCCGCTCGCCATCAGTTGCAGCATCTTCCGCGTCTGCCGCTTACTCATCCGCCCTCGCCCCCTGGTCACACCGTTCACTTCCGCAACAGCGGCAGTCTCGCACGCCCGCCCACTTCGAACCAGAGCAGCTTCCCGGGCCCCTCGCCTCAGCGTGTCGTCGCCGAGAGCCCAACCGCCCCAGGAGTCGGCGTACTCCCGCACGAGGCACAGTCCGCGCCCGGTTTCGGCGTCGGATGGAGCGAGCGGGGCGGGGTCGTCACCGGTCCCGCTGAACGGGGCGGGAATGCGAGGATCGCTGTCCCACACCCCGACCCGCAACCGCCCGTCGCTCAACCCCGTGAGCCGCAGGGAGGCGGGCCCCTTGGTGTGCCGGTAGGCGTTGGTGACCAGCTCCGACGTCAGCAACTCCACAACGTCGGCGGCGTCCTGCATCCCGTGCCCGTCGAGTGCCGCCCGCACCGTCACACGTGCGACGCGTACCGCGCGGGGGTCATGGGGGAGGCGAAGGGCGTACACCCAGGGATGGGGCGGGGCTACGGTGACCATGGTTGTCTCCGGGAGTTGGAAGGGAGCCGGGACGCGCTCAACAACTCCGTCGGGCGGTGGCGGTGTCGCAAGTTGCGGTGCACTTCCGGCATGCGGAGTGGGCGATCGAGCGCTGTGTGACCACCGTAGGACCGATGGTTAGATAGTTCCTACGAAAAGAGATGAATCCATCCAGGCTTCACTCGTGTGAGGGAGAAACGCGCCGCCTCGCGGCCGGGAGGGACACACTTTGCCGCCCACGAACAATCCGACGCTGCGGCAGCGGAGACTGGGCGCTGAGCTGCGCAAGCTCCGTGAACAGGCCGGCCTCACCGCGACCGGCGCCGGGCAACTGCTCGGCGTCAACCAGGCGCGCATCAGCATGATCGAGACGGGCCGCACGCCTGTCAGCGCCGACCGGGTCCACTCCATGGCACACGCCTACGCCTGCCCTGACGCTGCACTGGTCGACGCCTTGGCCGCGATGACCGGGCGGCGATCGCGGGGCTGGTGGGAGGAGTACCGGGAGCATCTTCCGGTAGGCCTCATCGACCTCGCCGAACTGGAGCACCACGCGACTGCACTACGCGTCGCACTGGTCGTCCACATCCCGGCACTGCTACAGACCACGGACCACGCCCGCGCACTCTTCTGCGAAGCGGTACCACCGCTACGACAGTTCGAGATCGAGCACCGCGTGACCCACCGCATCAAGCGCCAGGGCGTTCTCCACCGCAAGGACCCACCCCCCTATACGGCGGTGATCCACGAGTCCGCTCTGCACATGGGGTACGGCGGCCCCACGACCGTCCGCACCCAGCTCCGGCACCTGCTGGACATGAGCGAACTGGAACACGTCACCGTTCGGATCATCCCGTTCGGCAAGGGTTCCTTCCCGGGAACGGGACAGTCGGTCGACTACTTGCTGGGTCCCGTCCCACAGCTCGACACCGTGCAGTTGGACACCCACCACGGGTGCGAATTCCTCGACGCGGAAGCCCAGTTGAACAAGTACCGTTCTGTACTCGACCGCATGGAGTCGAACGCCCTCAAGCCCGCCGAATCCCGCGACCTGATCCACCGCATCGCCCAGGAGACCTGAGAATCACTATGTCCGATCACCAGTGGCGAAAGTCTTCCCACAGCCCCGACGCATCCAACTGCGTCGAAGTGGCCACCACTCCCACCACCGTCCTCATACGCGACTCGAAGAACACGTCCGGCCCCCAGCTCAGCCTCTCTCTCATCTCGTGGGTCGACTTCCTCACTCATGTCGGTATGTGGCCGCACCATCTGCGTTGCCGATGAGGTGAGGGGCCTCGCATGCTTCGGACAGGGGTCTGACCAGCCAGGCAAGGCTCTGAGAACCGCGCCGCCTGCGGTTCCGCCTGTTCTCCCGCAGCCAGCCAGCTCGCCTCCACCGGCCGGCGTCGCATCCTCCACCTCGCCCACCACTAGTCTCAAGGCCGTGAAGCTATGGCTCGGGGGGGGAAGTTGTCCAGAGGGCCTTGAGGCGCGGTTTCGTCGGACATGAGGAGCGGAGTCATCGCCGTCGACGGCAAGACCGTCCGGGGCGCACGCGGCGGCAGTTCTCAGGCCCCACACTTGGCCGCCGCCCTCGCACACGGCTCGGGTGCGGTGGTCGGCCAGGTCGCGGTGCGGGAGACGAGCAACGAGATCCCCGCCGTCCGGGAACTGCTGGCCGTCTTGACCTGGACGGTGTGGTGATCACGATGGACGCGCTGCACACCCAGCACGACACCGCGACGCTCGTGACCGAGGCCGGAGGCGACTACGTCCTGACCGTGAAGGCCAATCAGAAGTCGTTGTTCGCGCAACTCAAGGCCCTTCCGTGGACGTCGGTACCCGCTGTCACCAGGACGGACCGAGGACACGGACGCCGCGCCACCCGCACGATCAAGGTCGTCGACGTACCGGCGTGGATCGACTTCAGCGGAGCCGTGCAGGTCGCCCAACTGCGGCGCACGGTCACCAGGAAGAGCCGACGGACCGTCGAGATCGTGCACCTGATCACCAGCGCGGACGCCACCGCCGCCCGCCGGCGGTCCTGGCCGCATGGGTGCAGTCGCACGGGTAGATCGAGAACCGCCTGCACTGGGTCCGTGACGTCACCTTCGACGAGGACCGCTCCCAGGTCCGCACCGGGCAGGCACCCCGCGTCATGGCGGGCCTCCGTAACGCCGCGATCACCCTGCTCCGCTTGGACGGCCACCACAACATCGCTGCCGCCCTACGGCATCGCGCACGCGACACCGACCGCCCCATCAACCTGCTCCTGGCGGCATGATCGACGACTTTGCCGGGGCCCTGGGCACCCCACCCTTTCAACCTCAGCGTCAGCTACTGCCGTCAAGATGCGAGAAGCCCCACCGGAATATCGCTCCGGCGGGCCCTCTACTCACTTTCGCCGCGCTAATTCCGAAGCCTTGAATTCACCGCGAGCAGTCGTTCGCGACTTGCATCTCGATCGATTTTTCGAAGCCGCAAGAGCGATTCACCAGAGGTGGGGGGCATCGAGAAGGATCCGACGCTGACTTTCGCGCTCACCTTCAAAGAAAGCACCTTGCGGAATATTTCGATCTAGCTACCCCAGCGCAGTGAGGCATGCGTGAGCGCAACGTACCGCGTCCTCCGGCTCTCCGTTAGCGCGACACAGGACTGCATAGCGCATGCACAGGACCGCATAGAAGGCGTAGATATCCGCTACGTCCACGAGCCCCTCTTCGGATGGCTGGAGCTCCGAAAACTCCTCCAGCGCCTCCATGCGGGCAGCGCATACGTCGTCGGCCAGGCTTGGGTCCCAAAGCTCGTCCAGGATTCTCAGGTAGAGATCGATGTCTTCGGCGCGGTCAGCATCTCCACCTCGCAGACCTGTAAAGAGCTGCGCCATCCGCTCGGTACAGCTTGCCACGAACGCAGCAAGCCTGACTCGCTCACTCCCTCTCAGGGATTCGGCGACCGCGGCGTCCACTACCATTCAAAACTCCTCTGGCGCGTTGTCGTTGTACCACTACCGGGGAAGACGTTCCCCATCATTCTGCCACCCTCGCCTCGAATGAACGGAGCGCAGATCCTGAGGCACACATTTCTGGATGTTCCTCCAGCGACTGGCGTGTATCCGAACGTCTTTGCATACAACAAGGCGTTCTGTTCAGTATGCGTTCCGGGGATGTTAGGTACATGCATCTCGCCCGGGCGGAGAGGGACAGACATCTGGGCGGGCGTCAAACCATCTCCGCTACCCGCAATCAAGTCGACCTGACCACGAGGAGTATTAACGCGCACAACAGCCACAGTACTGATGTCTTTCTTGACGTACTCGTCTGGGGAGAGCTGCTTCCCGTACGGGCACTGCGCCGGCTACGGCAAGCCCGGCGGTCCCAGCACCCACACCGACACCGGCACCGGCACCGGCACCGGCACCGGCACCGGCAACAAGGCAGTCGACGACGCCCAGTCGCAGGTCGGCGACCGCCGGCACCTCTGGCACGGCCTGGCCGAAACAGCCCTCAAAGAGATCGGCGCGCACGCCTCGTGCTGGAGCAAGTTCGGCCCGCCCCTGCACGAGGGCAGACGCGCCGCCACCACCCGGGAACGGTGGCAGCAGGTCCATGACCTCCTCGACCAGAGCGTCGGCCTGCTCGCATGCGCCCGGCGCCTGGGCGTCTCCCTCAACACGGCCAACCGCTACGCCCGCCACAGCGAGCCGGACCGTATGGCCCGCGCCCCCACCCACCGGGCCTGCCTCGTCGATCCCTACCGCGACCACCTGCGCGAACGACGTGCCGAAGCAGCAGTGAGCCCGTGCCGGCCCAGCCACACGCGGCTGGGCCGTCAGGCCCGGTGCGCCCCGGTGCCCGACCGGCGCCGCCCGGTCGAGCCTCCGTCCGGCCACAGCCGGGGCCGGCGCCTGGCCGCGAGGTCCTCCACCCAGCCGAACGCCAGGACGCAGCCGGAGATCAGGATCCACGCCAGGAGCAGGACCGGCCAGGGGCTCTCCAGGAGCCAGGGCGCGTGGTCCGCCAGCGAGTCGAAGCCCCACAGCCGGTCGTAGAGCGTGGCGGCGGCCAGGATGCACACGTTGTGCCACAGGTAGATCGTCACCGCGCGGGAGTTGAGCAGGGTGATCAGGCGGTCCCAGCGGCGCAGCCGCGCCGGCCACTCGGCCCACGAGGGGCTGATGTGCAGCAGCAGGAGAACCGTGGCGAACGACCACACGGCCTGGGCGAAGGGGATGGAGTCAAGGTCGTGTCCGGTGCTGAAGCCCTGGTGGAAGGCGTACCAGAGGCCGAAGGCGGCGACGATCGGCGCCAGGGACGGCACGGCGTACCGCGGGAGGCGCTGGAGCACGCCCTGCTGGTGGGCCATGCCGAGGATCCAGCAGGCGCCGAAGGTGCTGAAGTCGGTGAGCGCCGAGTCGATCCGTTCGCTGGGGAGCGAGAGCCAGCCGAACTCCAGGATCGCCGACAGGGCGAGCGGCGCGGCGATCGTCGGCCACGGCAGGGCGCGCAGCAGCTTCAGCAGGAACGGGGAGAGCAGGACGAACCAGAGGTAGGCGCGGATGTACCAGAGCGGGCCCGCGAGTTCGGCGGCCCAGTCCTCGCCGAGCACGCCCTGGATCCCGGCGACGCCCTCGGCGTAGGGCGGGTCGCTCAGCGGGAGCACCCAGAAGGTGAGGTGGAGGAACCACCAGCCGGGGTGGCCGTCGTCGTCCGGTCCCCAGCCCTGCGCGAGCATGCCCGACACGCCGATCGCGCCGAGCAGCCACAGCGGGGGCAGCAGGCGGCGCATCCGGCCCCGTACGACCTGGACGGCGGGCCGCTTCAGGGAGCGGGCCATGAGGTTGCCGGCCAGGGCGAACATCACGCCCATGGACGGGAAGACGACGGGCAGCCAGGCCCAGCCGACCAGGTGGTAAAGGACGACGCGGAACAGGGCGACCGCGCGGAGCAGGTCGAAGTAGCGGTCCCGGGCGGGTGGGCGGACGGCCGGTTCGGACGGTGCCGGACGGGACGGGTCGGACGGGGCTTTCGATCCGTCCGCCGTCTCCGTCGCCTCCGTCGCGTCCGTGCCGGACGGCAGGAGAGGTGCGGTCACGTGTAGGGGTCTTCCTGGTGCGTCGCCGGAGAGGCGGGAATGTGACGGGGCCGGGGCCTACGCCACCGGTCTGCCGTCCAGGGCCTGCGACTGCTGGGCGGAGGCGCCCGGCGGGGCGGAGACACCGCCCTTGCGCCGCAGCTTCTGCCAGCGCAGCCGGCCGCCGGTGAGCGCCGTGATCCAGGACTGGAGCAGCACGACGTACATCAGCTGCCGGTAGAGGATCTGCTGCAACGGCAGTGACAGCAGCGGCGTGAGCTTCTCCTTGTCGAGGACGAAGGCGTAGGCCGCGCAGGCCAGCTGGATGGCGAGGACGCCGAACCAGGCCAGGATCGTCTTGTCGGTCGGGCCGAAGACCAGGCCGTAGATGAGGAACACGTCGATGAGCGGGGCCAGCAGCGGCGCCAGGACCATGAAGAGGGAGACCAGCGGGAGTCCGACCCGGCCGAAGCGGCCCGAGGGACCCCGGTCGACCACCGCGCGGCGGTGCTTCCAGATCGCCTGCATGGTGCCGTAGGACCAGCGGTAGCGCTGGGACCACAGCTGCTGCACCGACTCGGGGGCCTCGGTCCACGCGCGGGCGTTCTCCGCGTAGACCACCTTCCAGCCGTCCCGGTGGATGGCCATGGTGATGTCGGTGTCCTCGGCGAGCGTGTCGTCGCTCATCCCGCCGACCCGCTCCAGCGCGGAGCGGCGGAACGCGCCGACGGCGCCGGGGATGGTGGGCATGCACCGCAGGACGTCGTACATCCGGCGGTCGAGGTTGAAGCCCATCACGTACTCGATGTGCTGCCAGGCGCCGATCAGCTTGTCCTTGTTGGCGACCTTGGCGTTGCCCGCGACGGCGCCCACGCGCGGGTCGCCGAAGGGCTGCACCAGTTCGCGGACGGTGGTCGGTTCGAAGACGGTGTCGCCGTCCATCATCACGATGATGTCGTGGCGGGCGTTGGCCACACCCCGGTTGAGGGCGGCCGGCTTGCCCGCGTTGAGCTGGCGGACCACCCGGACGCCCGGCAGGCCCAGCGACTCGACGATCCGCGCGGTGCCGTCGCTGGAGCCGTCGTCGATGACGATGATCTCGACGGGGTGATCGCTCTCCACGAGGGAACGCACCGTGGCCTCGATGCACTTGGCCTCGTTGTAGGCCGGCACCAGCACCGTCACCGGTTCGGTGATCGGCGGTCCCCACGCGAAGCCCTTGCGGCGCACCTTGCGGGCGTGCGCCGCCGACAGCAGGAGCATCAGCACGAAGCGTGCGATGACCAGGGAGCCGATGACGGCGAGACCGACGACGAGAACGCCGGTGATGTTGTCGGAGGCCTGCACGAGGAAGACCCAGGCCCTGCCCTTCCACAGCTCGACACCGGTCACCGGGGAGTGCGCGCTGGGCGCTTCGAGGGCCTCGGTGAGGTTGTCGAACGCGTAGCCCTTCTTCTTCAGGTCGGGCAGCATCCGGTCCAGCGCCTGGACGGTCTGCCGGCGGTCACCGCCGGAGTCGTGCATCAGGACGATGCCGCCCTTGCCCTCCTGGGGCGTGGCGCGGCGGATGATCTCGTCGACGCCGGGCCGGCGCCAGTCCTCGCTGTCGTGGGTGTTGACGACGGTGATGTAGCCGCGGTCGCCGATGTACTGCGTGACCGGCCAGGAGTTGTTGTCCATGGCGCCGGCCTGGGAGGAGTACGGCGGCCGGAACAGCGAGGTGCGGATGCCGGCGGCTCCCGTGATGGCCAGCTGGTTCTGCGACAGCTCCCAGTCGATGCGGTCCTTCGACTGCAGGGAGAGATCGGGGTGGTTGAAGGTGTGCAGACCGATCTCGTGGCCCTCGGCCACCATGCGTCGGACGAGGTCGGGGTGGCGGGAGGCCATCGTTCCGGTGACGAAGAAGACGGCGTGCGCGTCGTGCTCCTCGAGCACGTCCAGGACCTTGGGGGTCCAGACCGGGTCGGGGCCGTCGTCGAAGGTGAGCACGACGTGCCGGTCGGGCACGCTCAGGGTCTCCGCGCGGCCCTCCCGGGTGTCGATGACCGGGCCGCCCTCCAGTATGGCGTCCGGCACCCGGTCGGCGGCGGCCTCGGGCTGGACGCGGTGGTCGGCGAGGATCTCGCTGTGCACGTAGCCGCGCAGCATGAGCATCGCCATCAGGGCGACGAGGAACAGCAGCGGCAGCAGCAGGCGCAGGGGGACACGGCGCCGGCGGGTTCGGGATGCCATCAGAGGACGTACTCCGGGGACGGTGCGGCGGAACTGGTGGAGGGTCCGGGTTCGGCTCCCGGGTTCCCGGCGGCGACCGCCGGGGCGTCGTCGGCGCCGGCGGCGGTGTCGACAGGGGTGTCGTCGCCGCCTCCGCCGGTGGGAGCGGTCGTCTCCGCCCCCGGGGTGGGGTCGTCGGCCGGCGGGGGCGGG
>NZ_NEUB01000308.1 GCF_002910825.1 Streptomyces sp. SM1 | reverse complement strand
CAGATTGACGCTCCTCACGGCCGGATTTCAACCGGAAGCCGCTGTGCGGGCACGCCCGGGCGCTGCTCGCGCCCATAGCGGCCACCCCCGCCCTCACCGACACCCTGCGCACCTGGCTGTCCCTGCACGGCAGCTGGGACCGCACGGCGGTGGCGCTGTCCGTGCACCGCAACACCGTGCGGCAGCGCATCGCGCGGTGCGCGGCGCTGCTGGAGGCGGACCTGGACGACCCGGACGTCCGGATGGAGCTGTGGTTCGCGCTGCGCCGCACCTGACAACCGCGGACCGGTGACCGCGGACCGAGTACCTGTACGGAGTCGTCTGAGTACGTGACGCACATCCCAGCGCGCGATACGCCAGGGACGCCCACGGGGCGCTGCTTCACAATGGGGGGCATGCCGATACCCGGGACACCCAGCCGCGCCGAACTCGTCGAACACCTGGTCGCCACCCGCATCGCGGGCGATGTCGCCACGCCGCGCGAGAACAACCTTTCCCACTACCGCAAGCTGGCGAACGGCGACCGCCACTTCTGGCTCGGCCTGGAGCTCGGCGACCGCTGGACCGACGAGCAGGACGTGCTCGCGGTGATGGCGGAGCGGGTCGGCGTCGACGACGACGCCGAACACCGGTACGGGCAGGACACCATCGACCCGGAGCTGACCGTGTCCGGTCTCGAACGCATGGCCGGGCGGCTGCGCAAGGCGGCGGAGGGGAAGCAGCGGGTGCTGTTCGCCACCGGGCACCCGGGCGGGCTGCTCGACGTGCACCGCGCGACGGCCGCGGCGCTGCGGGCGGCCGGCTGCGAGATCGTGGTCATCCCGGACGGGCTGAGCACGGACGAGGGCTACGTGATGCAGTTCGCGGACGTGGCGATGCTGGAGCACGGTGCCACGCTGTGGCACACCCACTCCGGGGAGCCGATGAAGGCCGTCCTGAGCGCGCTGGAGCGCGAGGGCCGACCGCTGCCCGACCTGGTCGTCGCCGACCACGGCTGGGCGGGCGCCGCGGGCCAGTACGGCGTCGACTCCGTCGGCTACGCCGACTGCAACGACCCGGCCCTGTTCCTCGGCGAGTCCGAGGGCACCGTGCAGGTGACGGTCCCCCTCGACGACCACGTCACCAGCCCCCGCCACTACGACCCGATGACGGCGTATCTGCTGGCGGAGGCCGGTCTGGCGTAGCGGAACACCCTCGCCGGCCGGGGGCGGGGGACACCCACGGCCGGCGAGGGCGGCTGGTGGACGCCGGATCAGTCGACGAACGGAACGGCGTCGGCGGCGTCGGCGTGCCAGTCGGTGGCGATCGGCCGGTCGGCCTTGGCGGTGTCGGGGAGGCGGAGCGTGACGGCGTTCGTCTCGTCACCGGCGACCGAGAGGTGGAGCCGGTCGAACAGGATGCCGTTGTCGTCGGGCGTCCGAGCCGGCTCGGTCAGGAGCGCGGGACGCGGACCACGCCCTCCTGGATGACCGACACCGCGAGACGGCCGTCCTGGGTGTAGATGCGGGCCTGACCGAGGCCCCGGCCGCCGTGGGCCGACGGGGACTGCTGGTCGTACAGCAGCCACTCGTCGGCGCGGAACGGGCGGTGGAACCACATCGCGTGGTCCAGGGACGCGCCGACGACGTCACCGACGGCCCAGCCGCCGCGCCCGTGGGCGAGGAGGACGGAGTCCAGCAGCGTCATGTCGGAGACGTACGTGGCGAGGACGACGTGCAGCAGGGGGTCGTCCGCGAGCTTGCCCTTGGTGCGGAACCACACCTGTGAGTGCGGTTCGCGGGGCTCGCCGAAGCGGCCGTACGGCGGCTCGTCGACGTAGCGCAGGTCGACGGCGGCGCGTGCCTCCGCGAACCGGTTCACCACCTCGGGGGCGAGGTGGGCGTAGCCGCGCAGGCGCTCCTCCGAGGTCGGCAGCGTGTCCGGATCGGGGGACGGCGGCATCGGTTCCTGGTGGTCCAGGCCCTCCTCGTACGTCTGGAAGGACGCCGAGAGGTGGAAGATCGGCTTGCCGTGCTGGACCGCGACCACCCGCCGGGTGGTGAAGGAGCGGCCGTCGCGGATCCGGTCGACGGTGTAGACGATCGGCGCGCCGGGGTCGCCGAGGCGCAGGAAGTACGCGTGCAGGGAGTGGGCGGGCCGGTCCGCGGGGACGGTCCGGCCCGCGGCGACCAGTGCCTGCGCCGCGACCTGCCCGCCGAAGACGCGGGGGACGACGGCGCTGCGGGAGTGGCCGCGGAAGATGTTCTCCTCGATCTGCTCGAGGTCGAGCAGATCGAGGAGTTCCTGGAGTGCCTGACTCATGGCGTCAGTTGTATACGGCAGGGGTTTCGTACGGCTTACAGGCCCATGTCCTTGGCGATGATCGACTTCATGATCTCGCTGGTGCCGCCGTAGATGCGGTTGACCCGGTTGTCCGCGTACAGGCGGGCGATCGGGTACTCGTTCATGTAGCCGTAGCCGCCGTGCAGCTGGAGGCAGCGGTCGATGACGCGGTGGGCGACCTCGGTGCAGAACAGCTTGGCGCCGGCGGCCTCGGCGGGGGTGAGCTCGCCGGCGTCCAGGGCCTCGGTGGCGCGGTCGGCGACGGCCTCGGCGGCGTCCACCTCGGCCTGGCAGGCGGCCAGCTCGAACTTGGTGTTCTGGAAGTGGGCGACCGGCTTGCCGAAGACGGTGCGCTCCTGCACGTACTGCTTGGCGAAGCGGACGGCGGCCTTGGCCTGGGCGTAGGCGCCGAAGGCGATGCCCCAGCGCTCGGAGGCCAGGTTGTGGCCGAGGTAGTAGAAGCCCTTGTTCTCCTCGCCGAGGAGGTCCTCGACCGGCACCTTGACGTCGACGAACGCCAGCTCGGCGGTGTCGGAGGTCTTCAGGCCGAGCTTGTCGAGCTTGCGGCCGACCGAGTAGCCCTCGGACTTGGTGTCCACGGCGAACAGGGAGATGCCGTGGCGGCGGTCCTCGGCCGTCGGGGCGTCGGTGCGGGCGCAGACGATCACCTTGTCGGCGTGGACGCCGCCGGTGATGAAGGTCTTGGCGCCGTTGAGGACGTAGTGGGAGCCGTCCTCGCTCAGCTTGGCGGTGGTCTTCATGCCCGCGAGGTCGGAGCCGGTGCCCGGCTCGGTCATCGCGATGGCCCACATCTCCTCGCCGGAGACGAACTTCGGCAGGAAGCGCTTCTTCTGCTCGTCGGTGGCGAGCATCTTGAGGTAGGGCAGGGCGAGCAGCACGTGCACGCCGGAGCCGCCGAACTGGACGCCCGCGCGGGCGGTCTCCTCGTAGAGGACGGCCTCGAACTTGTGGGTGTCCATGCCCGCGCCGCCGAACTCCTCGGGCACGCTGATGCCGAAGATGCCCAGTTCACCGAGCTTGTAGTAGAAGTCGCGGGGCGCCTGGCCCGCCGCGAACCACTCGTCGTAGACCGGAACGACCTCGGCCTCGATGAAGGCGCGGATGGTCTCCCGGAACGCCTCGTGATCCTCGTTGAAAACCGTACGGCGCACGGGCGCCCACCTCCACGTACCTTGGCATGTCTAAGCGCTTGCTCACGCCAAAGGTACCGGCGAGTATCCACAGCCGTCCAGACGGGAACCCCCGTAACGCTCGTCACTCCGCCGCCGGGTCAGCGCGCCCCCGCCGCCGCGAAGGCGCCCCGGGCCATCCGGTGCAGCAGCTCGGCGGTTCCGGTGCGGCCGGGCAGGGAGCCGGGGCGGGTCAGGTGCGGGGTGGAGTTGAGCAGGCCGAAGACCGAGTGCACCGCCGAGCGGGCGCCCGGTTCGGCCAGCTCCGGGTACAGCTCGCGCACCACCCCCACCCACAGCTCGACGTACTGCCGCTGCAACTGGCGGACCAGCTTGCGGTCGCTGTCCCGGAGGCGGTCCAGCTCACGGTCGTGCAGGGTGATGAGGGGACGGTCGTCGAGCGCGAAGTCGATGTGCCCCTCGATCAGCGAGTCGAGGACCGCCTCGGGGGCCGGCGTCTCCCCGGCCTCCTTCAGCCGCTGCCTCGCGCCGGTCAGCAGCTGGCCGCTGATCCCCACCAGCAGCTCCGCGAGCATCGCGTCCTTGCCCGCGAAGTGCCGGTAGAGCCCGGGGCCGCTGATGCCGACCGCGGCGCCTATCTCGTCGACCCCGACGCCGTGGAAGCCGCGCTCGGCGAAGAGCCGGGCGGCCTCCTTGAGGATCTGCTCGCGGCGGGTGGGGGCGTCCGTCCTGGTGGCCATGAAGACGATTCTAGACAGGAAGGTTAGCGGTCGTTAACCTGGAGGAAGTGCGTTAACGCTCATTAACAAGGTGAGGGGACCCGCAGGATGCATGAGGCACCGGAGCTTCACAGCGCGGCCGATCCCGCGTCGGAGGCCTTTCGGGCCAACGAGGAGGCGCACCGCACCCTCGTCGGAGAGCTGCGCGGCAAGCTGGCCGCGGCGGCGCTCGGCGGCGGCGAGCGGGCGCGGGCACGGCACACCGCGCGCGGGAAGCTGCTCCCGCGCGACCGTGTGGACACGCTCCTCGACCCCGGCTCGCCCTTCCTGGAGCTGGCCCCGCTGGCCGCCGACGGGATGTACGACGGGCAGGCCCCGGCGGCCGGTGTGATCGCCGGGATCGGCCGGGTGAGCGGCCGGGAGTGCGTGGTCGTGGCCAACGACGCCACCGTCAAGGGCGGTACGTACTACCCGATGACGGTGAAGAAGCACCTGCGCGCGCAGGAGGTCGCCCTCGACAACCGGCTCCCCTGCGTCTACCTGGTGGACTCCGGCGGGGCGTTCCTGCCGATGCAGGACGAGGTGTTCCCCGACCGGGACCACTTCGGGCGGATCTTCTACAACCAGGCCCGGATGTCCGGCGCCGGCATCCCGCAGATCGCGGCGGTGCTCGGCTCCTGCACGGCGGGCGGGGCGTACGTCCCGGCGATGAGCGACGAGGCGGTGATCGTCCGGGGCCAGGGCACGATCTTCCTCGGCGGCCCGCCGCTGGTGAAGGCGGCCACCGGTGAGGTGGTCACGGCGGAGGAGCTGGGCGGCGGCGAGGTCCACTCGCGGGTGTCCGGCGTGACCGACCACCTCGCGGAGGACGACGCGCACGCGCTCAGGATCGTGCGCACCATCGTCTCCACGCTCCCCGCGCGGGGCCCCCTCCCCTGGGCCGTCCACCCCGCCGTCGAGCCCAAGGCCGACCCGGCGGGGCTGTACGGTGCGGTGCCGGTCGACTCGCGCACCCCCTACGACGTGCGCGAGGTCATCGCGCGGGTCGTGGACGGCTCCCGTTTCGCGGAGTTCAAGTCCGAGTTCGGGCAGACCCTGGTCACCGGCTTCGCCCGGATCCACGGCCACCCGGTGGGGATCGTCGCCAACAACGGCATCCTGTTCTCCGAGTCCGCCCAGAAGGGCGCCCACTTCATCGAGCTGTGCGACCAGCGCGGCATCCCGCTGGTGTTCCTGCAGAACATCTCGGGCTTCATGGTGGGCCGGGACTACGAAGCGGGCGGTATCGCCAAGCACGGCGCCAAGATGGTCACCGCGGTCGCCTCCACGCGCGTGCCGAAGCTGACGGTGGTGGTCGGCGGGTCCTACGGGGCGGGCAACTACTCGATGTGCGGCCGGGCGTACTCGCCGCGCTTCCTGTGGATGTGGCCCAACGCGAAGATCTCGGTGATGGGCGGCGAGCAGGCGGCCTCCGTCCTCGCGACCGTCAAGCGGGACCAGCTCGAAGGGCGCGGCGAGGAGTGGCCGGCCGAGGACGAGGACGCTTTCAAGGCCCCGATCCGTGCTCAGTACGAGCGTCAGGGCAACGCCTACTACGCGACGGCCCGCCTCTGGGACGACGGCGTGATCGACCCGATGGACACCCGGCAGGTGCTGGGCCTGGCCCTGACCGCGTGCGCCAACGCGCCACTGAGTGACCCTCAGTTCGGCGTCTTCCGGATGTGAGGGGACCCCTGACGATGACTGAGCAGATGTTCGAGACGGTGCTGGTGGCCAACCGGGGCGAGATCGCGGTCCGCGTCATCCGCACCCTGCGGTCGATGGGCGTGCGCTCGGTGGCCGTGTACTCCGACGCGGACGCCGACGCCCGGCACGTCCGGGAGGCCGACACGGCGGTACGGATCGGGCCGGCGGCCGCCGCGGAGAGCTACCTGTCGGCGGAGCGGCTGATCGAGGCCGCCGCCCGCACCGGCGCCCAGGCGGTCCACCCGGGGTACGGCTTCCTCGCCGAGAACGCCGCCTTCGCGCGGGCGTGCGCGGAGGCGGGGCTGGTGTTCATCGGGCCCCCGGCCGACGCGATCTCCCTGATGGGCGACAAGATCCGCGCCAAGGAGACGGTGAAGGCGGCCGGGGTGCCGGTCGTGCCCGGCTCCAGCGGCAGCGGACTGACGGACGGGCAGCTCGCGGACGCCGCCCGCGAGATCGGCGTGCCGGTGCTGCTGAAGCCGTCGGCGGGCGGCGGCGGCAAGGGCATGCGGCTGGTGCGGGACGTGTCGGCGCTGGCCGACGAGATCGCCGCCGCGCGGCGCGAGGCCCGCGCCTCCTTCGGTGACGACACCCTGCTGGTCGAGCGGTGGATCGACCGCCCGCGGCACATCGAGATCCAGGTGCTGGCCGACGGGCACGGGGGCGTGGTGCACCTGGGCGAGCGCGAGTGCTCCCTCCAGCGCCGCCACCAGAAGATCATCGAGGAGGCGCCCAGTGTGCTCCTCGACGAGGAGACCCGGGCCGCGATGGGCGAGGCGGCGGTCCAGGCCGCCCGCTCCTGCGGCTACCGGGGCGCGGGCACGGTGGAGTTCATCGTCCCGGGCAGCGACCCGTCGTCGTACTACTTCATGGAGATGAACACCCGCCTCCAGGTGGAGCACCCCGTCACCGAGCTGATCACGGGCCTCGACCTGGTGGAGTGGCAGCTGCGGGTGGCGGCGGGCGAGCGGCTGGCGTTCGCGCAGGAGGACGTCACGCTCACCGGCCACGCGGTCGAGGCGCGCGTCTGCGCGGAGGACCCGGCGCGCGGCTTCCTCCCCTCCGGCGGCACGGTGCTGAGGCTGCGCGAACCGCAGGGCGACGGGGTGCGCACCGACTCCGGGCTGAGCGAGGGCACGGAGGTCGGCAGCCTCTACGACCCGATGCTGTCCAAGGTGATCGCGTACGGCCCCGACCGTGCGACCGCGCTGCGCAAGCTCCGGGCGGCGCTGGCGGAGACGGTGACGCTGGGCGTGCAGACCAACGCGGGGTTCCTGCGGCGGCTGCTGGCGCATCCGGCGGTGGTGAGCGGCGACATGGACACCGGGCTGGTGGAGCGCGAGGCGGACGGCCTGGTCTCCGCCGACGTGCCCGAGGAGGTGTACGAGGCGGCGGCCGCCGTGCGTCTGGAGGCGCTGCGTCCGCGCGGCGACGGCTGGACGGACCCCTTCTCGGTGCCGGACGGCTGGCGCATGGGCGGCACCCCGAAGCCCGCCACCTTCCACCTGCGCGTCACGGACCCGGTGGAGCACGCGCCGCGCGGCGCCCACACCGTCTCCGGCGACCAGGTGTCGGTGACGCTGGACGGCGTCCGGCACACCTTCCACCGTGCCGCCGACTGGATCGGCCGCGACGGCGACGCCTGGCACGTGCGGGACCACGACCCGGTCGCCGCGTCCCTCACCCGGGCCGGTCAGGCGGGCGCCGACTCGCTGACCGCGCCGATGCCGGGCACGGTGACGGTGGTGAAGGTCGCCGTCGGCGACGAGGTGGCGGCCGGACAGAGCCTGCTGGTGGTGGAGGCGATGAAGATGGAGCACGTCATCTCCGCCCCGCACGCCGGCACGGTCACCGGACTGGACGTGGCCCCGGGCACGACGGTCGCCATGGACCAGGTGCTCGCGGTCATCGCACCCGTGGAGGAGGAGACGGCGTGAACACCCCCGAACTCGGCCTGCCCATGCCCGTACCGGCGGAGGGTCTGCCCGCGCGGGTACGGATCCACGAGGTGGGCGCCCGCGACGGCCTGCAGAACGAGAAGGCGACCGTCCCGACGGCCGTCAAGGCGGAGTTCGTCCGCCGCCTGGCCGCCACCGGTCTGACCACCATCGAGGCGACGAGCTTCGTGCACCCCAAGTGGGTGCCCCAGCTGGCGGACGCGGAGGAGCTGTACCCGGCCGTGTCCGACCTGCCGGTGTCGCTGCCGGTCCTGGTGCCGAACGAGCGCGGCCTGGACCGCGCGCTGGCGCTGGGCGCCCGGCGGGTCGCGGTGTTCGCCAGTGCCACGGAGTCCTTCGCCAAGGCCAACCTCAACCGGACGGTGGACGAGTCGCTGGCGATGTTCGAGCCGGTGGTGGCCCGGGCGAAGGCGGCGGACGTCCATGTCCGCGGCTATCTGTCGATGTGCTTCGGCGACCCGTGGGAGGGCCCGGTCCCGGTCCCCCAGGTGGTGCGGGTGTGCCGGGCGCTGCTGGACATGGGCTGCGACGAGCTGAGCCTGGGCGACACCATCGGGGTGGCCACCCCGGGCCATGTCACGGCCCTGCTCACCGCGCTCACCGAGGCGGACGTCCCCGTGTCCGCGCTCGGTGTGCACTTCCACGACACCTACGGCCAGGCCCTGTCCAACACCCTGGCCGCGCTCCAGCGGGGCGTCACCACGGTCGACGCCTCGGCCGGCGGTCTGGGCGGCTGCCCGTACGCGAAGTCCGCCACCGGCAATCTCGCCACCGAAGACCTCGTGTGGATGCTGCGGGGACTCGGCATCGACACCGGGGTCGATCTCGGCCGTCTGGTCGCCACAAGCGTCTGGATGGCCGCCCACCTGGGCCGGACCAGCCCGTCCCGCACCGTACGAGCCCTCTCCCACCAGGAGTCGTGAACGACATGGACCACAAGCTCTCCCCCGAACTGGAAGAACTCCGCCGCACGGTCGAGGAGTTCGCGCACGACGTGGTGGCGCCGAAGATCGGTGACTTCTACGAGCGGCACGAGTTCCCGTACGAGATCGTGCGGGAGATGGGCCGCATGGGCCTGTTCGGACTGCCGTTCCCGGAGGAGTACGGCGGTATGGGCGGGGACTACTTCGCCCTCGGTGTGGCCCTGGAGGAACTGGCCCGGGTGGACTCCTCGGTGGCCATCACCCTGGAGGCGGGCGTCTCGCTGGGCGCGATGCCGCTGCACCTCTTCGGCACCGAGGAGCAGAAGCGCGAGTGGCTCCCCCGGCTGTGCTCGGGCGAGATACTGGGCGCGTTCGGCCTGACGGAGCCCGACGGCGGCAGCGACGCGGGCGCGACCCGCACCACGGCCCGGCTGGACGAGTCGACGGACGAATGGGTCATCAACGGCACGAAGTGCTTCATCACCAACTCGGGCACGGACATCACCGGGCTGGTCACGGTCACGGCGGTCACCGGTCGCAAGCCCGACGGCAGGCCCCTGATCTCGGCGATCATCGTGCCGTCCGGCACGCCCGGTTTCACGGTGGCGGCCCCGTACTCGAAGGTCGGGTGGAACGCGTCGGACACGCGTGAGCTGTCCTTCGCCGACGTCCGCGTCCCCGCCGCCAACCTCCTCGGCGAAACGGGCCGCGGCTACGCGCAGTTCCTGCGCATCCTGGACGAGGGCCGCATCGCCATCGCCGCGCTGGGCACGGGCCTGGCGCAGGGCTGTGTGGACGAGTCGGTGAAGTACGCCAAGGAGCGGCACGCGTTCGGCCGTCCGATCGGCGCCAACCAGGCGATCCAGTTCAAGATCGCCGACATGGAGATGAAGGCCCACACGTCCCGCCTCGCCTGGCGCGACGCGGCGAGCCGGCTGGTGGCCGGTGAGCCGTTCAAGAAGGAGGCGGCGCTGTCGAAGCTGTACTCCTCCACGGTGGCGGTGGACAACGCCCGGGACGCCACGCAGATCCACGGCGGCTACGGCTTCATGAACGAGTACCCGGTGGCCCGCATGTGGCGCGACTCGAAGATCCTGGAGATCGGCGAGGGCACGAGCGAGGTCCAGCGCATGCTGATCGCACGGGAGTTGGGGCTCACGGGCTGACCCCGTACAACGCCGTGAAGCGGCCCGCGTCCACGGCGGCGCGGGCCGCCGGTCCGCTCACGTGATCCGAATCACGGCGCAGGACCGGCATTTCGACCGTGCGCGAGGGGATGCATACCGGGCGCCCCCTGGACAGATCATGAGGTTAGGCTAACCTAAGCCTGATTCCAGCCAAGGCCGGCTCCGTACGCACGAAAGCAGACCCTGTCATGTCGAACGCCAGAACCGCCCGCTTCTCCCGTCGGGGACTGCTCGCCGCCGGTGGCGCCCTCGGCCTCGGTGCCGTGCTCACCGCCTGTGGGGACGACGACGCGAAGAGCGGCGGCTCCGACACGAAGGGTGCCGGCGACGCCAAGTCCGGTCCGTGGTCCTTCAAGGACGACCGCGGCACCACCGTGAAGCTCGACAAGGTCCCGACGAAGATCGTGGCGTTCACCGGTGTCGCCGCCGCGCTGTACGACTACGGCGTCGAGGTGAAGGGCGTCTTCGGGCCGACGAAAACGACGGACGGCGAAGCAGACGTCCAGGCCGGCGACATGGACGTCAGCAAGCTGACGATCTTCGGCAACAAGTTCGACAGCTTCAACGTCGAGCAGTACGCGGCCTTCGGGCCCGAGGTGCTCATCAGCACGACGTTCGACGAGGCCGGGTCGCTCTGGTACGTCCCCGAGGCGTCCAAGGACAAGATCGCCAAGCTCGCCCCGAGCGTAGCCGTCTCCGTCTACGACCTCCAGCTGCCGAAGCCGCTGCAGCGCATGGCCGAGCTGGCCGAGTCGCTGGGCGCCGACATGAAGGCGGCCCCGGTCGTCGAGGCGAAGAAGAAGTTCGAGGCCGCCGCCGAGCGGCTGCGCAAGGCCGCGAAGGCCCGGCCGGAGATCAGGGTGCTGGCCGGTTCCGCCGCACCGGACGTCTTCTACGTCTCCGGCTCCAACTTCTCCATCGACCTGGAGTACTTCAAGGCCCTCGGCGTGAACATCGTCGAGCCCCCGGAGGAGGCCAAGAAGGCGACCGGCGGCTGGTTCGAGACGCTGAGCTGGGAGAACGTCGACAAGTACCCGGCCGACGTGATCATCATGGACGACCGCGCCTCGACCATCCAGCCCGCCGACATCACCGAGGCGACCTGGAAGCAGCTCCCCGCGGTCAAGGCCGGCCAGGTCATCGCCCGCTCCCCCGAGCCGATCCTGTCCTACGACAAGTGCACGCCGCTGCTGGACAACCTCGCCGAGGCCATCGAGAAGGCCAAGAAGGTCGGCTGAACCCGTCCCCCCTCTCCCCGGAGCCCACAGCCGTGACCACCGCCGTAGCCGCCCCGTTCCGTTTCTTCGCCCTTCAGGTCGCGCGGACGAGGCGGCTCGGCCCGTCCCTGGTCCGGGTCACCTTCACCGGCCCCGAGCTGCGTGACTTCCGCTCCGACGGGCGCGACCAGTCCCTGTCGCTGTTCCTGCCGCAGCCGGGCCAGAGCGAGCCGGTGGTGCCACTGGAACAAGGCTGGGGGTCCCCCCGCTCGAGCGAAGCCGAGAGTGGGGGAGGCTGGTGGCAGGGCTGGCGGGAACTCCCCGACGACGTACGGGCGGTGATGCGCTCGTACACGCTCCGGGAGCTGCGCACCGACGCCGGGGGCCACACCACCGAGGTCGACATCGACTTCGTGCTGCACGGCATCACCGCGCGGGGCGGCGCGTCCGCCGAGGCGGGCCCGGCCTCCCGCTGGGCCGCCCGCGCCGCCGCCGGTGACCGGGTACTGCTGCTCGGCCCCGCGATCGCCGACAACCGGGCGATCCGCTTCCGCCCGCCCGAGGACACCGACCTGGTGCTCCTCTGGGCCGACGAGACCGCTCTGCCCGCCGCCGCGGCCGTCCTGGAGACCCTCCCGGCCGGCACCCGCGCCCGGGTGTGGCTGGAGGTCCCGCACTCCGGGGACGTCCAGGACCTGACGACCGGGGCGGACGCCGAGATCACGTGGCACGTCCGGGAGGGGGCCGCCGCCGGGCCGGCGCGGTCCGCCCCCGGGCCCGGTGAACCGGCCCCGGTCTCCCCCGTGGCCGCGACCGCCCGCATGGGCACGGGCTCTCCCATGGGCACGGGGTCCCCCATGGGCGCGGGCTCCTACTCCCCCATGGCCCTGGACGCCCTCCGGGCCGTCGAACTCCCGCCCGCCGAGCGGCCGTACGTCTGGATCGCCGGGGAGGCCGGCTGTGTGCGGCAGCTGCGGCGGCACTTCGTCGGTGAGCGCGGGATCGACCGTCGGCGGGTGACGTTCGTCGGGTACTGGCGTCACGGGCTGACGGAGGAGCAGTTGTGTGAACAGAGCTGACCAGCACAGGAGTTGACGTACGGTCACGCGCGCCGCGGGAGTGCTCACGGTCACGGCCGGGACGGGAGTCAACTCGTGAAACTTAGGTTAGGCTAACCTAAATTTCACACTGGCCAGCTCCCCGCACCGGACCGTCCCCACCGGAGGACCCCCACATGCGCTCGCACCTGCTCAACGACACCACCGCGGAGCACTACCGTCGCTCCGTGACCGAGGGAGTCGAGCGGGTGGCCGCCAAACTCGCCACCACCACACGGCCGTTCACCGGAGTCACGGCCGACGCCCTCGCCCCCCGCATCGACGCGATCGACCTCGACCGGCCCCTGCACGACACCGCCGCGGCGCTGGACGAACTGGAGGACGTCTACCTCCGGGACGCGGTCTACTTCCACCACCCCCGCTACCTCGCCCACCTCAACTGCCCGGTCGTCATTCCGGCCGTGCTCGGCGAGGCGGTGCTCTCCGCCGTCAACTCCTCCCTGGACACCTGGGACCAGTCGGCCGGCGGCACCCTCATCGAGCGCAGGGTCATCGACTGGACGACCGGCCGCATCGGCCTCGGCCCGGCCGCCGACGGCGTGTTCACCTCCGGCGGCACCCAGTCCAACCTCCAGGCACTGCTGCTGGCCCGCGAGGAGGCCAAGACCGACGACCTCGCGCGGCTGCGCGTCTTCGCCTCCGAGGTCAGCCACTTCAGCGTGCAGAAGTCCGCGAAACTGCTCGGCCTCGGACCGGACGCCGTGGTGTCGATACCCGTCGACCACGACAAGCGGCTGCGGACCGCCGCCCTCGCCCGCGAACTGGAGCGCTGCGCCGAGGCGGGCCTGGTCCCCATGGCCGTCGTCGCCACCGCCGGGACCACCGACTTCGGCTCCATCGACCCGCTCCCCGAGATCGCCGGGCTGTGCGAGCGGTACGGCGCCTGGATGCACGTGGACGCCGCCTACGGCTGCGGACTGCTCGCCTCGCTGAAGTACCGCGACCGCATCGACGGCATCGAGCGCGCCGACTCGGTCACCGTCGACTACCACAAGTCCTTCTTCCAGCCGGTCAGTTCGTCCGCCGTGCTGGTCCGCGACGCGGCCACGCTGCGGCACGCCACCTACCACGCCGAGTACCTCAACCCGCGCCGCATGGTGACCGAGCGCATCCCCAACCAGGTCGACAAGTCCCTGCAGACCACCCGCCGCTTCGACGCCCTCAAGCTGTGGATGACGCTGCGCGTGATGGGCGCCGACGGCATCGGCGAACTCTTCGACGAGGTCTGCGACCTGGCCGCCGAAGGCTGGAGACTGCTGGCCGCCGACCCCCGCTTCGACGTGGTCGTCGAACCGAGCCTCTCCACCCTCGTCTTCCGTCACATCCCCGCGGCCGTCACCGACCCCGCCGAGATCGACCGCGCCAACCTCTACGCCCGCAAGGCCCTGTTCGCCTCCGGTGACGCGGTGGTCGCGGGCACCAAGGTGGCGGGGCGCCACTACCTGAAGTTCACCCTGCTGAACCCCGAGACCACGACGGCCGACATCTCCGCCGTCCTCGATCTGATCGCCGGCCACGCCGAGCAGTACCTGGGAGAGTCCCTTGACCGCGCTTGCTGAAGACCCGCACCCCGCCTACGACTTCGTGGGCATCGGCCTGGGCCCCTTCAACCTCGGCCTCGCCTGCCTCACCGAGCCCATCGACGAACTGAACGGCGTCTTCCTGGAGTCCAAGCCGGACTTCGAATGGCACGCCGGAATGTTCCTCGACGGCGCCCACCTGCAGACGCCGTTCATGTCGGACCTGGTCACCCTCGCCGACCCGACGTCCCCCTACTCCTTCCTCAACTACCTGAAGGAGAAGGGCCGGCTGTACTCGTTCTACATACGCGAGAACTTCTACCCGCTGCGCGTCGAGTACGACGACTACTGCCGCTGGGCCGCCGCCAAGCTGAGCAGCATCCACTTCGGCACCACGGTCACCGAGGTGACGTACGACGAGAGCGACGGCCTGTACACCGTGGCGACGGCGGCCGGTACGGCGTACCGCGCCAGGCACCTGGTGCTCGGCACCGGCACCGTGCCGTTCGTCCCGGAGCCCTGCCGCGGCCTGGACGGGGACCTCTTCCACACCGCGCGGTACATGGGGCGCAAGGCGGAGCTGCTGACGAAGAAGTCGGTCACCGTCGTCGGCAGCGGGCAGAGCGCCGCCGAGATCTACCACGAGCTGCTCTCCGAGATCGACGTCCACGGCTACCAGCTCAACTGGATCACCCGCTCCCCGCGGTTCTTCCCGCTGGAGTACACCAAGCTGACCCTGGAGATGACCTCCCCGGACTACATCGACTACTTCCGCGCGCTGCCCGAGCAGACCCGCTACCGGCTGGAGAAGCAGCAGAAGGGCCTGTTCAAGGGCATCAACTCGGAGCTGATCGACGCGATCTTCGATCTGCTGTACCAGAAGCACGTCGAGAGCGGCGACCGGCCCGTCCCCACCCGGCTGCTCACCAACTCCAGTCTCACCTCGGCACGTCACGAGGACGGGGGCTACACGCTCGGCTTCCACCAGGACGAGCAGGACAAGGACTTCGAGATCCGCACCGAGGGCCTGGTACTGGCCACCGGCTACCACTACGAGCCGCCGGCCTTCCTCGACCCGGTGCGGAGTCGGATCCGCTTCGACGGCCACGGCCGCTTCGACGTGAGCCGTGACTACGCCGTCGACGTCACCGGCCGGGGCATCTTCCTGCAGAACGCCGGCGTCCACACCCACAGCGTCACCAGCCCCGACCTGGGCATGGGCCCGTACCGCAACGCGACCATCATCCGCGAACTGCTGGGCACCGAGTACTACCCGGTCGAGAAGGCCATCGCGTTCCAGGAGTTCGCCGTATGAGCAGCACGGACAGCACGGGCATCGGTACGTTCACCGTCCGCCCGCTGGACCCGCTGAAGGACGCCGGACTGCTGCACCGCTGGGTCACCCACCCCAAGGCGGCGTTCTGGATGATGCAGGACGCGAAGCTCCAGGACGTCGAGCGCGAGTACATGCGCATCGCCGCCCACGAGCACCACCACGCCCACCTGGGTCTGCACGACGGCGAGCCGGCCTTCCTGATGGAGCGGTACGACCCGCGGTACGTCGAACTCACCGGCCTGTACGACCCCGGGCCCGGCGACGTGGGCATGCACTTCCTGGTCGCCCCCACCGACCGCCCGGTCCACGGCTTCACCAGGGCGGTCATCACCGCCGTGATGGAGGAGCTGTTCGCCGACCCGGCCACCCGGCGGGTCGTGGTCGAACCGGACGTGGGCAACAAGGCCGTGCACGCCCTGAACGAGGCCGTGGGCTTCGTGCCCGAGCGGGAGATCGACAAGCCGGAGAAGCGCGCGCTGCTGAGCTTCTGCACGCGCGAACAGTTCGAGGCCGCCCGAGGAGTATCCGTATGACCCTGTCCGACGCCGTGGCACACCTGTCCCCCCACCGCTGGGCGCGGGCCAACCGCCTGCTGATCCGCAAGGCACTCGCCGAGTTCGCGCACGAGCGGCTCCTCACCCCTGAGGCCACCGGCGACGGCCGCTACGCCGTCCAGAGCGACGACGGCCTGACCCGGTACACCTTCACCGCGGCCCTCCGCGCCCTGGACCACTGGCAGGTCGACGCCGACTCGATCACCCGCCACCGGGGAGACGCCGAACTGGAGCTCGCCGCGCTGGACTTCTTCGTCGAGCTGCGGAAGTCCCTGGGCCTGAGCGACGAGGTCCTGCCGGTCTACCTGGAGGAGGTCTCCTCCACCCTGTCGGGCACCTGCTACAAGCTCACCAAGCCCGAGATCACGTCCGCCGAGCTGATCGACGCCGGATTCCAGGCCATCGAGACCGGCATGACCGAGGGCCACCCCTGCTTCGTCGCCAACAACGGACGGCTCGGGTTCGGCGTCCACGAGTACCGCGCGTACGCGCCGGAGACCGCGCACCCGGTGAAGCTGGTGTGGCTGGCCGCCCACCGCTCACGGGCCGCGTTCACGGCCGGCGTCGGGATCGAGTACGAGTCGTTCATCCGCCGGGAGCTGGGCGAGGAGACCGTCGAGGGCTTCCACGCCGTCCTGCGCGAGCAGGACCTGGACCCCGCCGACTACCTCCTGATCCCCGTCCACCCCTGGCAGTGGTGGAACAAGCTCTCGGTCACCTTCGCCGCCGAGGTCGCCCGCCGGCACCTGGTCTGCCTGGGCGAGGGCGACGACGAGTACCTGGCCCAGCAGTCCATCCGTACCTTCTTCAACCGGTCGCACCCGGAGAAGCACTACGTCAAGACGGCCCTGTCGGTCCTCAACATGGGCTTCATGCGCGGACTGTCCGCCGCCTACATGGAGGCGACCCCCGCGATCAACGACTGGCTGGCGCGGCTCATCGACAACGACCCGGTGCTGCGGGCCACCGGGCTGTCGATCATCCGCGAGCGGGCCGCCGTCGGCTACCGGCACCTGGAGTACGAGCAGGCCACGGACCGCTACTCGCCGTACCGCAAGATGCTGGCCGCGCTGTGGCGGGAGAGCCCGGTGCCGTCCCTGGAGGACGGCGAGTCCCTGGCCACCATGGCGTCACTCGTCCACGTCGACCACGAGGGGAGGTCCGTCGCGGGCGCGCTGATCGAGCGCTCGGGCCTCGCCCCCGCCACCTGGCTGCGCCACTACCTCCGGGCCTACTACGTCCCGCTCCTGCACAGCTTCTACGCCTACGACCTGGTGTACATGCCGCACGGCGAGAACGTGATCCTCGTCCTGGCGGACGGGGTGGTGAAGCGGGCGGTCTACAAGGACATCGCCGAGGAGATCGCGGTGATGGACCCGGACGCGGTACTGCCGCCGGAGGTCGGCCGCATCCGGGTGGAGGTCCCGGACGACACGAAGCTCCTGTCGGTCTTCACGGACGTCTTCGACTGCTTCTTCCGCTTCCTCGCCGCGAACCTGGCCGAGGAGGGTGTCCTGGACGAGGACGCCTTCTGGCGCACGGTCGCGGAGATCACCCGCGAGTACCAGGCATCGGTCCCCGAACTCGCCGACAGGTTCACCCGGTACGACATGTTCGCCAAGGAGTTCGCCCTGTCCTGCCTGAACCGCCTCCAGCTCCGCGACAACAAGCAGATGGTCGACCTCGCGGACCCCTCCGGCGCCCTCCAGCTGATCGGCACCCTGAAGAACCCCCTCGCGGAGTTCTGACCCTCGAACAGGCGGGCGCCCCGGGGACGGTCCTCCGGAACGCCCGCCGGCGGCCGGGTGCGCGTAGTACTCCTGGGAGAGTCAGTCCTGTCCGAAGTCAGCCTGTCCGATCTTCCGGAGTCACCGATGGCCGTTCGCCGTGTCGTACCCACCATTCAGTCCGAGGCCGTGCAGGAGAGCCGGGAGTTCTACGGCCGGCTGGGTCTCGAGGAGGTCATGAACCACGGCTGGATCATGACGCTGGCGTCCCCGTCCCATCCGGGGGCGCAGGTCAGTGTGATGTCCGGCGACAGGACCGCGCCGGTCGACCCGGACCTGAGCATCGAGGTGGACGATGTGGACGCGGCCTACGCCGTCATGCGGGAGGGGGGCGCGGAGATCGTTCACCCGCTGCAGGACGAGGAGTGGGGGGTACGGCGGTTCTTCGTCCGTGACCCCAGCGGCCGCGTGGTCAATGTGCTCGGGCACCGCTGACACCAGCGCCAGAGTGGTACAGACCACCCTCCCGCGGTCCCGATGGAACAATCCCCCCCATGGTGGAAATCATCCAGAAGGACGGTACGTGGACCTTCGACGGGCAGGCCCTGCGACTGACTCCCGGCCGGGACAGGAATGTCGGCCTGCTGCGCAGGACCTTGGGTGAACTGGTAGTGCCTCTCGAGGCGTTGGCGGGAATATCGTTCGAGCAGGGCAAGAAGGCGGGGCGGCTCAGGCTGCGGCTGCGGGACGGCGCCGACCCTCCCCCACTGCCTGAACGGCGTGGGGGGGGACCCCCACCTGCTCGCGGCCCGGGGCCGGCTCACCGAGCCGCACGACCCCTACCAGCTGACCGTCGAACCCGACCGCCACGGGGTCGCCGAGTACTTCACCGAGGAGGTGCGCACCGCCCTGCTCCTCGACCAGGTCCCCGCCGGGCCGGTCACCGCGTATCTGCTGCCCGGACCGTCCGTGCCGCTGTCCGTCTCCGCCGGGGACGGCACGGTGAGCTTCGACGGCGAGCGCGTCCGGCTGGAGTGGAACTGGAAGACGGAGGACGCCAAGGCCGCCGCCGGCACCCGCACGCTCGCGCTGACTGATCTGATCGCCGTGGAGTGGCAGCCCGCGTCCGGCCTGGAGAACGGGCACCTCCGCTTCGTCGCGCGGCACGCCCCCACCAAGGCCCCGGCCAAGTACGACCCCAACTCGGTGGAGCTGTGGGGCTTCAAGAAGGACCCGCTGATGGCGCTGGTCGCCGCCGCCGTGCAGGCCCGCCTCCCGCACCCGGCCGCACCCGCCGGCGACGTCGTCGCGCCGGGGGAACCGGACACCGGCCCGCAACCGGCCCCCACCCCCTCCGGGGACGATCACGACGCCCTGCTCCGCCGGCTCCGGGAGCTGGGCGAGCTGCACCGGTCCGGCGTGCTCACCGACGAGAAGTTCACCCTCGCCAAACAGGCGATTCTGAAGAATATGTGACCGCATCCGGACAGTCGAGCGGGCCCCCTGCCCGATATCGGGCACGTTTCTTGCGAATCGGCCGCCGGTACCTCAGGATCATCGGGTGCACGACGAACTCGTTGATCATCTGACGCGGTCCACGCCCCTCAGCCGGGGCGAGGCACTGCGGGTGATCCAGGACGTGCTCGCCTACTTCGACGAGACGACCGAGGAGTACGTCCGTCGCCGCCACCGCGAGCTCCAGGCCCAGGGCCTGGTGAACGCGACGATCTTCGAACGGATCGAGGCGGACCTCAGATACCGAGCGGTGGCGCCGCCCGAGCTCTCGCTCCGGCAGCTGCGCCGCATCGTCTACGGCTAGGAACCTACGTATATGTGCGGAATCGTCGGATACATCGGCAGGCGTGAGGTCGCCCCCCTGCTGATCGAGGGCCTGCAGCGCCTGGAGTACCGCGGCTACGACTCGGCGGGCATCGCCGTGACGTCCCCGAAGACGGCCGGCCTGAAGATGGTCAAGGCCAAGGGCCGGGTGCGTGACCTCGAGGCCAGGGTCCCGGCGCGCTTCAAGGGCACCACCGGCATCGCCCACACCCGCTGGGCCACCCACGGCGCCCCCTCCGACGTGAACGCCCACCCGCACCTGGACGCCGAGGGCAAGGTCGCCGTCGTCCACAACGGCATCATCGACAACGCCTCCGACCTGCGCCGCAAGCTGGAGGCGGACGGCGTCGAGTTCCTCTCCGAGACGGACACCGAGGTCCTCACCCACCTCATCGCCCGTTCGCAGGCGGAGAAGCTGGAGAACAAGGTCCGCGAGACCGTGCGTCTCATCGAGGGCACCTACGGCATCGCCGTCCTGCACGCCGACTTCCCCGACCGCATCGTCGTGGCCCGCAACGGCTCCCCGGTCGTCCTCGGCATCGGTGAGAAGGAGATGTTCGTCGCCTCCGACATCGCCGCGCTGGTCGCCCACACCCGGCAGATAGTCACCCTCGACGACGGCGAGATGGCCACCCTCAAGGCCGACGACTTCCGCACCTACACCACCGAGGGCACCCGTACGACCGCCGAGCCGACCACCGTGGAGTGGGAGGCGGCCTCGTACGACATGGGCGGCCACGACACGTACATGCACAAGGAGATCCACGAGCAGGCGGAGGCCGTGGACCGCGTGCTGCGCGGCCGGATCGACGACCGCTTCTCCACCGTGCACCTCGGCGGCCTCAACCTGGACGCCCGTGAGGCGCGCCGGATCCGCCGGGTGAAGATCCTCGGCTGCGGCACCTCGTACCACGCCGGCATGATCGGCGCGCAGATGATCGAGGAGCTGGCCCGCATCCCCGCCGACGCCGAGCCGGCCTCCGAGTTCCGCTACCGCAACGCGGTCGTGGACCCCGACACCCTGTACGTCGCGGTCTCCCAGTCCGGTGAGACGTACGACGTGCTGGCCGCCGTGCAGGAGCTCAAGCGCAAGGGCGCGCGGGTGCTGGGCGTGGTCAACGTCGTCGGCTCCGCGATCGCCCGCGAGGCGGACGGCGGCGTCTACGTGCACGCCGGCCCCGAGGTCTGCGTGGTGTCCACCAAGTGCTTCACCAACACCACGGTCGCCTTCGCCCTGCTCGCCCTGCACCTGGGCCGCACCCGTGACCTGTCGGTGCGCGACGGCAAGCGCATCATCGAGGGCCTGCGCCGCCTCCCCGGCCAGATCGCCGAGATCATGGAGCAGGAGGAGGAGATCAAGAAGCTGGCCCTGCAGTACGCCGAGGCCCGCTCGATGCTCTTCATCGGCCGTGTCCGGGGCTACCCGGTGGCCCGTGAGGCCTCCCTGAAGCTCAAGGAGGTCTCCTACATCCACGCCGAGGCCTACCCGGCCTCCGAGCTCAAGCACGGCCCGCTGGCGCTGATCGAGCCGGCACTGCCCACCGTCGCGATCGTCCCGGACGACGACCTGCTGGAGAAGAACCGCGCGGCGATGGAGGAGATCAAGGCCCGCAGCGGCCAGATCGTCGCGGTCGCCCACCAGGACCAGGAGAAGGCCGACCACACGCTCCTCGTCCCCAAGAACGAGGACGAACTCGACCCCATCCTGATGGGTATCCCCCTCCAACTCCTGGCCTACCACACGGCGTTGGCCCTCGGCCGCGACATCGACAAGCCCCGCAACCTCGCCAAGTCGGTCACGGTCGAATAGAACCCCGCAGAAACCCAACCGCTGCGCTGCCCCACCCCCCGGAGCAGCGCAGCACCCCACCCGGGGCGCAGGAGTGACGAGGCCCCACCCCACCCCCCCAGGGGCGCGGGGAACTGCGCAACCAGCCCGCACCCACCCGCACAGACCGAACCCCGGGCACGGACGGGCCGCGCGTCCCGCCACCCCACCCGCACAGACCGGGGCCGGGGCCGGGGCCACTGAACACTTACGGAATAACGACGACCGGCCGCTGCGCCCGCTTCGCCAGCCTCCCGGCAACGGACCCGAAAAGCCGCCCCACGAGACCGTGGGTGGAACCCACGACAATCGCGTCGGCGGAGTACTCCCGCCCCACCTCTTCGAGTTCGTGGCAGATGTCCCCGCCACGCTCGACCAGGATCCACGGCACCTCGGCCAGATAGTCCGCACAGGCGAGCTCGAGTCCGAGCACCTCCGTGCGGTGGTCCGGGACGTCCACGAAGACCGGGGGTTCGCACCCCGCCCAGACCGTCGTGGGCAGCCGGTTGGCGACATGGACGATGATCAGACCCGAGCCGAATCGCCGCGCCATGCCGATCGCGTAGGCGAGGGCCCGTTCACTGGAGGTGGAGCCGTCGAAGCCGACGACCACCCCGTGCCGGAAGGCGGGGTCGCAGGGATGGCGTGATTGCTCCGCCGCCAGGGGTTCGGCCGCCGTGGGATCGGCGACCGGCCGCTTGCGGTCCGCTGGTTCGAAGAATTCGTGACCGGCCATGGCTGTCTCGGGAGTGTGATCCTTCTGTGGGGGACGACAGTGTGCGGCGGAGCTGTGTCCGGGAATGGTCTTCCCAACCCCATACCCCCAAGGGTACGGCGCCACGCCTCCTTAGCCCAGACCCGCGCTCACCGGCAGGCGGGTTCCCCGGAGCATGCCCGAGGGGCCGCCCGTCACGCAATGGTTGCTGCCTTGTACAGATGGTTTGCGCGGACGGTTTGCGCGGGCTTCGCCCAGCCATGAGAGTAGGCCCTTCCCGGGTGTCCGCCCCGCGCCCGCGGTGACCGACGAGCCGACCGTGCGTTGTACCCCGTGAGCCACACCACAGGGAGCATCCCATGTCCGGACCCGGCCCCACCCCCGAGCGGGACCGTGCGACCGCACCCTCCCGGAACCCGGTGGGCGTGGTCGTCCGCTGGGCGGCGTTCGGCTGCCTGCTGGTGCCGGTGACCCTGCTGTGGTGCGGCTCCTCGGCCGCGGGGGCCGTCGGTGCGGCCGCCGGCCCGGCAACCGTCACGGGCGTCTGCCGGCTGCTGATGCGACGCTCCCAGCGGGTCGCCGCACGGCCGCCGTCCGGGGAGCGGCAGCCCCGGCGGGACCCGTGTCGGCGGGCCGGAACCGGGGCACGAGAGGGCCTGCCGCACAATGGCGGGGACACACCGGTCGGCTGACCGGTTTCCGTGCTCGCGCCCGTATCTTTTCAGCCAACTTCCGGACAGCGTACGGCCCCTGTCCCGACGACCCCCCAACCCCCGTTCGACCTGCACGGAAAGGGTGCCTCGAGCCCCGCGCACCCTACGGGGATTGGCCACCGCGACGAGGCGCACTTCCCTGCACGCCCCGCGAGTGCAACGCTTCGTGATCGAATGCTTTACGCCAAGTTGCCAAGTCGACAATGTGCCGAGTGACGAACTCGCCACCCGAGCACAACCGGACACAGTAGATTCGATCTTGACGTCGTACGGCGGGGGACTCGTGCAGGACCGAGGGGAAACGTGCAGGAGCGACACAACCGAGGAGCCGCGACCACCGAGGGGGGCTTAGCAGTATGAGCCACGACTCCACTGCCGCGCCGGAAACCGCGGCCCGGAAACTCTCCGGGCGACGCCGCAAGGAGATCGTCGCGGTGCTGCTGTTCAGCGGCGGCCCCATCTTCGAGAGTTCCATACCGCTGTCGGTGTTCGGGGTTGACCGCCAGGACGCCGGCGTACCGCGCTACCGCCTGCTGGTGTGCGGGGGCGAGGACGGCCCGCTGCGGACCACAGGGGGCCTGGAGCTCACCGCGCCACATGGCCTGGAGGCGATATCCCGGGCGGGCACCGTCGTGGTGCCGGCCTGGCGTTCCATCACCTCGCCGCCACCCGAGGAATCGCTCGACGCGCTGCGCCGGGCCCATGAGGAAGGCGCCCGCATCGTCGGGCTGTGCACCGGCGCCTTCGTCCTCGCGGCGGCGGGACTGCTGGACAGCCGGCCCGCGACCACACACTGGATGTACGCGCCGACGCTGGCGAAACGCTATCCGTCGGTGCACGTCGACCCGCGGGAACTCTTCGTGGACGACGGGGACGTGCTGACGTCGGCGGGCACCGCGGCCGGCATCGACCTGTGCCTGCACATCGTGCGGACGGACCACGGCAACGAGGCGGCCGGCGCGCTCGCCCGCCGCCTGGTGGTACCGCCGCGCCGCAGTGGCGGTCAGGAGCGCTACCTCGACCGGTCCTTACCGGAGGAGATCGGCGCCGACCCCCTCGCGGAGGTCGTCGCCTGGGCGCTGGAGCACCTCCACGAGCAGTTCGACGTGGAGACGCTGGCGGCACGCGCGTACATGAGCCGTCGTACCTTCGACCGCCGCTTCCGCTCGCTGACCGGCAGCGCGCCGCTGCAGTGGCTGATCACCCAGCGGGTGCTCCAGGCGCAGCGGCTGCTGGAGACGTCGGACTACTCGGTGGACGAGGTGGCCGGGCGTTGCGGCTTCCGTTCACCGGTCGCGCTGCGCGGGCACTTCCGGCGCCAGCTGGGTTCGTCCCCGGCCGCCTACCGGGCCGCGTACCGCGCGCGGCGTCCGCAGGCCGACCGGAACCAGGACAGCGAGGCCGCCGCGCACGGACAGGGGCCCG
>NZ_NEUB01000307.1 GCF_002910825.1 Streptomyces sp. SM1 | reverse complement strand
GTCGGCACGAGAAGATCGCGAAAGGGCGGAACATGAGGCTACGCGGCGGCCAGTTCCCCACGGCCGGCCGCCATGTCCACGAAGTCGAGCACCGCGGGCCGTCCCAGCGCCTCGTCGACCCGGCACAGCAGCCGCGCCACGGCTCCGGCGAACAGCGGTGAGGCGTGCACCGACGTACGGAAGTGCCCGGCCGGGCCCTTCCCGGGGCGGCGGTAGAAGCCGCGCGGCCCGTACAGGGCGTCCTGGGCCGCCGCCCGCCAGCCCCGGCCGCCCTCCCCGCTCCCTGCCGTCACCGGTCCCCCTCCTTCGCCCGCACCCTCGTCACCGGCCCAGGTTAGGCGCGCGGATATGCCCGGCCTCCACCTTGCGGAGTACACGCACCGACCGGGGATCGGCCCTCCGGTTGACCCCTGCACGCATTTCACTTCCCTACGCTGGGTTACGTGCAGCGCCTCTATGACTTCCTCCGCAGACACCCGACCTGGGTCGACGGCTTCTGGGCCGTGGTCCTGTTCGGGATTTCGCTCCTTTCCGGAGTGGCTGCGGAGGATTCCCGGGGGACGGACCTGCCCGTCCTCACCGTGCCGGTCATGCTGCTGCTGTCGCTGGTCGTCGCGCTGCGCCGGCGGGTGCCGGAGCGCATGCTGGTCCTCGCCCTCGCCGTGGGCGTGGGACAGCTGATCGCGGACGTGGCGACGGTGCCCGCCGACTTCGCCCTGCTGGTGATCGTGTACACGGTCGCGGCGGTCGGGGCGCGCCGGTACTCCCGCCTCGCGCTGACCGCCGGCCTGTGCGCGGCCCCGCTCGCGCAGTGGCGCTGGCCGAGCGAGGAGACGGGCACGGCGGGCAACCTCGCCCTCATGGTCCTCCAGACCGTGCCCTTCGCCCTGGCCTGGGTGCTCGGCGACTCGATCCGCACGCGCCGCGCGTACTTCGCGCAGCTGGAGGAGCGGGCCGCCCGCCTGGAGAAGGAACGCGCGGCGCAGGCCAAGGTCGCCGTCGCCGCCGAGCGCGCCCGGATAGCCCGCGAGCTGCACGACGTCGTCGCGCACAACGTGTCGGTGATGGTGGTGCAGGCCGACGGCGCCGCCTACGTCCTCGACGCCGCCCCCGACCAGGCGAAGAAGGCGCTGGAGACCATCTCCTCCACCGGCCGGCAGGCCCTCGCCGAGATGCGCCGCCTGCTGGGCGTGCTGCGCACCGGAGAGCACCAGGAGGCCGGGGAGTACGTGCCGCAGCCCGACGTGCGGCAGATCGAGGACCTCGTCGGGGAGTGCCGGGGATCCGGACTGCCCGTGGACTTCAAGGTCGAGGGCACCCCGCGCCCGCTGCCCAGCGGCGTCGAGCTCACCGCCTACCGCATCGTGCAGGAGGCGCTCACCAACGCGCGCAAGCACGGCGGCCCGGGCGTGGGCGCCAGCGTGCGTCTGGTGTACTTCGACGACGGGCTGGGACTGCTGGTGGAGGACGACGGCAAGGGCGCTCCCCACGAGCTGTACGAGGAGGGCGGCTTCGACGGCCAGGGCCACGGCCTGATCGGCATGCGCGAGCGGGTCGGCATGGTCGGCGGAACCCTGGACGCGGGACCGCGTCCCGGCGGAGGATTCCGCATCAGTGTGCTGCTGCCGCTCAAACCCGCGCCCTGACATACGCGCACGCCTTCCGCTGACACCTGTCACAACGCCTGTCGCAACCGCCGTCACGCGCCCGTCACCACCCGCGTGACGAACCGATCACCCGACGACCGAACGGAAGAGGCCCGATGACGATCCGCGTGATGCTCGTCGACGACCAGGTGCTGCTGCGCACCGGGTTCCGGATGGTGCTCGCCGCCCAGCCGGACATGGATGTCGTGGCGGAGGCGGGCGACGGGGTCGAGGCCCTCCAGGTACTGCGGTCCACCGCCGTCGACGTGGTGCTGATGGACGTCCGCATGCCCAAGCTCGACGGTGTGGAGACGACCCGCCGGATCTGCGCGGACACCGACCCGCCCAAGGTGCTGATCCTGACCACCTTCGACCTCGACGAGTACGCCTTCTCCGGGCTGAAGGCGGGCGCCTCCGGATTCATGCTCAAGGACGTGCCGCCGGGTGAGCTGCTCGCCGCGATCCGCGCGGTGCACAGCGGCGACGCCGTGGTGGCCCCGTCCACCACCCGCCGCCTCCTGGACCGCTTCGCGCCGTTGCTGCCCAGCTCCGGCAAGCAGCCCGAGCACGAGCGGCTGGAACGGCTCACCGAGCGGGAACGGGAGGTCATGGTGCTCGTCGCCCAGGGCCTGTCGAACGGTGAGATCGCGGCCCGGCTGGTGCTCTCCGAGGCGACCGTGAAGACCCACGTGGGCCGCATCCTCACCAAGCTGGGCCTGCGCGACCGGGTGCAGGTGGTCGTCCTCGCCTACGAGACGGGTCTCGTGCGGGCCGGCGGACACGGCTGAACGGCCGCCCGCGCGGGGGCCGCGTCGGTAGGGTCTGCCCATGCTCCTGTGGATCAACGGCCCCTTCGGCAACGGGAAGACGCAGACGGCGCACGAGATACGGCGCCGGCTGCCGGGCAGCGTCATCTGCGACCCGGAGTACCCCGGGTTCGGCCTGCACCGCATGCTGCCGCGCGAACTGCGCGGCGACTTCCAGGACCTGCGGTCCTGGCGGCAGGGCGTGGTCGAGGTGCTCGACCTCGTGCTGAGGGAGCACGCCGGAGTGGTGATCGCCCCCATGACGGTCACGGACGCCGGGCACTTCGCGGAGACCGTCGGCCGGCTCCGTGAACTCGGGCACGAGGTACACCACTTCACCCTCCTCGCGGAGCGGGCGACGGTGCTGCGGCGGCTGCGCGGGCGGGGCTTCGGACACCTCCTCGGGGCCGTCCTGGGCCGTGTCGCCCCGCGCCGGGAGAGCTGGGCGGTGCAGCGGCTCGACCACTGCCTGGAGCGGCTGAGCGAGCCGGAGTTCGCCGAGCACCTGTGGACGGACCGCACCACGGTGCCGAAGACGGCGGACCGCATCGCCGTACTGGCCGGACTGACCCTGCGGCCCAACCACGAGGGCCGGCTGCGGACGCGGCTGCGCCAGACGGGGGTCGCCCTCCGGCACATCCGCCGGGACTGACCGCGCGGCGCGTGTTCCTCAGCGCAGGATTCCCTCCAGGAAGTCACTGCCGAGCCGGGCCACGACCGTCACATCGAGCTGGTGCAGCACATAACGCCCCCGGCGGCGGGTGATGATCAGCCCGGCCCTCCTCAGCACGCCCAGGTGCCGGGATATCTCCGGTGCCGTCATGCCGTGCACCTGGGCCAGCTCACCGGTGGTGTACTCGCTGCGGGCCAGGTGGCGGCACATACGCATACGGACCGGGTGGGACAGCGCGGTCATCCGCAGGGCGAGCTGGTCGACCGTGGGCGGGGCGGCCGGTTCGGGGGAGCGGACGGGGTAGTGCAGCACGGGCTGCCATCCGTGCCGGTGCAGCACCATCAGATGCGGCCGGCCGAGGCTGGTCGGGATCAGCAGCAGCCCGCCGTCACCCGTGGCCGTACGGCCGTCGCCCAGCTTGTCCACGGTGATCAGCCCGGCCGCCTCGTCGAGCGTCACAGCGGGGGAGACCGAGGCGAGCGCCTCGGCCGGCCCTCTGCGGCGGAGCAGGTCGGTCTTGAGCCGGGTGCCGGCGGTGAGCTGAGGCCGCAGCCGGTCCCAGGTGTCGGCGAAGAACGCCTCGTCGCAGTCCTGGAGGAACCGCCGCAGCCAGGCCCTGGTCCGCGGCGGGTCGGCGAGCAGCCGCTCGGTGAACCGCAGTTGCCGCGGCCCCCGCGCGGCGGCGAGTTCCAGCGAGCGGCGGCGCAGCCCCTCGTCGGTGAGCGGGCCGGGGCCCGGCAGGCTGTAGGGGAGGGCGCAGGTGAACTCCAGGGCGGCGTCCACGAACTGCTCGTCGGACAGTTTGTCCAGCAGGCCCAGCTCCTCGGCGAGCGTGCCGCCCGGCAGGGCCCCGCCGCCGGGCACGCCGGCGCTCGGCAGGAACAGGTCGGAGAACGTCGTCCGCCACAGGAAGTCCGCCTCGCACATGCGGTCCGCGAGGTGGGGGTCCAGCCGCGCGGTCACGCCGGTGGCCCAGCCCTGGAGCCCGGGGTGGTGTCCCGGCTCGGACAGCGCGTGCAGGGCCATGCCGAGTTCGGCCAGGGGGGAGGGGACGACGGCGATGTCCTCGGGCCGCAGCCCGGCGATGTCGATGCGCACGCCCATACCCACATGGTGCACCCGAAGCCGGCCCCCTCCGGCGTTCGGGGAGCGGGGGTCCGGGGGCAGCGTCCCCGGGGACGGGACGAGAAGGGGCGGCGGAGGCGGAATCAGCCGCGGAGCAGCCGCCGCGCGAACTCCTCCGCCGCCGCCCGCACGTCCCCGGCCGTCCACTCCAGCCCCGCCGCCCGTACGTGCACCTCGGTGAACGACAGCCCCGGCCCCTTCGGATCCCAGTAGTTGGCGAAGAGCATCGCACCCGTCTCCTCCGCCGCCCCGATCGCCACCCCGGCCACGACCTCGGAGTCGTACGGCAGCCACACCTGGAAGTCGAACGTGTGCGGCACCTCGGGGTGGACCCGGAACCAGGGCAGCCCGCCTGCCTCCAGACCCTCGCTCAGCGCGGCGGCCACCACCCGCGCGTGCCGCACGTACTCCGGCAGCCGGGGCAGCTCCCGCTCCAGCCCGATCAGCGCGGACAGCGCGGTCGGGAACTGCTGGAAGACATTGCCCCCGTACCGGTGCCGCCAGGCCCGCGCCTCGTCGATCAGCGTCGCGGGACCGGCGAGCGCCGCACCGCCGAAGGCGTCGAGGGACTTGTAGAAGGACACGTAGACGCTGTCCGCGAGGCCCGCGATCTCCGCCAGAGGCCGGCCGAAGTGCTCGGTGCACTCCCACAGCCGTGCCCCGTCGAAGTGCACGACCGCATCGCGTTCCCGCGCGGCGTCCACCACCTCGGTCAGCTCCTCCCACGTGGGGAGCACGAAACCGGCGTCCCGGAGCGGCAGCTCCAGCATCAGCGCCCCGAACGGCTCCTCGAAGTCGCGCACCTCTTCGGCGGTGGGCAGCCGGGGCTCGTTCGTGATCCGCACCGGACGCAATCCGCTGACCTGGCTGAACGCGTTCCGCTCGTGCACCTCGGGGTGGCCGAGCGGATGCAGGGCGACCGTCGGATCGCCGGTGCGGCCTGCCCAGCAGCGCAGGGCCACCTGCTGGGCCATCGTGCCGGTGGGGAAGAACGCGGCGGCCTCGGTGCCCAGGAGACCGGCGACCCGCTGTTCCAGGGCCGCCACGACACCGTTGCCGTAGATGTCGGAGTCCTCGTCGAGGTCGTACACGCTGCCCGCGGCCTCCAG
>NZ_NEUB01000306.1 GCF_002910825.1 Streptomyces sp. SM1 | reverse complement strand
TTCGGGGCCGGCGGGCGCACGGCGAGGATGGCGAGGTCGTCGTGCCCGTCGCTGGGGTGCCGGTCGGCCAGCAGGCGGCACAGCTCGCCGAGCGGCAGGGCGCTGTGGGCGGAGGCCAGGGCGGCGAGCTCGTCCAGGCAGTCGTCCAGGGACCGCCGGGGGTGCTCGACCAGGCCGTCGGTGAACAGCACGACCGTGTCCCCGGCCGCGAGCACATGGGTGTGGTCGGGGCGGGGCAGTGCCTCGTCCACCCCGAGGGGGAGGCCGGGTTCGGCCTCCAGGTAACAGGTGTTCCCGTCGGCCGTGACGACGAGGGGCGGCAGATGGCCGGCGGTCGACCAGAGCAGACGCCAGCTGTCCCCCTCCCGTTCGATCCGGGCCAGACAGGCGGTGGTGACCGGGGCCTCCGTGATGGCGTGCAGGGTGTGGTCGAGGCGGTGCAGGACCAGACTCGGCGGGGTGCGCCGGTCGTAGAGGAGAGCGCGCAGCATGTTGCGGATCTGCGCCATGGCCGCCGCCGCGGCCAGATCGTGTCCGACCACGTCACCGATGATGGCCGCGCAGCTGTCGTCCGGCAGCAGCAGGGCGTCGTACCAGTCGCCTCCGAGGTGATGGCCGGGGGCGGTGGCGGGCCGGTAGACGGCGGCGGCGCCGAACGGGGCCAGGTCCGGCAGGGTGGGCAGCAGCAGGCGCTGGAAGTGCTCGGCGGAGGAACGTGTCTGCTCGAAGAGGCGGGCGTTCTCGATCGCGATGCCGGCCGCTCCGGCGAGCGCGGTCACCACAGCCTCGTCATGGTCGTCGAACGGTTCGCCGTCGCGCCTGTCGCACAGATAGAGGTTGCCGTAGATCCGCCCGCGGACGCTGATGGCGACCCCCAGCAGTCCGCGCATGGGAGGGTGGCCCGGAGGAAAGCCGACCGAGTCGGGGTGGCCGGTCAGGTCCCGGACGCGCAGGGGCTCGGGATGGCGGATGAGGTGTCCGAGCAGGCCCCGGCCGTGGGGGAACTCGGAGCCGGCCAGATCCTGGTACTCCCGCTCGCTCAGGCCCAGGGGGATGAATTCCCGGAGCCCGGATCCGTCGTCGTCGAGCACGCCCAGAGCGCCGTAGCGGGCGTCGACCAGGTCCATCGCCGTACTGACGATGCGCCGCAGCACGACGGGCAGTTCCAGTTCACGGCTGACCGCCAGGACGGCGTTGAGCAAGCGCTCCATCCGCCGCTGCGACCGGGCCGGATCGTCGGTCCGTCCGGTGCCGCGGCGCACGTCACGGGCAGGGTCCGGCCGGAACGGTCCAGAGCCTCGGAGATCGTCGTCCGGGTCCGCCACGGCGTATCGCGCCCCTTCCGTCGTACGACCGGGCCCTGCGCGGGCAGCGCACCACCGCGGCGTGCGGTCTCGCACCCCTCGCCCCATCGTGGCCCGTCCGCCGTGAAGCCGCACGCCCGGCGCCCGGGTGGTGCCGGGCCCCACCGCTCGCCGTGCCGCCTCACAGCGCCCGCAGGCCGTGCTCCCGGAACTGCTCGCGCACCCGCTCGACCAGGCCCGGGGCGGGGGTGGGGGTATCGCGCAGGGGGAACGGGATGCCCAGCGCGTCGTACTTGTGGGCGCCGAGTCTGTGGAAGGGCAGGACGTCCACCCGGTCGACGTTGCCCAGCCCGGCGAGGAAGCCGCCGAGCCCGTCGACGGCGGCCGGGTCGTCGGTCCAGCCGGGGACGAGGACGTAGCGGAGCCACACCGGCACGCCGAGCCGGTCCAGGCGGGTGGCGAAGGAGAGGGTCGGGGCGAGGTCGCCGCCGGTCAGCCTGCGGTAGGTGCGGACGTCGAAGGACTTGATGTCCAGCAGCACCAGGCCGGTGTCGGCGAGGAGCCGGTCGCTCGCACGGGCGCCGAGGAATCCCGAGGTGTCGAGGGCGGTGTGCAGCCCGATACTCGCCGCGCGCGTCGCCCGTATGGAAGGCCGGTCGGCGTACGCCGGGGCGGCCGTCGGACCCCTGTTGTCCGGGACGTTGGGCCTGGTCCGAGCGCTGAGGCGGCTCGGGGACGTGCCCGGGCCCGGCAGCGGCACCGGGTGACGGTGCGGGTGACGGCGACGATGAGGGCGAGGGCGACGGGGAGGAACGGATGGGAGGCGGCGTGCGGGATCACCGACCGGTGCGGCGAGCAGTGCGGCAGGTGCTCGGCCGACGGCCGTTGCACGATCCGCCGCCGCGCCATGGTGACGGGCTCTCCTCGACGTGTCACTCCCGTCATTCGGCCGTCCGGCC
>NZ_NEUB01000305.1 GCF_002910825.1 Streptomyces sp. SM1 | reverse complement strand
CGTGCCGAAGGCCACGGCGTAGTCGCCGCTGCCGTGGCCGTAGGCCGCACCCGAGCGGGCGAGGGCGAACACCGCCCGCCGCGCGACACGGGTGAGCTGCCGGGCGTCGAGCGGGGCGTCCGTGGCCATCACGATCATGCAGGAGCCGGTCTCCGCCACGGGCGCCGGATCGTCGGGGGCGAGGCCCAGGGACCGCGCGGTGACGGTGCGGCCCAGCACGCGCAGAGTGCCGCCGAAGTTCGCCTGCACCAGGACGCCCACGGTGCAGCGCCGGTCTGCCAGCTCCGGCGTGCGCGAGGCCGTGCCGATGCCGGCCTTGAACCCCAGGGCGACCGTGCCGGTGCCCGCGCCGACGCAGCCCTCGGCCACCGGTCCGCCCGACGCCCCGTCGAGGGCGGCCCGTACGTGCTCCTCCCGGACGGGCCGTGAGCGGATGTCGGACAGGAAGCCGTCGTTGCACTCCCCCACGACGGGATTGAGGCTCTGTGTGTCCTCGCAGCCGGGGCGTCGCAGCATCCAGCCGACGAGGGCGTCGGCGACCCGGAACGCCGACAGGGTGGAGGTCAGCAGCACCGGGGTCTCCAGCGCGCCGAGTTCGGTGAGCTGTGTCGTGCCGACGAGTTTGCCGTAGCCGTTGCCGGTGAAGACCCCGGCGGGCAGGGGTGTCCGCGGGCTCACCGTGTCGGGCACCACTGCGGTGACTCCGCTGTGCACGTCGGGGTGCCGGCGGACCGTGGTGTGGCCGACGCGGACGCCCGGCACATCGGTGATCGCGTCGAGAGGGCCGGTGGGCGTGTCCCCGACGACGATGCCGAGGTCACGGGAGCGACGCCCGGCGCCCGGTGCGGACGGCGGGTGGGGCGGCTGGTCCATACGGCCCGACGTTACACAGGGACGCCGGCAGCGCCTCACGGGGCCTCGACGGCGGCGGCTTCACCGTCCTCGCCGGTCAGGGCGCGGGCGAGGGGCAGCTTCGAGAGGGCCAGTACGCCCGCGGCGGTCAGCGCGGCGCCGAGCAGCTGGACCGGGAGCCTTGTGAGCGTGTGTCAGGGACGGTGCGGGCAGGGGACCCTCCGGCCGCCGTGACGGTCGTGACGGGATCGACCGGGCCGGCGGCGCCGCGGTCGGCCGCGGCGGGTTCCGCCGCACATCGTGTCCGGACGACGGCACGTCAGGAGTGGTTCACCGGCCGTCCGCCAGGGCCAGGTACCGTGCGAAGGCCTCGCGTGCGTCGGGGACGAACGCCTCGTGGCGGACCAGTTCCGCGAGTTCGGCCCGGGGCAGCCAGTCGTACCAGTCGATCTCCCGGGGGTCGGGGTCGACGGGCCCGGTCACCACGGTCTCGTGCAGGCCGAGCCAGTACGGGCTGATGGCGCCCGCGCATCGGAACTTGAGCACGAACCTGGGGCGGCACCGGACACCGAGTTCCTCCGTCAGTTCCCGCGCGGCGGCCTGCTCGTAGGACTCCCCGGCCTCGACGGCGCCGCCGAGCATCCAGTTGTACTGTCCCGGGAAACGCGAGACGTCTCGGGGGCGGCGGTGGACGATGGTCCGGCCGGCGGTGTCGTGGCACACGACCGTCGCGACGCGATGCAGCCATCCCCGGCGTATCGCGTCGTCCCTGCTGACGACGGTGAGGATCTCGTCGCGTTCGTCGACCCGTGCCACCCGTTCACCCATGGCGCGCATCGTGCCGGACGGCACCGACAGTCCGGTCAGCCGCTCCACGCGTCCGGGCCGCCGCCGCGCCACTCGACCAGCGCGGACTGCCGCATCCAGTCGTCGTCGACGTCGTCCAGACCGGCCAGGCGCAGGAACTCCACGACGTCCAGCAGCCCGTACGCCATGCCCAGGAAGCGAGCGCCCGCGCGGACGCGCCGGCCGCCGTCCTCACCGGGCGGGTAGATCACGATGGGCTGGTCGCTCGCCATGGGTCCAGCGTGCACGGGGTGGCATCCGCGCGCATTCGGGCGCGTCCCGCCGGCCGGGGACGGGCCCGTGCCCCTGCCGTCACCGGTGTGCGGCGTGGAGGCGGGGAGCGGCGGGCCGGCCGGGGAAGGACCGGT
>NZ_NEUB01000304.1 GCF_002910825.1 Streptomyces sp. SM1 | reverse complement strand
GCGGTGGCGTCTCCCTCCTCCCCGGGTTCGGATTCGGGGGTGATCGGCTGCTGGGACTCGTACGCGCTCCAGGTACGCAGTGACAGGAACCACAGCAGGCCGGTGAGGGCGGTGGGGACCAGGGCGGCGAGGGCGAGCCGGCGGCCCGGCGTGCTCCACCAGCCGCCGTCGGAGAGCTCGGGTGAGAGGAATCCCAGCCAGGAGTGCCGGTCGGCGCAGGCGCGGGTGCCCGCGCACTGCCATGCGGTCAGGTCGAGGGCGACCTCGCAGGCGGCCGCGACGAGCAGCACCGTCAGGCTCAGTCCGGCCAGGCGTACCAGCAGGCCGTAGAGCCGGACCGTGCGCCGGCGGCCGCGGGCGGTGGGGCGCATCCAGTGGGCGAGGTTGACCACCATGAAGGGCAGCAGCAGCAGCCACAGGGCGCGGGTGCCGTTGCCCGAGGTGAGGTTGCACCAGACGTAGGCCTCGGGGACGGGTTCCTCGCGGCGGCCGGCGGGCCGGCGTTCCGCGTCGGCGTCGTCGGCGCGGCGGAACACGGCGGCGATGTCGTCACCGGTGACCCGGACCGTGCGCGGGTCGTCGAGCATCGCCTCGGGGGTGGTGCCCCCCACGCCGTGGACCAGGAGTTCCAGGGCTGCCGTGGACTCCCCGGGCCGGTTGCCGGGATCGTCGTCGCTCTCAGCCGGTCTGTACTGCCGCGTGCTCTCCACCGATTCGCACTTCCCCCGTGACGCCCCGTCGGCTCCGTCCGTGCGGGCTGAGGATCTCCCGCGCCGGGACGGTCGACACCTCTCGTCACGTAATCTCCCCGATCCGTGTGACACGCAAGCCCCGCCCGGCCAACCTGTGACATGCTCGCGACGAACCACCGGTGGCGCCGCGCGGTGCCCGGCATGCGAGGATGGGACGTCCGCGCACCGGTGCCGGGAGGTGATCCGCTCGTCGCAGTGGGTGCGTGAGGCGTGTCGGAGGGTTTGCGGCGAAAGGACCGGAGCGTACGTGAGCGAGAATCAGAACCTGCTCGCGGAGCAGCGGCGCACCCTGATCCTCGACGAGGTCCGGCGCCGGGGCGGCGTCCGGGTCAACGAGCTGACCCGCAAGCTCGGCGTGTCGGACATGACGGTCCGCCGCGATCTCGACGCCCTGGCCCGGCAGGGTGTCCTGGAGAAGGTGCACGGCGGCGCGGTCCCGGTGGTCGAGGCGAGCACGCACGAACCGGGGTTCGAAGCCAAGTCCGGTCTGGAGCTGACCGCCAAGGAGGACATCGCGCGGGCGGCGGCCGAGCTGGTCCCGCCCGGTGCGGCGATCGCACTCTCGGGCGGTACGACGACGTTCGCGCTGGCGCACCGGCTGGTCGACGTCCCCGATCTCACGGTGGTCACCAACTCGGTGCGGGTGGCCGACGTCTTCCACGCGGCGCAGCGCACCTCGGGGCCCCGTCAGGGCGCGGCCACGGTCGTCCTGACGGGCGGGGTGCGCACCCCGTCCGACTCGCTGGTGGGGCCGGTGGCCGACCAGGCGATCGCGGCGCTCCACTTCGACCTGCTGTTCCTCGGGGTGCACGGGATATCGGTCGAGGCGGGGCTTTCGACGCCGAACCTGGCGGAGGCCGAGACCAACCGGCGCCTCGTACAGTCGGCCCGGCGGGTGGTCGTGGTCGCCGACCACACCAAGTGGGGGACGGTGGGACTGAGCTCGTTCGCCTCGCTGGAGCAGGTCGACACCCTCGTCACCGACTCCGGGCTGCCCGAGGGGGCGCGCGCGGAGGTGTCCGAGCATCTGCGGCATCTGGTGGTGGCGGGCGAGGCCGATGAGCCGGCGGAAGCCGCCGGGAACTGACGGAGGACCGGCGGGCCCCCGGTGTCGCCCGCCTGCCCGTGGAGCCGGCACCGGTCGAGGGGAGTACGTCCATGGCTCATCGTCTGCGACCCGTGGGGCCAGGGTTCGCCGGGACCGCGCCCGTCCGCCTGGTCTTCGAGCGGGAGATCTCCGCCGCGCCCGAACAGGTCTTCGCCGCACTGGCCGGGGACGTGACCGGCTGGGCGGAGTGGTTCGGGCCGGTCACACTGGCCCGCCCCCTCGACGACGGCGCGGGACGGGAGATCCGCCTGCGCGGCGGCGCCCGGTTCCGCGAGACCGTCCTCGTGACGGAGGCCCCCGAGGTCTACGCCTATCGCGTCGACGTGACCAATGTGCCGGGCGCCCGTGCGCTGGTGGAGGAGTGGCGGACGACACCGGCCGGGACGGGCACGCGGGTGCGGTGGACGTTCGCCGCCGACGGCACGGCACCGTTCCGTCTCGCGCTCGGGGCCGCCCGGCCGGGACTCGGCCGGACGTTCCGCTCCGCGACGGCCTCGCTGGACCGGCGGCTCACGCGGTAGTGCCGCTCCGCCGCCCCTCGACGCAGAACCGGTTCCCCTCCGGATCGGCCGGCACCACGTACGGGAGGGCACCGGGTTCCGGGTTCTGCGGGTAGTGCGGCCAGTCGACGCGCTGTGCGCCCAGCGCGACCAGGCGGCCGACCTCTTCGTCCAGGCCGCGCTCGCCCGCGTGGAGATCGAGGTGGACGCGTGGGGACTCCGGCGCGGGGCTCTCGCCGACGTCCATGGCGAGCAGCATGCCGGGCACTCCCGGCGGAGGTCCGAGAATGATCCACTCGTCCCCCTCGTAGCGCGGCGGCCGCCGTACGTAGCCGAGCGCCCGGCGCCAGAACTCACCCGCCCGCCGGTCGTCCTTCACACCGAGCGACAGCCGCGCGATCGTCGTCATGCCGACACAGTAGACCGCGCTCTGCCGCCGTGACCCGCCGTCAGCCGGGCCAGACCCCCGTCCGCAGCAGGGACTCGACCGCCGCCGAGTACGGCGCGATGTCCAGACCCTGCTCGGCCAGCCAGGCGTCCGAGTAGTACTTGTCCAGGTACCGGTCCCCCGGGTCGCACAGCAGCGTCACCACGCTCCCCCGCCGGCCCTCCGCGACCATCTCCGCGACGAGCTTCAGCGCGCTCCACAACCCGGTGCCGGTGGAACCGCCCGCCCTGCGGCCGATCACCCCCTCCAGGGCCCGCACGGCGGCGACACTGGCCGCGTCGGGCACCTTCATCATCCGGTCGACCGCGCCGGGCACGAAGCTCGGCTCCATACGCGGCCGGCCGATGCCCTCGATACGGGAGCCGCGGTCGCAGGCGACGTCCGGATCACCGGTCGTCCAGCCCTCGAAGAAACACGAGTTCTCCGGGTCGGCGACACAGATGCGGGTGTCGTACTGCATGTAGTGCACGTAACGCGCGAGGGTCGCCGAGGTACCGCCGGTGCCGGCCGTGGCGACGATCCACGCCGGCTCCGGGAACCGCTCCAGCTCCAGCTGGCGGAAGATCGATTCGGCGATGTTGTTGTTGCCCCGCCAGTCCGTGGCCCGTTCGGCGTAGGTGAACTGGTCCATGTAGTGGCCTCCGGTGTCCGCCGCGAGGGCGGCGGAGGCCTCGTACATCGTGCGGGGGTCGTCCACGAAGTGGCACCGTCCGCCGTGGAACTCGATCAGGCGGCACTTCTCGGCGCTCGTCGTGCGCGGCATGACCGCGATGAAGGGCACTCCGATGAGCTTCGCGAAGTACGCCTCGGACACGGCCGTGGAACCGCTGGACGCCTCGATCACCGGGCGGCCCGGACGGATCCAGCCATTGCAGAGTCCGTACAGGAAGAGCGAACGGGCCAGGCGGTGCTTGAGGCTGCCGGTCGGGTGGGTCGACTCGTCCTTCAGATAGAGGTCGATGCCCCACCGCTCGGGCAGCGGGAAGCGCAGCAGATGGGTGTCCGCCGAGCGGTTGGCGTCCGCCTGGACCCTGCGGACGGCCTCTTTCAGCCAGGCACGGTAGACGGAGTCGCTGTGGTCGACGTCGAGGGTGGCGCCGGTCAGGATCTGGTGGGAAGTGCTCACGGCAGGGCTCCTTAGGCTGAGCGCCGACGGCGTCCCGCGCGGCCGGTACCCCGATCATAGACACCCTCCACACCGCCTCCCACCTGCATAAACGCTCCTTTGAGCGACTCAAAGGCACCCCTGGGGCCGGTCCCGGGGCGTGGGGGGCGCATTGGCGCGAGTGCTTCCACACCCCGGGGAACGGGGGCGCGCGCACTGGTGCTCGGCGGCGGGTGGGGGCAGACTGCACCGGCGGAAGCAAGGGCACACTGGATCCGGGCAGGAGCCGGCCCGCGGAGCACGGTCCGGCACACCGACGCGCACAAGGGGGCGGGCGGCATGGCTGAGCCGGAGTTCACGGCCACGGGCGTGCGGATCGGCAAGCGGCTGCGTTCGCTCACCCGGGCCGGGCAGGTCCGGATCAGCGGCGGCCGGCTGGAGCTGCTCACCAGCTACGGCAGTGAGATCGACAGCGCGCCGGTGCAGGCGGTACGCGCGACCAGGCCGTGGTTCGCGCCCGAGGACCGGGCGCTGGCGGACCTCAACGGCCACCGGTACCTGCTCACCCTCGGCGACCACGATCCCGCGCCGGGCGAGCCCGGCCCGCCGGCCGCCCGCCGTTTCATCGAGGCCGTCCGCCGGGCGTCGGGACGCGGCGCCTGAGATGTCCGCGAGTTGCGCCACCCCACCCGCTGCGTCACGCTGGTCCCACGTCACTCTGGGTTTACCGGCGATAACGCTGCGAACCAGCCCGCCGGCCACGACAGCAGGCGGCAGCGTCACGCAGGCGTCCTGCTGGATCCGTACTCCGTGTTCTTCCGGACCTCACGTCGGGGAGTCGCAGCCGTGATCAGTCATCCGAGCAGGCACTGCACGGTGGAGCTCCAAGCCCTGCCGTCGCGGATCGGCCAGGTCCGCAGAATCGTATCTGCGCAGTTGCGCTACTGGCATATGGATTCGTTGATAGACCGGGCCTCGCTCGGTGTGACGGAGCTGTTGTCCAACGTCCACCGGCATGCCCGGCCCGACAAGACGTGCACCGTCGAGATGGAGCTGCTGCTCGACCGGCTCAAGATCTCGGTGTACGACCATGATCCGCGTCTTCCGGTCGTGGCGGACGCCGGACCGCTCGCCACCTGTGGGCGCGGGCTGGCGATGGTGGCCGCCATGAGCGAGAGCTGGGGCGTCATGCCGGACGGCGAGTCCGGCAAGGTCGTGTGGTTCACGCTGCCGACGCCGTCCGCGGACGCACCGGCGGCCTGGGACCGGCAGCCACGGCTCACGGCCGTCGAGCCCGCGGACCACCGCTTCGCGGAGGTCGCGTTCGCCGAGCACGCCACCGAGCCCCGCCCCGAACGGGCCCCGGCCCACTCGACCGTCCCGGGCTGACGGGCGGCGGTCCGCCGCCGCCCGGCCCCGGGAAGAGTGGGCGTGCCTCGCCGGGTACCGGCATGGACCGGGGCGGGTGGCGCCTGTCCGGACTCCGCGGGCGCCGTCGTGCCTACCCCGCGGTGTCCCTGCCGCGCCGGCCGAACTCCTCGTCCAGGACGGACAGCCGGCGCCAGTACTCGTCCTCGTCGATCTCGCCGGAGGCGAAGCGGCGTCCGAGCACCGCGATCGGCGAATCGTGCTCCACCAAGGGCCGGACCGGTCCGCGGCCTCGATGCCCGCGCCACGCCGTGCGGCGCAGCAGTGCGACGCCGCCGCCGATGACCAGGGCCCAGAGGAGGGGGAAGAACAGGATCCACGGACCGGGCCCGCCGTCGCCGAAGTGTGCCAGCGTCTGCATGATCGTCAACTCCTCGGGGGCGCTGTCCCGTCGCTTCTTGTGCGACACCTCGAGAGTCGCCCCGCGAGGGGGGTCCGGTCGTCGTACGGCCGGCGGCACCCGGCCCGCCCCGCGGGGAGTACGCGGACCGCGCGCGCCTGCTTCCGCCCGGCCGGGAACGCGCTCGGCCTCTGCCCTCACCGGCGTGTGCGGGGC
>NZ_NEUB01000303.1 GCF_002910825.1 Streptomyces sp. SM1 | reverse complement strand
CGCCTGGGGCGGCACCGAGCCGTTCAGGGCGATCGTCGGCTCGTCCTGCGGCCGTGCGGGGACCACGGACAGGTCGTATCCGCACGCACCGCAGAAACGATCACCCGACTCGAGGGGTTCCTCGCAGCTCGGGCATTTCGACAGAGCGGCCTGCTGGGGCATCTGCGACATCAACTACACCCACGTCCGGGGGCGGTAACGATTGGCACGTTCCACCAGGTCGATCCTCTCCTCGCCGCTGCGCGCCAGCCGGGCCAGCGTGCGGTACGAACGCTCCAGGCCGAAGCGCAGGCCCCGCTCGTCCAGGCCGCTGCCGAGCAGCGTCCGTCCCCCGGCGGCGGAAGGGGCGGAACCCTGGCCCCCGGAGAGTACCCAGTCCAGCCCGCAGCCGAGGACCTCGGCCGACAACAGCTCGCGCCGTGCCGGATCCAGACCGTACGCCTCCAGGGCCTCGACCTGCCCGGCGGCGGCGGCCAGGTCGTCCAGGAACGGTACGTCACCGGGGGTGGCCACGCGCCCGCGCAGCCGCGCCCGGACGGCCGCCACCCGCGCGGCCGTGTAGTGGATGGACGACTCCGGCACCGACTCCAGCGTCCGTACGGCGCCACGCCGGTCACCGGCCGCCAACTGGACGCGGGCCAGCCCGAACGCGGCGCTCACATAGCTCGGGTCGGTCGACCACACCAGGCGGTAGTACTCCGCGGCGTTGTCCAACTGGCCCAGCACCTCCGCGCACAGGCCCAGCGCCAGCTTCGGCGCGATGTCACCCGGGAAGGCGTCGTAGATCGCGTCGAAGGCGAGCGCCGCGCCCTCGTGGTCGCCGGTGACGAGCGCGGCCACGCCCCGGTACCAGACCACCCGCCAGTCGTCGGGGTCCTCGTCCTCCAGCGCGCGCAGTGTCCGGAGCGCCATGTCCCGCTCGCCGGTCTCCAGCCGGGCGCGCATCTCGCGCAGCCGGGTCTCGGCCGACGGGGCGGGCGCCGCCGCCAGGGCGTTGATCAGTTCACCCGGTGCGGACGTCAGCAGGCCCGCGAGGAAACCGGCGTTGGGGTCGGTGGCGTGGACGTGCGGCACGGGGAGCGCCAGCGCGGCGGCAGCGCAGTCGACGGGCCTGACGAGGGCGGCGGGCGGAGCTGCGGGCATGGCAGGGGCGGCAGGGGTACCGCCCGCGGGGGCGAGGGCCGGGCGGCCCTTCCCGGGGCGGGTCCGGCGGCGGGTCGCCCTGGTTCCGAGACGGGACACGTCCCCGTCCAGCGCCGGGAACAACTCCGTGTCCGTCACCCGCAGTTCCGGGCCGAACAGCGTGGACAGCGCGGGCCGGGCCCGGCCCGACTGGAGCGAGACCACCTCGCGCAGCACACCCGTCAACTGCTCGGTCATCTCCTGGGCGGAGGCGAACCTGCGGGCCGGGTCGGGGTCGGTGGCGCGCACCAGCAGCCGGTAGTACGACTCGTACCGCCGGAACACCTCGATGTTGTCCGGGTCCGGCAGCGAGTCCACGAAGACGCTCGTGTACCCCTGGAAGTCGAACGTGAGGACGGCGAGCGTACGGGCCACCGTGTACAGGTCGGACGCCACCGACGGGCCCGCCTCGGCGACCTCGGGCGCCTGGTAGCCGACCGTGCCGTAGATGGCCGACTCCTCGTCGTCCGTCCGGCGCACCGCGCCCATGTCGATCAGCTTCAGCTGGTCCTCGGTCTGGATCGCGTTGTCGACCTTGAAGTCGCAGTACAGCAGGTTCCGGCTGTGCAGATGCCCGAGCGCCTCCAGGGCCTCGATGCCGTACGCGCAGGCCTGCTCCACCGGCAGCGGGTCACGTCTGCCGTCCGGTGTGCGGCGGGCGTTGGCGATCTCCTTCAGCGACTTGCCGCCCAGGTACTCCATGACGATGTAGCCGTCGAGGGAGCCGGTGCGCTGGTCCAGGTGCTCCACGAAGTTGTAGATCCGCACGATGTTGGCGTGCTCGATCTCGGCGAGGAAGCGCCGCTCGGAGATCGCCGCCGCCATCGCGTCCTGGTCGCCCGTGTCCAGCAGGCCCTTGAGGACCACCCAGCGGTCCGAGACGGCCCGGTCCACGGCGAGGTAGATCCAGCCCAGTCCGCCGTGCGCCAGACAGCCGACCACCTCGTACTGGCCGTGCACCACGTCCCCGGACCGCAGCTTCGGCACGAACGAGTACGGGTGGCCGCACTTGGTGCAGAACCCCTCCGTACGCCCCGGCCGGCCGTTGCGGGCCCGGCCCACCGGCGCCCCGCAGTCCGAGCGCGAACAGAACCGCTTCCGCTCGGGGACCTCGGGGTCGTCCAGCACCATCCCGCGCGGATCGGGCCGCGGGATCGGCGGCACCTCGACCAGCCCGGCGCCGAGGCGGCCCCGGCCGGACGAACCGGCGCCCGCCCCGGAGCTGCGCACGGACACCGAGCGGCTGGAGACCCGGCCCGAGAGCGCGCGGGAGAGCCGCCCGGAGACCGAACGGCGGGACTTCGACGACTGCGACGACGTACGCGCGCTGCGGCCGCTGCCACGGCTGCTGTGCGACCGTCCGCTCCCCGACGAGCCGCGCGAGTCGCGGCCGCCCGCCGTGATGCCGGTCGGGGGCGAGGCGACCAGCCCCGTCGGCGACACGACCGGGGCGAGGCCGCAGGTGTCGCAGTACAGCTCGCCGCCGCCGACATCCTCGTACCTGCCCTCGCAGTCGGGGCGCTGACAGGCGCGTGCCGCCTGGCCGGCCGCGGCCTCCCCGTTCTCCGGCCCGCTCATGACCCCGCCTCCCCCTGGTCGCTCATGCGCCCGGCCCTCTCCGGTCGTCCGGCCCGCCCTGCTCCGGGACCCGCGGTGTGCCGCCGAGCAGTTCCGTGGCCGCGTACTGGTAGCGCAGCACGGCCTGTTCGGCGACGCGCAGATCACAGGGCGCGCTCCACAGCATGCGGCGCGCCTTCTCGTACCGCTCCACCAGCTCGGGGTCCTCCGCGAGGCCGTGCCGGGCCACCTTCGCCCTGTACGCGTCCAGTCGGCCGCGCAGCTCCGCACGGATCGCCAGCGGTGCCGTGACCGCCGTCAACGACTCCCGCGCGCGCAGCAGTTCGTCCTCCGCCTTCTGCTCGAGGGACTCCAGCAGCGGCGACAGCCGGTGCCACTGGGCGTGCCTGCGGTACTCGGCGGCCGTGGACAACTGCTCCTGCAGCACCGTCGGCGGCCCGCTGACCACCGGCACCTCCGTCGCGGCGATCTTCGCCAGCACCTCGCCGCGCGCGGTGCGCGCCTCGGCGAGCGTGCGGTCGGCGCGGGACAGGACGTCCCGCAGCCTGACGATCCGCTTCTCGGCATCCTGGCGGACCGTCAGCACCGCGTCGATCTCACGGCGTACGTCCTCCAGCGCGCGCGCCTCGCGGTCGTACACCGTGGTGTCCGGCCTGCCGCCGCCCGGCGCCGAACTGCCCTCCGTGGGCTTCCAGTAGGCCAGCGGATCGGACACCACCTGTTCGCGCAGCCTCGTCAGCGTGCGGGTGATCCGCTCCAGGTCGTCGCCCGCCGGATGCTCGCCCGGACGGACCCCGACCGAGTGCGCCAGCCTGCTCGTGCGGTGGAGCTCGGCGGTCAGCAGATCGATCCGCGCGGGCAGCGCCGACCAGACCGCGTCCGCGGCCACCACCATGTCCAGCGAGGCCGCGTACAGCTCGTTCATCCGGTCGACGAGGGCGACGAGGGAGTACCGCTCGCTGAGCCTGCCCTGGCGGGCGCCGTCCGGCGCCGGCGAATGGGCCGCCGCCGACGCGGCGCCCGCCACCGTCACCGAGTCACCGCGCAGCAGCTCCGTCAGCGCGACCAGGTCCTCGCGGCTGGACCAGCGGCGGCGGGAGCGGATGTCCCGGGCGGTGCGCAGCGCGTCCGTGTACGCGTCGAAGTACGTCCACAGCAGCGTGATCGACGCCTCCGTGGCCGTCCAGCGCTCCTGTGTCACGCCGGTGAGCTGCGCGCCCTCCAGGAGTCTTCGGCCCGCGTGGTCCTGCAGGGCGAGGAGCGAGGTCTCGATCGCCTCGTGCTCCGCGCCGAGCCGCGCCAGCGCACGGTCCACCTCGTCCCGGTCCAGCACCGGCCCGGCGGGATCCGTGTCGGCCATCGATCACCTTTCGCTGCGGGGTTGTTGACGGTTGGCGGGCGGGGAGGGTGTGGCGGGGTCCGGTCAGCTTCTGCGCAGGTACTCGGGGGCGGGTGGGGCCGAGCGGGAGGAGTCTTCCCCCAGCGTGGCCGACAACCACTCGGTGTACGAGGACTGCCAGCCGTCCGCCGTGTCCGCACGGAAGTCCACCAGGATCCGGTTGACCCGGCGGACCAGGTCGTCCGCGTCCTTCTTCATCGCCACGCCGTAGTACTCGGTCGTGAAGGCCTCGCCCTTGAGCTCGACCGTGGGATCCTGCGCGGCCTGACTGGCCGCGAGCGCGCCGTCCGTGACCACCGCGTCCACCTCACCGAGCTGGAGCCGCACCAGGCAGTCCAGCTGGTTGGGGACCGTCGTGCGGATGTCGGCCGACTCCGGGAGCCGGCCGGCCTTCCTGTCCGCCTCCAGTGTCGAGTACGCCGTCGAGCCCGTCGCCGTGCATATCTCCTGGTCCGCCAGGGTCGTGTCGTACCCCTCGACCGGTGACGACTTCGGGGCGAGGACCTGCTGGCCCGTCTTGAAGTACGGGGCCGAGAACGCCACTTCCTGGATGCGCGCGCAGTTGATCGTCATCGTGCGGACGACCATGTCGACCCGGCCGTCCTTGATCGCCGGGATGCGCTGGTCGGTCGGGATCGCCTTGAACTGGACCGCGTCCGGGTCGCCGAGTATGTCCTCGGCGATACGGTGCACCAGGTCGATGTCGAACCCCTCGAGCTTCACGCCCTCACCGCTGTTGGGGTTCCGGTAGCCCCAGCGGTAGCTGTTCTGGTCCACCCCGACGACCAGCTTGCGCTTCTCGCCCTCACGGCTCTTGATCTCCGCGATCGTCGGGCCGTCGGCGTCGCCGGGGGGCAGGGTCTGCTTCTCCGGGGCCGTGCACTCCTCGGCGGCCCGCGTCCGTTCGGCGTGGGAGACGGACTCGCCGGTCGTGTTCGCCGGGGTGCGGCCCTGGGCGCCGGTGCAGGTCAGGAGGAGGGCGAAGAACAGCGCCAGGGCGCAGGCCGTCGCCATCGCGCCCACCCCGCCCCAGCCCTTCGGGCGGGTCCGCGGGACTTGTGCGGTCATCCTCGGCGCCCCCTTCGGCCCGGTCGCCCCCTCGGGGTCGGGCATGTGCGCGTTCATCGGTACTCCGACAGCCTGCGGCCGATGCCCAGCACCGCGCCGGCCGCGCCCAGCACCGCCAGCCCCGCCGCGCCGAGCGGCAGACCCGTCAGCGCGTCCCGGCCGTCGCCGGCCGCCTGCCTGAACTCCGTCTCCTCGTGCGCCAGCGCCGTGGCCAGGTTCTTGTCGACGCTGTCGAAACACTCGCCCGTCGCGCCCTTCGGGCCGATCACCATGTCCAGCGCCTGCTGGTAGTTGCCGTTCTCGTCCTGCTCACGCGCGGCCGCGTGACGCTTCTTCCATTCGGTCATGTTGCTCACCGCCGAGGTGACCGGCTCCGCGCCGCTGTCGTCGTCCGCGAGCCGCTCGGCGCGGGCCAGCCCCTTCGCGAGGACGTCCATGTCGCGGCCGAAGTCGTAGTCGTACGCGTCGTACGTCTCCTCGCCGACCTTCGTCGTCTCCGCGCCGCGCGCCACCAGGGTGAGGTTCTCGTTGCCCCTGGCCTTCAGCGAGGCGATGCGCGCGTCGTGCAGGACGTCGAGGGAGCGGACGCCGTGGTCGTAGGAGTCGTTCAGGTTCGAGCGGGAGAGGGTGTGGCCGGCCGTCAGCCAGAGCAGCACCACCGCGGCCGACGCCGTGGCCGCCACCAGGCCGTGGTTGAGGACGCGGTGGGTGCGCAGGTAGGTGCGCCGCTGGGCCCAGGCGAGGACGGCGAGGACGGCGAGACCGAGGGCCATCGCGGCCCACGGGTAGGGGGTCGCGTCCGCGTAGTCCGAGCGGAGCCGCCGGTTCTCCGTCGTGTACAGCTTCTCCGCCGCCGGGAGCATCTCCTGCTGCATCTTCTCGTTCGCGTACCGCAGGTAGGCGCCACCCACGGGGAAACCCTGACGGTTGTACGTGCGGGCGCGTTCCACCAGGCCCTTGTACTCGGGGAGCAGACGGTTGAGCTCGGTGATCGTCTCCGCGGAGGACGAACCGGGGTCCGAGTTGGCCGCGGCGTTGACGAGTTTGGCGGCGGCGGTGCGGATGTCGTTCTCGTAGCGGTCGCGGGAGGCGGCGGTCTCCTGACCGCCGGCCAGGAAGCCGCTGGACGCCGCGGTGTTCGCGTCCGCGAGGGAGCGGTAGATGTCGGCGGCGTCCGACGTGAGGGGCTGGCTGCTGGTGAGGACGTCGTCGGCGGCCGCGGCCCGGTCGGTCATCTGCCAGGCCGTCACGGCTCCGAACGCGAGGACGAGGGCGGCCAGGACCGCGCCGATGATGCGGAGCCGGCCGGGT
>NZ_NEUB01000302.1 GCF_002910825.1 Streptomyces sp. SM1 | reverse complement strand
GCCGCGGCGGGTGCGGCAGCCGTCGATCTCGACGGTGACCGTGCCGTCCGGGTCCGCGTAGGTGATGTCCCAGCACATCTCGTTGGCGCTGCGGCTGCGGCGGCGCAGATGGACCACACCGGTGGTCGCGGGGGTGCGCCACACCCGTACGGCGCCGAAGACGGTCGGCAGGAACGCGGCGGACTCGGCCCCCTCCCCGGCGAGGGCCACGGTGGCCTGGAGCGGTGCGTCGAGGAGGACCGGGTGGGCGGTGTACGCGTCGGCGGCGTGCTCCAGCCGGTAGCCGACGAGGGCCTCGTCCGCACCGGAGTCGATGCGGTCGATGAGCCGGAAGTCCGGTCCGCAGTTCAGGCCGATGGCGTGGCACGTCCGGTAGAAGGCCGGGCCGTCGGTGCTCCGGTCGCAGCGGGCCCGGACCGCGCCGACGTCGAGCGGGGGCGGTGCCGTGCCGAGCAGGGTGCGGACCTGGGCGCGTACGACGGGCCGGCACTCCCCGCCGTGTTCCTCGCGGACGCTGACGGTCAGGGCGCCGTCGTCGGGGGTGACGGCGGTCTGCAGGGCGACCGGGGTCGGGTCGGGCCACGGCACGGACAGCGGGCGGCCGATCTCCAGGTGGCGTACCTCGACCGGCCTGTCCAGGGCGCGCCGGCCGGCGCTCAGGGCCATCTCCACGTAGGCGGCGGCCGGCATGAGGACGTCGTCGCCGATGCGGTGGTCGCCCAGCCAGGGCACCAGCTGCGGTTCGACGGTGCCGTGCCACACGGGGTGCGGGGCGGGCATCCGCTCGCCCACCAGCGGATGGTCGAGCAGGCCGCTGCCGCTGGTGTGGGCGACCAGGTCCTGCGCGGTGCCGTGCCAGTGCCGTTCGCGCTGCCAGGGGTAGGCGGGCAGGTCGACCACCCGGCCCGGCCGGGGGAAGTGGTGCCGCCAGTCGGTTCCGGTGCCGGCGGCGAGTGCGGCGGCGACGGCCGCCGCGGTCTCGCGGGTGCCGTCGCCGTCGCGGTGCAGGGTGGGGACGCAGGTGGCTCCGGTGCGGCGCAGGTAGGGGCGCAGGACCGGGTGCGGGCCGATCTCGACCAGGACGCCCGCGTGCCCGGCGGCGAGCAGGCCGGCGGCCTCGGCGAACCGGACGGGCTCGCGGACGTTGCGCCACCAGTACTCGGCGTCGAGTTCCGGTCCGCTCAGCGGGGTGCCGGTCACGGTGGAGAGGAAGGGGATGCGGGCGGGGGCGGGTCCGAGTCCGGCGAGTGCCTGGAGCAGCGGTTCCCTGATGGGGTCCATGGCGCGGCTGTGGAAGGCGTAGTCGAGGTCCAGTTCGCGGAAGAAGACGCCGCGCCCGGCCAGTTCGGCTCCCCAGGCGGTCAGCGCGTCGGCGTCCCCGGCGACGGTCACGTCGCTCTCGCTGTTGATGCCGGCGATCTCCAGCGCGCCGTCGTGGCGGAGCAGTTCCTCGCGTGCCTGTGCCTCGGGCAGACCGACGGCGGCCATGCGGCCCCGGCCCGCCGTGGCGCCCTGGGTGCGGCTGCGCTCGGCGATCACCCGTGCGGCCTGGTCCAGGGTCAGGACTCCGGCGGCGTGGGCGGCGGCGACCTCTCCGACGCTGTGGCCGGTCACCGCCCGCGGGTGTACGCCGTGGGCGGCGAGCAGCGCGGTCAGGCCGGCCTGCACGGCGAACAGGGCGGGCTGGGCCACCTCGGTGCGCTGCCACGTCCGGGGGGACGGGTGGGCCAGTTCCTTGGCGACCGACCAGCCCAGGTGGGGGGCCAGGGCGGCGTCGGCCCGCTCGACGGCCCGGCGGAAGGCGGGTTCGCTCTCCAGCAGGTCTGCGGCCATGCCCGGCCACTGGGAGGCGTTGCCGG
>NZ_NEUB01000301.1 GCF_002910825.1 Streptomyces sp. SM1 | reverse complement strand
CGATGCGGGAGATGATGCGGCGGACCGCGGCCGGGGAATCGACCACGGCCCTGGCCCTGCGCCGGTCGATCTCGTCGCGCAGTTCGGCGACCAGCCGCATACGGGCCGCCGACGGCAGCTGCCGCTGCTGCGCGACATCACCGACGCGGCTCAGATACTCGTAGACGACCTGGTCACTCTCGATACCCACGAAGTCCCCTCCGGGGCGGATGCGTTGGGACACCGTCGCCCGACGGTACCCCGAGTGCGGCCGGCCGACCCAACTCCAGACGCCCCACGGACGTGGCCAAGCGCTAACGTGAGGCGGATGAGCACCGAGGAGAAGCCCGCGGCGGCCCCCCGATCCCTCGCCGAGGCTCTTCGGGGGCGGGACGACGTCTCCCTGGCCGCGCTGCTGCGCGGCCGGCCGGATCTCATCACGCCGGTACCCACGGATCTCACCCAGCTCGCCACCCGGGCGGGCACCCGCGCCTCGGTCGTGCGGGCCCTGGAGCGGCTGGACCGGTTCACGCTGCAGACGGCGCAGGCGCTGGCGGTGGCGGCGGACCCGGCCTCATACGGTGAACTGCTCGGGCTGCTGGCGGGCGACGACGGTGATCCGGCGGTCTCCGCGGCGTTGCCGCACGCGCTGGGTGTGCTGCGCGAACAGGCTCTGGTGTGGGGCGGTGACGACCGGCTGCGGCTGGTGCGTACCGCCCGTGAGCTGCTGGCGCCGTCGCCGCAGCATCCGTCGCCGACCGGTCTCGGCCCGACGGTGCGGGAGGCCACCGCGGGGATGTCGCCGGGGCGGATCCAGGAGATCGTGGCGGCGGCGGGACTGCCGTCCACGCACGATTCGGTCTCGGCCGTCACCGCGCTGACCGATCTGTTCAACGACCCCGCGCGGATGTCCGCGCTGCTCGACGAGGCGCCGGCGGAGTCCGTGGAGGTGCTGGAGCGGCTGGTGTGGGGCCCGCCGTACGGGCAGGTCACCGCCGAGCCGGCGGCCCGGCTGCGCTGGCTGCTGGACCGGGGGCTGCTGCTGCCGACGGCGCCCGG
>NZ_NEUB01000300.1 GCF_002910825.1 Streptomyces sp. SM1 | reverse complement strand
GCTACCGCGCGCCGGTTCCGCGGCCCCTGCCGTCGCGTCAGCTCTTGGTGGCCCCCGCCGACGCGGTGGCCGTCTGGCAGCTGGCCTGTCGTGACATCGCCTCGCCGACCTCGCCCTCCTCCAGGGCGCTGAGGGCGTTGCTGCCGCTCTTGCTCAGCTTCTCCAGCTCCGCGGCGATGTCCTTGAGACCGTCCGCGAACTCCGCCTGGTCGTCGGTGTCGAGGCCGTCGACCTGCTTCTTCAGTGAGGCGTACGACGCGGAGATGCCGTTGAGTTCCTTGACCGCGTCCGTCTGCTTCTTCTCGCCGTTCTCGACGTCCGGCGGGCCGGCCTTGTTCACGGCGCCGCCGATCGCCTTGTAGGCGTCGGACATGTCCTGGAAGGCCTTCGAGTCAGCCTTCTGGACCGCTTCCGGAGTGCTGTTGTCCGAGGTCTCCTTCTGGATCGCGGCGTTGGCCGACTTGATCTTCGCGGCCTGCGGCTTCACCGAGTCGCAGACCTCCTTCGCCCAGGCGTCGAGCTTCTCGTTGCCGTCGTCGCCGCCGCATCCCGTCAGCGCCAGTACCAGTACCGCACCGCCGGACAGTGCGACCGCGAGCTTCTTGTTCACCGGATTGGTCCCTTCCATGGCTCTCGGCCCCGGAACATACACGCCAGATGGACTACACCCACCCGTCGAGCGTCCGTTAAGACACTTTTGAAGCCATTTGCACCAAGCATGAGAAGGCTCACGGAAGAGGTGCGGAAGCCCTGGTGAGGGCGGACGGCTCGTCAATGCGAGCCGCCCGCCCTCACCTTGACCCGGTGTTCGCTGTCCGCTTCTAGGAAACCACCGCCGGATCGGTCGACTTGGGTTCCGGTTCCGGGTCGTCCTCGTCGTCCACGGCGATACCGCGCCGCTTGGACGCGTACACCGCGCCGACGATCACGAGCAGCGCGATGACCGCGATCAGCACCCTCGTCCCGACGCTCTTGTCGGCGCCGTAGGAGAACTTGATGACCGCGGGCGCGATGAGCAGCGCGACCAGGTTCATCACCTTCAGCAGGGGGTTGATCGCGGGACCCGCGGTGTCCTTGAAGGGGTCGCCGACGGTGTCGCCGATGACGGTGGCCGCATGGGCCTCACTGCCCTTGCCGCCGTGGTGGCCGTCCTCGACGAGTTTCTTGGCGTTGTCCCAGGCGCCACCGGAGTTGGCGAGGAACACCGCCATCAGGGTGCCCGCGCCGATCGCGCCCGCCAGGAAGGCCCCCAGGGCGCCGACGCCGAGCGTGAACCCGATGAAGACGGGCGCCATCACAGCGAGCAGACCGGGCGTGGCGAGTTCCCGCAGGGCGTCCCTGGTGCAGATGTCGACGACCTTGCCGTATTCCGGTTTCTCGCTGTAGTCCATGATCCCGGGCTTCTCGCGGAACTGCCGCCGCACCTCGTAGACCACCGAACCCGCCGACCGCGACACCGCGTTGATCGCCAGCCCGGAGAAGAGGAAGACGACCGCGGCGCCCGCGATCAGACCGACGAGGTTGTTGGGCTGGGAGATGTCCATCATCAGGCTCAGGGGCGCGCCCTCGCCGCTGAGCCGTTCGCCCACGTCCCGCGCGCCGGTCGTGATGGCGTCCCGGTACGAACCGAACAGCGCCGCCGCCGCCAGTACGGCCGTGGCGATGGCGATGCCCTTGGTGATGGCCTTGGTGGTGTTGCCGACCGCGTCCAGGTCGGTGAGCACCTGTGCGCCCGCGCCCTCGACGTCGCCGGACATCTCGGCGATGCCCTGCGCGTTGTCGGAGACCGGCCCGAAGGTGTCCATCGCGACGATCACACCGACCGTGGTGAGCAGCCCGGTGCCCGCCAGCGCCACCGCGAACAGCGCCAGCATGATCGACGTACCGCCGAGCAGGAACGCCCCGTACACGCCGAGCCCGATCAACAGGGCGGTGTAGACGGCGGATTCCAGGCCGAGGGAGACGCCGGCGAGGACGACCGTGGCCGGGCCGGTGAGCGAGGTCTTGCCGATGTCCCGCACGGGGCGCCGGGTGGTCTCGGTGAAGTAGCCCGTGAGCTGCTGGATCAGGGCGGCGAGCAGGATGCCGATGCCCACGGCGACGAGCGCGAGGATCCGCGGGTCGCCGCTCCTGTCCAGGATCGCCGTGTCGGTGACGCCGTCGAGACCGGCGTACGACGACGGCAGATAGACGAACACGGCGATCGCGACCAGGACGAGCGAGATCACCGCGGAGATGAAGAAGCCCCGGTTGATCGCGCTCATGCCGCTGCGGTCGGAGCGTCTCGGTGCCACGGCGAAGATGCCGACCATGGCGGTGAGGACACCGATCGCCGGAACGAGGAGCGGGAACGCCAGTCCGGCGTCGCCGAACGCGGCCGAGCCCAGGATCAGCGCGGCCACCAGCGTCACGGCGTACGACTCGAAGAGGTCGGCCGCCATGCCCGCGCAGTCGCCGACGTTGTCGCCCACGTTGTCGGCGATGGTCGCGGCATTGCGCGGATCGTCCTCCGGAATGCCCTTCTCGACCTTGCCGACCAGGTCGGCGCCGACGTCGGCGGCCTTGGTGAAGATGCCGCCGCCGACCCGCATGAACATCGCGATCAGCGCGGCCCCGAGGCCGAAGCCCTCGAGCACCTTGGGCGCGTCGGCCGCGTACACCAGCACCACACAGGAGGCGCCCAGCAGACCGAGGCCCACGGTGAACATGCCGACGACGCCGCCCGTACGGAAAGCGATCTTCATCGCTTTGTGCGAGACGGCGGTGAGATCCTTTTCCGGCTCGCCCTCCGCCGGAGTGGCTTCGCGCGCCGCTGCCGCGACCCGCACGTTGGTGCGCACGGCGAGCCACATACCGATATAGCCGGTGGCCGCCGAGAACGCCGCTCCGATCAAGAAGAACACCGACCGCCCGGCACGCTGATTCCAGTCGTCCGCCGGCAGCAGCATGAGCAGGAAGAACACGGCCACGGCGAATACACCGAGTGTGCGCAGTTGCCGGCCCAGATAGGCGTTGGCCCCCTCCTGGATCGCTGCGGCGATCTCTTTCATGCTGTCGGTGCCCTCGCCGGCCGCGAGTACCTGGCGCACCAGGGCTCCCGCGACCACGAGCGCCGCCAGCGCGACGACTCCGATGGCCACCACGAGCAGGCGGTTGCCGTCGGTGAGCACGGCGGCTGCGAGGGATGTGGTCTGGCCCGACTGATGTGGGATGAAAAGCCCCGCCATTCGTCCTCCTTGACGCTTGGGCTGAGCTCAAGATGTGGACGGGATTGTAGGTACCGGAACCTGATCAAAACAGAGCGCGGGAAATGTAAATGGCCTGCATCCACTCTTCCCGATGATCGCCGGACGACCGGGCTTCCGAAATCGGTAATGCCTTTGAGGCGTTCGCGTGATCGCATTTCCTGGCAACGGATCGATCGTGAAGGAATTCACGCGATCATCCGCACGAGACCACTGTAAGGGCGGGTACCGGCACCCGCACATGCCGAAGGGCCCCACGAGGGGGCCCTTCGGAAAAGAGTCGCCGTCCGGGTGAATCCGGTCAGGCGAGGAGGGTGGCCGGCGGCACGGTCGGCCACCTCATGCGGATCGATCCGCCCTGCTCCCCCGCGCTGACCTCGACGTCGTCGACAAGGCCGCTGATGACCGCGAGGCCCATCTCGTCCTCCTCGGTCTCCACGTCGGTGCCGGGTCCGTCACCGGACGCGCCCCGGCCGGGGGTCGCATGGGGCGCCTCGTCGCCGACCTCGATGGAGAACAGCTTCTCCTCCTCGATCAGCAGCACCTTGACGGGTGCCGAGATGCCGCCGTGCTGATGCAGTCCCACGGCCCGGGTGCACGCCTCGCCGACGGCGAGCCGGACCTCGTCGAGGACGGCCTCGTCCACTCCGGCCCTGCGCGCCACCGCCGCCGCCACGAGACGGGCGGTCCTGACATGCTCGGGCAGCGCGCTGAAGCGGAGTTCAACGGTGGCCATGCATCCCCCTCGCAACTACGGGCGTGCTGTGGAGAGGCCGGGCCGCCGAACGCCCGGCCCTCCTCGTGCTTCTCTTCTGCCGCCCGGGCCACCACGGCCCGGGAGCGGGGTGGTCAGTCTGTGGCCGCCACCGCTTCCTCGACCGAGGTGTGGATCGGGAACACCTTGGTGAGACCGGTAATACGGAAAATCTTGAGAATGCGCTCCTGGTTGCAGACCAGGCGCAGCGAGCCCTCATGGGCACGCACACGCTTCAGGCCGCCGACCAGCACGCCGAGTCCGGTGGAGTCGAGGAAGTCCACACCTTCCATGTCGACGACAAGGTGGAAACTGCCGTCATTCACCAGCTCGACCAGCTGCTCGCGCAGCTTGGGCGCGGTATATACGTCGATTTCGCCACCGACCCTGACGATCGTGCGATCGCCCATGGTCTCGGTCGACAGGGACAGGTCCACGGATCCTCCAGCACCTAGCTATCGAGCGGTCGCCCTTGGGGCATCTCGGCTCAGCCCCCTGGACGGTTCGCCAGCCGCGATGGCATTCAATCACTTACCGGCAGGCGTGCACGACGCCTTGGCCCCATTGTCCGTCACTCCGGTGACACACTCGGTCCCGATGGCCAAGAATCACCGATCCGATCGGCCCCCGACGGACACCCCGATCAGGACCGCGCCGGGCGTGGTCCTGGACCGGCTCATGTCCGGGCCGAGCCGGGCTTCGCGCATCACTCATACCGAGCACTTGCCCCCGCGCACGGGTCGCCATGCCGTCTGGCCGGACCGGATCCGCGCGGAGGTGGTCGCCGCCGTGCAGGCCGCGGGCATCGGCCACCCCTGGGCCCACCAGGCACGCGCCGCCGAGCACGCCCTGGACGGCGAGTCCGTGGTCGTCGCCACCGGTACGGCGTCCGGCAAGTCGCTGGCGTATCTGACGCCCGTCCTGTCCACGCTCCTGGACGGGGCCGAGGCCCCGAACGGCCGCGGGGCGACCGCCCTGTATCTCGCCCCCACCAAGGCCCTCGCCGCAGACCAGTGCCGGTCCGTGAAGGAACTTTCACAACCACTGGGCCATTCGGTGCGCGCGGCGGTCTACGACGGTGACACGCCGTTCGAGGAACGCGAGTGGATCCGCCAGTACGCCAACTACGTCCTGACCAACCCGGACATGCTGCACCGGGGGATCCTGCCGTCCCATCCCCGCTGGGCCTCCTTCCTGAAGTCGCTGAGATACGTCGTCGTCGACGAGTGCCACACCTACCGGGGCGTGTTCGGCTCCCATGTCGCCCAGGTGCTCCGCCGGCTGCGGCGTCTGTGCGCCCGCTACGGCGCCTCCCCGGTGTTCCTGCTGGCCTCCGCGACCGCCGCCGAGCCCGCGGTCGCCGCCCGCCGCCTCACCGGCCTGCCGGTGGTGGAGGTGGCCGACGACGCCTCACCACGCGGTGAACTGGTGTTCGCCCTCTGGGAGCCACCGCTCACCGAACTGCACGGAGAGAAGGGCGCCCCCGTCCGGCGTACGGCCACCGCGGAGGCCGCCGATCTGCTGACCGACCTGACCGTGCAGGGAATCCGCTCGGTCACCTTCGTACGCTCCCGGCGTGGCGCCGAGCTCATCTCGGTGATCGCCCAGGAACGCCTCGCCGAGGTCGACCGCTCACTGGCCCGGCGTGTCGCGGCGTACCGGGGCGGATATCTCCCCGAGGAGCGCCGTGCCCTCGAGCGCGCCCTGCACTCCGGCGAACTCCTCGGCCTCGCGGCGACGAACGCCCTCGAACTCGGGGTGGACATCTCCGGCCTGGACGCCGTGGTGATCGCCGGCTATCCCGGCACCCGGGCCTCCCTGTGGCAGCAGGCCGGCCGCGCGGGCCGTGCCGGTCAGGGCGCCCTCGCCGTCCTGGTCGCCCGCGACGACCCCCTGGACACCTTCCTCGTCCACCATCCCGAGGCCCTCTTCGACCGGCCCGTGGAGTCGACCGTCCTCGATCCCGACAACCCCTACGTGCTCGCCCCGCACCTGTGCGCGGCGGCCGAGGAGATGCCTCTGGCGGAGGACGACCTGGCCCTGTTCGGCCCCGCCACCGAGGATCTGCTCCCGCAACTGGAGGCCGCGAAGCTGCTGCGCCGGCGGACGAGGGCCTGGCACTGGACCCGCCGCGAGCGGGCCGCCGACCTGACCGACATCCGCGGCGGGGGCGGCCGCCCCGTCCAGGTCGTCGAGACCGGTACGGGCAGACTGCTCGGCACGGTCGACGCGGGCGCCGCCCACACGAGTGTCCACGAGGGCGCCGTCCATCTGCATCAGGGCCTCACCTATCTCGTCCGCTCCCTCGACCTGGAGGACTCCGTCGCCCTGGTCGAGCGGGCGAGCCCGACCTACACGACGGTGGCCCGGGACACGACGTCGATCACCGTGCTGGAGACGGACACCACGATCCCCTGGGGCGACGGCCACCTCTGCTACGGCTCCGTCGAGGTCACCAACCAAGTGGTCTCCTTCCTGCGCCGGCGCCAGATCACCGGCGAAGTGCTGGGCGAGACGAAGCTCGACCTCCCTCCTCGGACGCTGCGCACCCGCGCGGTGTGGTGGACGGTCACCGAGGACCAGCTGGACCGGGCCAGGATCAGCCCGGAGATCCTCGGCGGTGCGCTGCACGCCGCGGAGCACGCGTCGATCGGCATGCTGCCGCTCTTCGCGACCTGTGACCGCTGGGACATCGGCGGCGTCTCGGTCTCGCTCCACCCCGACACCCTGCTCCCGACGGTCTTCGTCTACGACGGCCACCCGGGCGGTGCGGGCTTCGCGGAACGCGCCTTCCACACCGCCCGGTCCTGGCTCACGGCCACCCGCCAGGCCATCGCCTCCTGCGAATGCGACGCCGGCTGCCCCTCGTGCATCCAGTCCCCCAAGTGCGGCAACGGCAACGACCCTCTGCACAAACGGGGCGCGGTACGGCTGCTCACGGTGCTCCTGGAGGGCGCACCGGCGGAGAGGCGGGAGGGGACGGAGGGGCCCGAGGTCCGGGAGGACCCGGCGGAGGTGAAGGGCGCCGGAACGGCCGGCGGGGCCGTGGTGACGCCACCTGGGCGGACACCCGCGACCGGGGCGGGCGCCGCGACCGGGGACTGATCCGGGACGTCCGGACCGGCCCCTCCCGAGCTGTCGTCCCGGCGTCGCCCGGCCCTCAAGGGACCGGTCCGGGTCCGAGACCCGCCGCCCCGACCGCACCGGCGCCCAGGACCGGTCCCGGTCTCCCGGCCACCGCGTCCGGAGCCGCGCCTCCCGTCGGAGGTGCCACTCCGCCGGCAGGCCCCGCCCGGGCCCTCACCTCCACCGCGAACGGACCCCGGCCCGACGTCACCGACACGTCCGACACCTCCCCGGTGACCGCGCACCGTACGAGCCGCGCGTTCTGTGCCCGGGCCACCCGGTCCGCCCGCTCGCAGGCAGCCGTACCGCCCTCCATCCAGTGGTCCGCCGCCGCGAGCGCCGCCAGGTCCGCGCCGCCGGCCGCCCGGTGCCGGACGACGACGGCGTGCCCGAGGGCGAGAACGGTGCCGAACACCACACACAGCACGGCAATGGCACCGACACTCCAGACCGTGGCCGACCCTCGGTCGGAGCCCGGCGCAGGCCGCCTGTCACCGCGTCTCCTGCCACCGCGACGGGACAACCCGCCGGACGCCCGGCAGGCGGGGCCGCCTCCCCGTCGCCGCCCGGCAGGCACAAGGTGCACGCGGTGCGGGGTTCCTCGGCCGTCCCTGGGCCACGGCTCGCGCGGCCGGGCTCTCACGCTCCCACCCCCACCGTCTCCTCCACCGCCGCGACGGCCTCCTCCCGCAGTTCGAACGGCAGTCCGTGCAGCACCGGAGGCCTGGCCACGACGACGACCCGGACCTGCTCCGCCTCCCGGCTCACCGTGACCCTCGCGCCCGGCGGTGCCGCCTCACGGGTCACCCCGACCACCGCGTCGGGCGCGTCCTGCCGGGCCGCCGCGCGGGCGCCCGTGCGCGCCGCGTCCACACACTGGATCTGCGCCGCCACCACCAGCAGGCCCCAGACCAGCGCCGTCGCGAACATCACCAGCACGGGCAGCACCATGGCCGCCTCCGCCGTCACGAAACCCCGGTCCGCGCGCCGCTCACATCCGGCCATCGAGTGCCTGCTGCACGAGGTTCCGCAGTGCCGTGCTGACCGGTCCGCTGTTGACCACCTTGTAGAGCACCACGGCGAACGCCACCGCCGCCACGATGCCCATGGCGTACTCCGAGGTCACCATTCCGGCGTCCCTCCGTGCCGTACGCACCCTGCTCACCAGGGCACGCAGTCGTGCCCGTACCGCCTGATACATCTCAACCCCCGTAAGGAGAAGTCGCACTGAACTCATGGGTACCGCTCATTCATCCGGTCTTCCGGTCATCTCCCGTCACCGACCACCTCCTCTCAGGACTCCGTCCGCGAGCCCGATCACCACGGGCACCACGCCGACGGTGATGAACGCGGGCAGGAAGCACAGCCCCACCGGGGCGCTCACCATGACGGCCGCCCTCCGGGCCCGTGCCGTCGCCGCGCGGGTCCACTCCGCGCGGGCCCCGGCGGCCAGCCGGCCCACGGGGGTGGCCAGGGGAAGGCCCGACACATC
>NZ_NEUB01000299.1 GCF_002910825.1 Streptomyces sp. SM1 | reverse complement strand
CGGTGCCGGGGGTGCCGTCGGTGCCGGGGGTGCCGTCGGTGCCGGGGGTGCCGTCGGTGCCGGGCGTACCGGGGCTGCCGGGAGGCCTCCCCGGTCCGCTCGCGCCGTCGGCGAGCACGCCGAGGAGGTCCTCGGCGAGTTCCGGCTTCAGCAGACCGTGGGCGAGGGCGCGGTCGGCGGTCGCGCGGGCCATCGCGAGATAACCCGCGACGGCCCCCGGGGAGTGCCGCCGCAGTTCGGTGACGTGCGCGGCGACCGTACCCGCGTCGCCCCGCGCGACCGGGCCGGTGAGCGCCCCGTCGCCGGAACGCAGGGCGTTGTCCAGGGCGGCTCCGAGCAGCGGGCCGAGCATCCGGTCCGGTGCCTCGACTCCGGCGGTGCGCAGCAGCTCCAGGGACTGGGCGACGAGGGTGACCAGATGGTTGGCGCCCAGGGCGAGGGCCGCGTGGTAGAGCGGGCGGTTCTCCTCGGCGATCCACTCCGGTTCGCCGCCCATCTCGATGACGAGCGCCTCGGCGGCCAGCCGCAGTTCCTCGGGCGCGGTGACGCCGAAGGAGCATCCGGCGAGGCGCTGCACGTCGACGGGGGTGCCGGTGAACGTCATCGCGGGGTGCAGGGCCAGCGGCAGCGCACCGGCGCGCAGGGCGGGGTCGAGGACCCTCGCGCCGTACCGGCCCGAGGTGTGCACCAGCAGCTGGCCCGGCCGGACCGCGCCGGTGTCGGCGAGTCCGGAGACCAGCTCGGGCAGTGCGTCGTCGGGGACGGTCAGCAGTACCAGCTCGGACCGCTGGAGGACCTCGGCGGGCGGCAGCACCGGCACGTCCGGGAGCATCAGATCGGCACGCCTGCGGGAGGCGTCGGACACGGCCGAGACGGCCACCGGGCGGTGACCGGCGAGCTGGAGGGACGCGGCCAGGGCAGGCCCCACGCGTCCGGCGCCTACGACGCCGACGGTGAGCCGCGCGGGGCGGTCCCTGGGATCGGGCTGTGGGGTTGTGTTCACGCGACGGCGGCCTTCCCGTTCCAGTCCGCTCGGGGTACCGGACGATTTCTCGTCATGTTAACGCGATCGGTTCCGGGGGCGGTCGGTTGTCCACAGGCTGTGGGTTTCCGTGCGGCGCCGTGACACACACGTGTGCGGAAAAGCGGGTGCCCGCGCGGGTGGGGCGCGGGATGATCGCGGGCATGAATCGGACGGCG
>NZ_NEUB01000298.1 GCF_002910825.1 Streptomyces sp. SM1 | reverse complement strand
GTGCACAGGTCCAGGACCTCGATGCTGTCGTCGGCCAGCACCGCCTCGATCCCGGCGAGCAGCACCGGATGCGGGCCGACCTCGACGAACAGGGTGTGGCCCGCATCCACCAGGGTGCGGGTCGCGCCGACGAAGTCGACCGGCTCGCGGAGGTTGCGGTACCAGTAGGCGGCGGCGAGCGATTCCCCGGCGACCGGTTCGCCGGTCACCGTCGAGTAGAGCGGGACGGCCGAGGCCCGCGGGCGGATCCCGGCGAGGGCTTCGCGCAGTTCGTCCTCGATCTCGGCGACCTGGGCCGAGTGCGCCGCGTAGTCCACCGGGATCGCCCGGGCCCGTACGCCTTCCCGCTCGCAGGCTTCGAGCAGGGCGGCCAGCTCCTGCGGCTCTCCGGCGACGACCACGGCCCCGGGGCCGTTGACCGCGGCCACGCACACGCGTCCGCCGTCGGGCAGCAGGCGGGCGGTCCGCTCGGCGGAGGCGGCGACCGACACC
>NZ_NEUB01000297.1 GCF_002910825.1 Streptomyces sp. SM1 | reverse complement strand
GGTGCTGACGCGGGTGGGCCGGGACCCGCTGCTGCCGGCCGCCGGGCTGCGGGTGCTGGACCTCACCCGGGTCATCGCGGGCCCGGTCGCCACCCGCACGCTCGCCCTGCTCGGCGCGGACGTGCTGCGCGTGGACGCCCCGTGGCTGCCGGAACTCCCCGACCAGCACGCCGACACCGGTTTCGGGAAGCGGTCGGCGCTGCTGGACCTGGGGTCCGACCGGGGCCTCTTCGAGGAACTGCTGGCGACGGCGGACGTGGTGGTCACCGGGTACCGCCCGGGCGCCCTCGACCGTTTCGGGCTGACCCCGCGGGCGATCGCCGCGCGGCGGCCCGGAGTGGTGGTGGCCGAGCTGTCGGCGTGGGGCGCGTACGGGCCCTGGGACGGCCGGCGCGGGTTCGACAGCCTGGTGCAGGTGGCCACGGGGATCGCCGCGGTCGAGGGGATGGAGGGCCGGCCGGGCGCACTGCCGGCCCAGGCGCTCGACCACGGCACGGGGTATCTGCTGGCGGCCGGGGTCCTGCGCGCACTCACCGGCCAGACGGACGAGGGCGGCAGCAGGCTCGTACGCGTGGCACTGGCCCGAACGGCGGCCTGGCTGCTGGAGGGGGCGGGACTCCTGCCGGAGGGGCCGCAGCGGCCGCCGGAGGAAGCAGGGCGACTGCCGGAGGGGGCAGGGCAGCCGGCGCAGCAAGCGGGACGGCCAACGCAGGACGCTGAACGGCCAACGCAGGACGCCGAACGGCCAACGCAGGACGCCGAACGGCCGGTGGAGGACGCCGAGCGGCCGGTGGAGGACGCCGAGCGGCCGGCGGAGGACGCCGAGCGGCCGGCGGAGGACG
>NZ_NEUB01000296.1 GCF_002910825.1 Streptomyces sp. SM1 | reverse complement strand
CTCCACGCGGTGGAGACGGATCCCGGGATGGCGGACGGCGCCCGCTTCGAGACCTACGCCTACGCCGACCGCCTGCTCGGCCTGGACCTCACCCGCGACCTGGGATCCCCGGCGTGATCGAACGCGCCGGTGCGGGACCGCTGCGCCGACTCGTCGTCCTGCGCCACGCCAAGTCGGCCCGGCCGGAGGGCGTCACCGACCACGAGCGCCCCCTCGCCGCACGCGGTCGCCGGGACGCGGTCGCCGCCGGACGCGCGCTCGCCGAGGCGGACTGCCTGCCCGGACTCGCGCTGTGCTCCACCGCCGTACGCGCCCGCCGGACCTGGGAGCTGGCCGCCGCGCAGTGGGGCACACCGCCGCCGGTCCGTCGCGACCCGCGCCTGTACCACGGGGACGTCCCCGGACTGCTGGCCGTGATCCACGAGGTACCGGCCGAGGTCGAGACGCTGCTCCTCGTCGGCCACAACCCGGGACTGGAGGACCTCGTCCTGGCACTGGCCGGCGACGGTCTGGAGGACACCCTGGAGCGGGTCCGCGCCAAGTTCCCCACCTCCGCGATCGCCGCACTGTCCTGGCGCGGCCCCGCCTGGCGGGATCTGGCCCCCCGCACCGCCCTGCTGACGTCGCTCACCGTGCCCCGGGGCGGAAGGCGGTAGCCCCGGCGGCCCGCCCGCGCGGCGGCGCATAGGCTGGCCGGATGCAGGACCAGTACCGCACCGTCGCCCGCGCGGGTGTGCACGAGACCGAGGTCAACCGCTCCCGTTTCCTGTGCGCCCTCGCCCCGGCGGCCACCGAGCGGGAGGCGCAGGACTTCATCGCCGCCGTCCGCAGGAAACACGCGGACGCCACCCACAACTGCTTCGCCTACGTCATCGGCGCCGACGCCTCCACCCAGAAGGCCGGTGACGACGGCGAGCCCGGCGGCACCGCCGGCGTCCCCATGCTCCAGATGCTGCTCCGCCGCGACATGCGGTACGTGGTCGCCGTCGTCACCCGCTACTACGGCGGCGTCAAGCTCGGGGCGGGCGGCCTCATCCGCGCGTACGGCGGAGCCGTCGGCGAGACCCTCGACACCCTCGGCACGATCACCCGGCGCCGCTTCCGGCTGGCCACGGTGACCGTCGACCACCAGCGGGCGGGCAAGGTCCAGAACGATCTGCGCGCCACCGGACGCGAGGTGCGCGACGTGCACTACGGCGAGGAGGTCACGATCGGTATCGGACTTCCGGACGCCGACGTGCCGGCCTTCCGCGCCTGGCTCGCCGACGCGACCGCGGGGACGGCCGGGTTCGAGCTGGGCGGCGAGGCGTACGGGGACGCGTGACCGGTCCGTGACAGAACTCCCATGTGCCGCTGTCGCCGCATAACCGTCGAATACGGACGGGCTCATGACGGGGTGATACGGGAGTAACCGCCCGTGCTGTCGGACCCGGCGGTTACGCTGCGGGAATCATGAGACTGCTGCACACTTCCGACTGGCACCTCGGCCGGTCCTTCCACCGGGTCGGCATGCTCGGTGCCCAGGCCGAGTTCATCCGCCACCTCGTCGCCACGGCGCGCGAGCGCGAGGTGGACGCGGTGGTCGTGTCGGGAGACGTGTACGACCGCGCGGTGCCGCCGCTCGCCGCGGTCGAGCTGTTCGACGACGCCCTGCACCGTCTCGCCCGTCTCGGCGTGCCGACGGTGATGATCTCCGGGAACCACGACTCGGCCCGCCGCCTCGGCGTCGGTGCCGGGCTCATGGGCCGGGCCGGCATCCATCTGCGGACCGAGCCGTCCGCGTGCGGCACGCCCGTGCTGCTGTCCGACAGTCACGGGGAGGTCGCCTTCTACGGCCTTCCCTATCTCGAACCCGCCCTCGTGCGGGACGAGTTCGCGGTGGAGCGGGCCGGACACGAGGCGGTGCTCACCGCCGCCATGGACCGCGTCCGCGCCGACCTCGCCGGCCGCGCCCCCGGCACCCGCTCCGTCGTCCTCGCCCACGCCTTCGTCACCGGCGGCGAACCCAGCGACAGCGAGCGGGACATCACCGTCGGCGGAGTGGCCGCCGTGCCCGCCGGCGTGTTCGACGGAGCCGACTACGTGGCGCTCGGCCATCTGCACGGCTGCCAGACCCTCACCGACCGCGTGCGCTACTCCGGCTCCCCGCTGCCGTACTCCTTCTCCGAGACCGACCACCGCAAGACCATGTGGCTGGTCGACCTGGCCGCCGACGGGTCCGTCACCGCCGAGCGTGTCGACTGCCCCGTGCCCCGCGCGCTGGCCCGGATCCGCGGCGCCCTGGAGGACCTGCTCGCCGACCCCGCGCTGGCCCGGCACGAGGAGGCGTGGATCGAGGCCACGCTCACCGACCCGGTCCGCCCCGCCGACCCGATGGCCCGGCTCACCGAGCGCTTCCCGCACACCCTCAGCCTCGTCTTCGACCCGGCCCGCACCGCCGACGACCCCGGAATCTCCTACGCCCGCCGCCTCGCCGGCCGCGACGACCAGCAGATCGCCGAGGACTTCGTCACCCACGTCCGCGGCGGCACCGGCCCCGACGCGCACGAACGGACCGTCCTGCGGGACGCCTTCGACGCGGTCCGCGCGGACGAGACGGTACGGGAGGTGGCGTGATGAGACTGCACCGGCTGGACATCACCGCCTTCGGGCCCTTCGGGAGCACCCAGAGCGTCGACTTCGGCGAGCTGTCCGCCGCGGGCCTCTTCCTGCTGCACGGCCCCACCGGCGCCGGCAAGACCTCCGTCCTGGACGCCGTCTGCTACGCGCTGTACGGCTCCGTCCCCGGGGCCCGGCAGAGCGGCCAGGGCATGGCGCTGCGCAGCGACCACGCCGCCCCCGGCACCCGTACGGAGGTCACCCTCGAACTCACCGTCGCCGGACGGCGGCTGGAGATCACCCGGCAGCCGCCCTGGGAGCGTCCCAAGAAGCGCGGCACCGGTACGACACTGGACAAGGCCCAGACCTGGCTCCGCGAACGCGACGCCGCCTCGGGCACCTGGAAGGACCTCAGCCGTTCGCACCAGGAGATCGGCGAGGAGATCACCCAGCTCCTCGGCATGAGCAGGGAGCAGTTCTGCCAGGTGGTGCTGCTGCCCCAGGGCGACTTCGCGCGCTTCCTGCGCGCCGACGCCGAAGCCCGCGGCAAGCTGCTGGGCCGCCTCTTCGACACCCGCCGCTTCGCCGACGTGGAGAAGCGCCTCGCCGAGCGCCGGCGGACCGCCGAGTCCCGGGTGCGCGACGGCGACGCCGAGCTGCTGGCCGACGCGCACCGGATGCAGCAGGCCGCGGGCGGCACCATGGAGCTTCCCGG
>NZ_NEUB01000295.1 GCF_002910825.1 Streptomyces sp. SM1 | reverse complement strand
GCGGCGGACCGCATCAGCAACTGGGGCTCGTCGCCGCGCAGCCCCTGCTCGACCACCCTCCGCAGAAGGACGGCGGCCTGGTCGAAGCGTCCCAGCAGCACGGCCCGCATTCCTTCCCGGTGGTCCCTGAGCAGGCCCTCGTGGGAAGAGCCCACGATCGCGCCGGTCCTCGCACCGGGAGCCTGCCGGCCTCCGGCGGACGGCACCACCGCGTCGGACGCACCGGCCGACCCCCGGCCCGGAACGGGGAACGGCCAGAAGCCGTCGGCCGCGTCCGGGACACCGGTGGCCGGTGCCGTCTCCGAAGACCGGGAGATGGGCGGGCCGACCGCGCCGGACATGCCACCGGCCGCCGGAGCACCCCCACCGGCAACACCCCAAGCCTCCTCCCCCACCAGGGACGACACGGCGGAACCCGGCACACCGGCCACCCCCCGGCCCGGAACGGGAAACCACCCCGGGCCGTCGGCCGACGTTCCGACAGCCGGAGCCGCGACGGGCGGGGCGGGCGTGGCGGGCGTGGCGTCGGTCGCCGGAGCGGCCTGGCCAGGAGGTGCGTCGGTCGCCGAAGTGAGGGGGAGCCGTACGGAGGCGGAGGGTGGTGC
>NZ_NEUB01000294.1 GCF_002910825.1 Streptomyces sp. SM1 | reverse complement strand
GCGGACCTGCTCGCCAGCATACCGGCCGAGCGCCCGCTGCGCGCCGTGCTGCACACCGCGGGCGTCCTCGACGACGGCGTGATCGACTCGATAACCCCCGAGCGCGCGGCCGGCGTCCTGCACCCCAAGCTGGACGGCGCCCGCAACCTCGATGCCCTCACCCGCGACCTCGACCTCACCGCCTTCGTGCTGTTCTCCTCGCTTGCCGGCACCCTCGGCGGCACCGGCCAGGGCAGTTACGCCGCCGCCAACGCCTACCTCGACGCCCTGGCCCGGCACCGCCGAGACCTCGGCCTCCCCGGCACCTCGGTCGCCTGGGGCCTGTGGGGCGGCGACAGCCTCGCCTCCGGGGCCGTCAGCGAACGGCTGATCCGCGACGGCCTGCCCGCCATGGACCCCGCCACCGCCGCCCTCGCCCTGCAACGGGCGCTCGACCACGACGACACCGCCGTCCTCGTCGCCGACTTCGCCTGGGACCGCTTCACCCGGGCGTTCACCGCCCTGCGGCCCAGCGCCGCCCTCGCCGACCTGCCCGAGGTGCGGGCCGTACGCGACGCCGCGCAGGGGTCCCGTACGGGCGACGGCGCCGAGCCGACGGCCCGGCGGCTGGCCGCCCTGCCCCCGGCCGAACTCGACCGGGCCCTCCTCGACCTGGTCCGCACCGAAGTCGCCGCCGTGCTCGGCCACCCCGGGCCCGAGGCGGTGGGACCCCACCAGGTGTTCAAGGACATCGGCTTCGACTCGCTGACCGCCGTCGACCTGCGCAACCGGCTCGCCGAAGCCACCGGACTGCGCCTCTCGGTGACCCTCGCCTTCGACTACCCGACCGCCACCGGCCTCGCCGGCTACCTGCGCGGCGAACTGCCGGGCACCGACACCCCGGCGGCGCCCGCCGACGCCGGGCGGGCACCCTTACCGGCGGCGGCCGTGGCCGAGGACGAGGCCATCGCGGTGGTCGCCATGAGCTGCCGCTACCCCGGCGGCGTCAGCACCCCCGAAGAGCTGTGGGACCTCGTCGCCACCGGGCAGGACGCCATCTCCGGCTTCCCCACCGGCCGCGGCTGGGACCTGGACGGCCTCTACGACCCCGACCCCGAACGGGTCGGCAGCACCTACGCCCGCGAAGGCGGCTTCCTCCACGACGCCGACCGCTTCGACCCGGCCTTCTTCGGGATCTCCCCGCGCGAGGCGCTGACCATCGACCCCCAGCAGCGGCTGCTCCTCGAACTCTCCTGGGAGGCGTTCGAGCGGGTCGGCATCGACCCGCTGTCCCTCAAGGGCAGTGACAGCGGCGTCTTCGTCGGATGCAGCCACCACGACTACGGCTCGCGCGTCACCGAGCCCTCCGAGGAGTTCGAGGGCTACCTCGGCATCGGCAGCGCGGGCAGCGTCGCCTCCGGTCGGGTCTCCTACAGCCTCGGACTCGAAGGGCCCGCGGTCACCGTCGACACAGCCTGCTCCTCGTCGCTGGTCGCCGTCCACCTCGCGGCCCGGTCGCTGCGGGCCGGCGAGTGCTCGCTCGCCCTCGCGGGCGGGGTGACCGTGATGTCGACACCGGGCGCCTTCGTGGAGTTCAGCCGGCAGCGGGTGCTCGCCGAGGACGGCCGCTGCAAGCCGTTCGCCGCCGCCGCCGACGGCACCTCCTGGGCCGAGGGCGCCGGACTGCTCGTCCTGGAACGCCTCTCGGACGCCCGGCGCAACGGCCACCCGGTCCTCGCCCTCGTCCGCGGCTCCGCCGTCAACCAGGACGGCGCCAGCAACGGCCTCACCGCCCCCAGCGGCCCCTCCCAGCAGCGCGTCATCCGGGCGGCGCTCGCCGACGCCGGGCTGGCCGCCTCCGAGGTCGACGCGGTGGAGGCGCACGGCACCGGGACCCGGCTGGGCGACCCGATCGAGGCCCAGGCCCTGCTGGCCACCTACGGCCGCGAGCGCGGCGCCGCACAGCCGCTGTGGCTGGGATCGCTCAAGTCGAACATCGGCCACAGCCAGGCCGCCGCCGGAGTCGCCGGCATCATCAAGATGGTCCAGGCCATGCGGCACGGGGCGCTGCCGCGCACCCTGCACGTCGACAGCCCGACGCCCTTGGTGGACTGGACGGCCGGAGCGGTCCGGCTGCTCACCGACGACGCCCCGTGGCCGGAGACCGGCCGCCCCCGCCGGGCCGCGGTGTCCTCCTTCGGAGTCAGCGGCACCAACGCCCACACCATCCTCGAACAGCCCACGGACGCACCGGAACCGGCCCCGTCCGGGGGCCCGGCCCCGGACGCCGTGACCGGCGCGGCGCAGGAACGG
>NZ_NEUB01000293.1 GCF_002910825.1 Streptomyces sp. SM1 | reverse complement strand
CTGTCATGCGCGCGGCCGACGCGATCGTCGCTCGGGCTTCGCGTTCGGACAGGCCGGTGGTGCGGGCCGCGTCGACCAGGGGGTCCACCAGGGCGGGGCCGATGCCTTCCTCGTAGGCACGGCAGGCCGCCCAGAACAGGCGGGTGTTGCGCTGGCCCTCGTGCGCCGCGAGGACGAACTGGACCAGGCCCTGGCCGTGTCCGCCGGTGGACGGGGGTGTCGGGTGGTGGGCGCGGGGCGGCGGGAGGAGCAGGCGCAGGAGGGCGGGCGGGCAGGTCGCCGGGGGCAGGTGCGCGGTGCCGGGCGCGGCCGTGTACGTGCCGTGGGCCGTGCGGGAGCCGGGGCCCACGAGGTAGCCGCCGGCGCCCCGGATGTCGATGCCGGGGGCGAGGCGGCCGGCGGAGTTGGGGACGACGGCGCCCGGCGGGCCGCTCAGCCACAGGTGGCGGCCGCCGCTCGGGGTCAGGACGACCACCGTCGCGGGGATCGTGAACAGGTGACGCAGGGCCAGTTCGCGCAGGGCGGCGGAGGAGTCCGCGCCGGTCTTCGTGTCCAGGTCGACGCCGATGAGGTGGTACGGGGGGAGGCCGCAGGCGATGCCGTAGCCGGTGGCGCGGGGTGCGGCGGCGAACAGGGCGCGGATCCGTGCGGGGGCGGTGGAGGCGTCGTGGACGCCGTGGCCGAAGCGGCCGCACTCGCCGTGGCAGGGCGGCCCCGCCGGCTGTGGATCGTCGCGGTGCGGGGAGCGCAGGGCCGGGAGTTTCGTCCGGGACAGAGGGATGACGGCGAGTCCGCGTTCGGCGGCTGACAGGGCGTGGGCGAGGGCCAGCGTCGTGGCCTGCCGGTCGGTGGTGGCCATGACTCTATTTTCGTACACGCGTTCGAAGAAAGGAAGAGGGAGAGGTGCGGGGGAGGTACGGCGCGCCGGGGCGGCGAGGGCGGCGGGAAGAAGTGCCGGAACGGTTCACCCCTTGCGGTGTTCGGGGTGGCGGTGCTCCTGATGGGGCGTCTTGCGACTTGGGTGACGGGAAGGGGTTTATCTCCTTCTCCTCACGCTTGCGTGCGAAAGACGGCTTCCGGGGTGGTTCGACGGATTCCGGTGGGCAATCCTGATCTCGCGACGTCGTGCACAGCGCCGGGGCGGGGGGTCAACTTCCCTGGCGACAGCCTTGTTCTGCGCACTCACGGTCATGAGCCGGTGCGTTCTGTGGGTTCTGGAGGGAACACAACATGGCAAGCATCCGTACCGCCCGCGTCATCGCCGCCGTCTCCGCGCTTCCGCTCGCGGCCGCCCTGTTCGCCGGCGCCGCGACGGCGGACAGCGGCGCACTCGCGGACGACGGATCGAACGCGACGGCCACGAGCGGCTCCGCCGACGCCCTCGGCAACGGCGTCGGCGGGGACAACTTCGGCAACTCGGCCACCACACAGCAGCAGGCCAGTGGCCCCGGCGCCGCGAACCGGAGCAACACCGCCCAGGTCAACGGTTCCGCGTTCACGGCCGTCAACCAGGGCAACGACAACGTGGCCATCAGTTTCACCCCGCTGTGGTGGTGATGCCGGCCGCCTGACCGTGGGGGTGGGGGCTTCAAGGGGGGGAGGTGTCCGGGGCGGCGGCACCGGGGGGTGGTGCCGCGGCCCCGGACGTGCCCGGAGCGGTGCTCCACTTCCGGGGTCGCAGCACCCCGGGGCGTCGTCGTACCGGCGTCGCGGCGCTACGCGGTGTCGCCGCACCACGCGGCACTTCCCGGCGCGCCACCGCGTCACGCGGGCCTCGGGGACGACCGCACCGCGCGGCCTCCGTCAGGGGCCGACCCGCAGTACCCCTCATCCGCTCATCCACCTGTAGGAGGTGCGGCAGGCCCCACCCCTACAACCTGAGGGGGATGTGGCTTCGGGACCTGCGGCCGATCCGCCCGAGAGGGCCCGCTCATAGCGTTGAGACATGACCACACTCGTCTGTACCAGCGTTTCGCGCGCCGCTGCCCCACCGACGCAGTCCCTCCCGTACCCGTCGTTCTCGTCGTACATGAGGGCCCGTCAGCCGGTGCTCCTGCGTACCGCCCGGTCGCTGACCGGGAATCCGAGCGACGCGGAGGACCTGCTGCAGACCGCGCTCACCAAGACGTATGTCGCCTGGGAGCGCATAGAGGACCATCGCGCGCTCGACGGCTACGTGCGCAGGGCGCTGCTCAACACGCGCACGTCGCAGTGGCGCAAGCGCAAGGTCGACGAGTTCGCCTGCGAGGAGCTGCCCGAGCCCGATCCGGTGCCCGGCGGCGACGACCCGGCCGAGCAGCAGGCGCTGCGTGACGCGATGTGGCGGGCGATCATGCGGCTGCCCGCGCGGCAGCGGGCGATGGTCGTGCTGCGGTACTACGAGGATCTCAGCGAGGTCCAGACGGCCGAGGTGCTCGGCGTATCGGTCGGCACGGTGAAGTCCGCCGTATCGAGGGCGCTCGGCAAGCTCCGTGACGACGCTGAGCTGGGGCTTGTTCGAAAATGAGCTGAATATGAAAGAAAAAATCCTCCGGTGGGGCGTGATCGATCATCCGCTCCCCTAGTGACATACCGAGCGGTATGTGCGCAGAATCAGCGCAACTCATACCGACGCGTGGCAATGTCGCCCAGGAGGACGCCGTGCTGAGCACCATGCAGGACGTACCGCTGCTGATCTCGAGGATCCTGACCCACGGGTCGACGATCCACGGCACATCGCAGGTCACCACATGGACCGGCGAGGGCGAGCCGCAGCGCCGTTCCTACGCGGAGATCGGCGCGCGCGCGGCCCAGCTGGCCCACGCCCTGCGCGAGGACCTCGGCGTCACCGGCGACGAACGCGTCGCGACCCTCATGTGGAACAACGCCGAGCACGTCGAGGCGTACTTCGCGATCCCCTCCATGGGAGCCGTCCTCCACACCCTGAACCTCCGCCTGCCCCCCGAGCAGCTCGCGTGGATCGTCCACCACGCCGCCGACCGGGTCATCCTCGTCAACGGTTCGCTGATTCCCCTCCTCGCGCCGCTGCTGCCGCACCTGAAGACCGTCGAGCACGTGGTCGTCTCCGGCCCCGGTGACCGGTCCGCGCTGGCGGACGCGACCGTGCGGGTGCACGAGTACGAGGACCTGCTCGCCGGACAGCCCGTCGCCTACGACTGGCCGGAGCTGGACGAGCGCGCCGCCGCGGCCATGTGCTACACCTCCGGCACCACCGGCGACCCCAAGGGCGTGGTCTACAGCCACCGTTCCATCTACCTGCACTCCATGCAGGTCAACATGGCGCAGTCGATGGGCCTGACCGACGAGGACACCTCACTGGTCGTCGTCCCGCAGTTCCACGTCAACGCCTGGGGCCTGCCGCACGCCACCTTCATGACCGGCGTGAACATGCTGATGCCGGACCGCTTCCTGCAGCCCGTCCCGCTCGCCGAGATGATCGAGGGCGAGAGGCCGACCCACGCCGCCGCCGTCCCCACCATCTGGCAGGGCCTGCTCGCCGAACTGACCGCCAAGCCCAGGGACGTCTCCTCCCTCACCCAGGTCACCATCGGCGGCTCCGCCTGTCCGCCCTCCCTGATGGAGGCGTTCGACCAGCTGGGCATGCGGGTCTGCCACGCCTGGGGCATGACGGAGACCTCCCCGCTCGGCACCATCGCCCGGCCGCCGGCCAGCGCCGTCGGAACCGACTCCGAGTTCGCCTACCGGCTGACCCAGGGCCGCTTCCCGGCCGGCGTCGAGGCCCGCCTCACCGGTCCCGGCGGCGAACGCCTCCCCTGGGACGGCGAGTCCGCCGGTGAGCTGGAGGTCCGCGGAGCCTGGATCGCGGGCGCCTACTACAACGGTCCCGGCGCCGAACCCCTCCGGCCCGCGGACAAGTTCAGTGAGGACGGCTGGCTCAAGACCGGCGACGTCGGCACCATCAGCCCCGACGGCTTCCTGACCCTGACCGACCGCGCCAAGGACGTCATCAAGTCCGGCGGCGAGTGGATCTCCTCGGTCGACCTGGAGAACGCGCTGATGGCCCACCCGGACGTCGCCGAGGCGGCCGTGGTCGCCGTCCCGGACGACAAGTGGGGCGAGCGCCCGCTGGCCACGGTCGTCCTCAAGGAGGGCTCCACCGCCGACTTCACCACCCTGCGCGCCTTCCTCCAGGAAGAGGGCCGGATCGCCAAGTGGCAGCTCCCGGAGCGCTGGACGGTGATCGAGTCGGTGCCGAAGACCAGCGTCGGCAAGTTCGACAAGAAGGTGCTGCGCAGGCAGTACGCCGAGGGCACGCTGGACGTCACGCAGATCTGACGCGCGGGGGCGGCGCAGGCCGGAGACGGATCCGGCGCGCGGGGCGTCCCGGGTCCAGACGGATCCGGCGCGCGGGGGTGCCTCCCGCCCAAGCGGCCCCGATGCGCGGGATGCCGTCGGCCGACGACGGATCCGAGGCAGGTACGGCGACGCGCCGGGGCGGTGGCCGGGGAGCACCCCGCGGCACCGCCCGGCGCACGTCGTTCGTGAGGCGGAGGCCGGTCAGTTGGTTCCGATCCGCGAGAGCAGTTCGACGATCCGGTCCTGCACCTCGGCGCTGGTGGACCGCTCCGCGAGGAACAGCACCGTCTCTCCCGAGGCCAGCCGCGGCAGGTCCGCCTGGTCGACGGCGGCCGTGTAGACCACCAGCGGGGTGCGGTTGAGCTGCCCGTTCGCCCGCAGCCAGTCCACGATCCCGGACTGGCGGCGCTGCACCTGCATCAGGTCCATCACCACCAGGTTCGGCCGGAACTGCCCCGCCAGTGACACCGCGTCGGCGTCGCTCGCGGCCCGCGCGACCTGCATCCCGCGCCGTTCCAGCGTGCCGGTCAGCGCCAGCGCGATCTCCGCGTGTTCCTCGATCAGCAGCACGCGGGGAGGGTGCTGTTCGCTGTCGCGCGGCGCGAGCGCCTTCAGCAGGACGGCGGGGTCGGCGCCGTACGCGGCATCGCGCGAGGCCTGTCCGAGCCCGGCCGTGACCAGTACCGGTACCTCGGCGGCCACGGCGGCCTGGCGCAGCGACTGCAGCGCCGTACGCGTGATCGGCCCGGTCAGCGGGTCCACGAACAGCGCGGCGGGGAAGGCCGCGATCTGCGCGTCGACCTCCTCGCGCGAGTGCACGATCACCGGGCGGTAGCCGCGGTCGCTCAGCGCCTGCTGTGTGGCGACGTCCGGAGCGGGCCACACCAGCAGCCGGCGCGGGTTGTCCAACGGCTCGGGCGGCAGTTCGTCGTCCACCGGCCGCGGACGCGGGGTGTCCGACACCTCGACGGCACCGCCCGGCCCGTCCAGCGGCTCGGGTCCCTCCGCGGCGTCCGCGTCGGGCGCCCCTATGGCGTACGAGCGGCCCGTGCCCTCGGTACCCGGCACGAGCCGGGACTGACCGGCGAGCGAGGGCTGCGGCTGAGGCTGTGCCGGGGCCTGAGCGCGTGCCGGTGACGGTGCCTGCGCGGCGCCGGGCGCGGGCTCGGCTCCCGGGTGCGGGTGCCCGTTCTGCTCGGTGCCCGCGGCCGGATCGGGACGCGTACCGAGCTTGCGGCGGCGTCCGGAGCCACCCGGCTGGTGCGGGGGCGGCGTGGCCGACGGCAGCGGCTGCTGGACCTGGGCGGTCTGCCGGTTGAACGGCACTCCCTGCCCCAGCGTCCGCACGCTGAACGCCCGCCCCTGCGTGGAGTTCGGGTCCACCGGCGCCGCGGCCTCCTCCGGCAGCGGCTGTGCGGCACGCTGCGCCGGCGTGGGCGCGCCTT
>NZ_NEUB01000292.1 GCF_002910825.1 Streptomyces sp. SM1 | reverse complement strand
GCGTCCTGGATGTAGTCGTGCCACTGGAGGGTGAAGGCCTCCGGGGTGGTGTCGAGGACCTCGGCCAGGGCGTTCTCGACCGCGCCGTCGCGGGACGGATGGGCGCCCACCGCCCGGTAGAACGCGCGGAGGCGTTCCTCGCCCCAGTGGTCGGCGATCATGCGGCAGGCCAGCCAGCCGCCCTCGTAGGCCCGCGCCAGGCCGTCCGCGTCGCCCGAGAAGCCGAAGTCCTCGTCCTCCGGCAGGGCGCCCGGCACCTCGCCCCGGCTCACCGCGTAGGCGAGCTCCGGCGCGACCTCCGCGGGGGCGCGGTCGCCGCCGCGGTAGCCGACCCAGTCGGCGAACCCCTCGGACAGCCACAGCGGGGTCGACGCGGAGGTGTGGGCGCGGGTGGCGACGTGGGCGGTCTCGTGGGTGAGGACGACCTGCCGGCCGGGGTCGCCGAGCAGTCCGAAGGCGTCGGGGTTGACGATGACGCGGTCCGCCGGAGCAGGTCCGTCCGTGCCGGTGGCGCCGGTGGTGACCGCCGCGATCCCCCGGTAGGAGGAGGCGGGTGAGCCCAGCAGGCCCGCCATGCCCTCCAGGGACCCGGGGACGAGGACGACGACCCGGCGGGTCCACTCCGGGCCCCAGGCGTCGGACACGGCCGGTACGGCGCGGTCGGCCAGTTCGGCGTAGTCGCGCAGCTTCCCGGCGGGTTGCCCGACGCCCAGCACCAGGCTCCGTTCGCCCCGGACGGCCCGTGCCGGGCCCTGGTCCCACAGCTGCTGCCCGGACTTCCGCGCGGGGCGGTCGGAGTCGACGGACCAGTCGCCGTCCCGGTCCCGGCTCAGGCTCAGGGAGCGGGTGGTGACGACCGGGGAGCGGTCGTGGCCCGCGACGCGGTACCGCAGGTCGGCGGAGGCGGTGGCGGAGTCGCCGGTGCGGTCCAGGGCGGTGACCCGGTAGGACCAGTCCGCGAGCGGTACCGCGCGCAGGTTGTCGAACCCGGCCCGGGTGCCGGTGCCGGCGTAGGCGGCGGCGTCGCGGTCGAGGACGGCCTCCGCGCGCCGGTCGAGAAGCGACTGCACCTCCGCGCGGGCGGCGTCGGCGGCCGGTCCGCCCCCGCACGCCACCAGGGAGACGAGCAGCAGACACAGCGCCACCACCGACGCCCCCGAGACCCGCCTTCGACCAGCCACCTCTCCGAGGGTACGGGCGCGGGGCCGTCCCGGTCAGACCCTGGTGACCGACGAGACCGGCATCATCCCGACCGGGTCGTAGCGCACCGGGGCGCCGGGGTAGGGCGCGTGGATCACCTGGCCGTTGCCCATGTACATCCCGACGTGGGAGGCGTCGGAGCGGTAGACGACCAGGTCGCCGGGGCGGGCCTCGGAGAGCGGGACCTGGCGGCCGGCGTACCGCTGGGCCTGCGAGGTGCGGGGCAGCGCGACCCCGGCCTGGGCGTACGACCACTGGGTGAGCCCGGAGCAGTCGAATCCGGAGGGGCCGTTGGCGCCCCAGACGTAGGGCCTGCCGAGGGCGGAGCGGGC
>NZ_NEUB01000291.1 GCF_002910825.1 Streptomyces sp. SM1 | reverse complement strand
TGGTCGCCGACCGCTCCGGCGTTCCGCCGGCGATCGGCCCCACCGCGGGGGAGGAGGTGCCGGAGGCCCAGTTCGAGGAGTCGGCCTCCCCGCCGCGCGGGGTGCCCACGGCGTTCCCCGCCCTTCAGCCGCCCGCCGACACCGCCCTGGTCATGAGCCGCACGGTGCCGTCACCGGCCGCGCCGCCGGCCAGGCCGGGGGGCGGGCTGAAGAGCCTGGCCAAGCGCAATCTGGTCGCGACCGGCGCGGGTGCGCTGCTGGTCGCCGTGCTCGGCACGGTGGTCACCCTCGGCGCCACCTCCGAGAACGACGCCGGCACGCCGTCGGAGAACGTCGGCGTCAACCCGTCCGCCAGCCAGGGCATCGACGACGGCAGCCTCGGCGCCGACCCGGCGGCCGGGGGCGACGACAGCGACACCGGCGACGCCACCAGCCGGCCGACCGACCCGGGCGCGGACGGCACGCTGGGCACCTCGGACGACCCGGCGCCGACGGCGGAGGAGCCGGACGGGCCGTCGGACGAGCCGAGCGGGACGAGGAAGCCGGGCGATCCGACGAATACGCCGGAACCGCCGACGTCCAAGCCGCCGACAAGTCATAAGCCTCCGACATCCGAGCCGCCCACGTCGGAGCCCGAGACGTCGGAGCCTCCGACATCGGAGCCGCCCACGTCGGATCCGCCAACCAGCTCCGAGCCACCGCCCTCCACCACCGACTCCGCGAGCGGCCCGGTCGTGTCGGACCCCGTGGAGACGGAGACCTCCGCCAGTGCCCCGCAGAGCACCGGTGAGGCCACGCCCAGCAGTTCGGAACAGGTGATCTGAACCCGCGGGCACGCGGTGAGGGCCGGGGTCCGCACGGACCCCGGCCCTCACCGCGTGCCGTACGTCAGAACAGCCGCAGCTTGTCGTCCTCGATGCCCCGCAGCGCGTCGTAGTCGAGGACCTGGCAGCCGATGCCCCGGTCGGTCGCGAGGACCCGGGCCTGCGGCTTGATCTCCTGGGCGGCGAACACACCGCGCACCGGGGCGAGATGGGGATCGCGGTTCAGCAGTTCCAGGTAGCGCGTGAGCTGTTCCACGCCGTCGATCTCGCCGCGCCGCTTGATCTCCACCGCGACGGTCCGTCCCTCGGCGTCCCGGCACAGGATGTCGACGGGCCCGATCGCGGTCATGTACTCGCGGCGGATGAGCGTGTAGCCCTCGCCGAGGGTCTCGATACGGTCGGCGAGCAGTTCCTGGAGGTGTGCTTCCACGCCGTCCTTGATCAGGCCGGGATCGACACCCAGTTCGTGCGAGGAGTCGTGGAGGACTTCCTCCATCGTGATGATGAGCTTCTCGCCCGCCTTGTTGACGACGGTCCAGACGCCCTCTTCCTCGCCGGTGCCCTCCTTCAGCGCGCAGGGCGGCGACATCCAGTTCAGTGGCTTGTAGGCCCGGTCGTCGGCGTGGATCGAGACGCTGCCGTCCGCCTTGACCAGGATCAGACGGGGTGCCGACGGCAGGTGCGCGGTGAGCCGTCCGGCGTAGTCCACGGAGCAGCGGGCAATGACGAGACGCATGGTCGGCAACGCTACTCGACCGGCCGGGGTCGGCGCGATTCGCCCTCCGGGCCGCCCTCACAGCCGTCCCGTGCGACCCGTGGGGCGCGTCCCGAATCTCCTGGAAAACGCGTGTTCGGCGATGGCCGATTACCGGCCCACAGGAGGTCCCGCATCCTGGCATTCTCCTGGTGCCGTCACGGTCCGTTGCCTACGGTATTGAACGGGAGGTCGCGAACCGTGTACGCAGCGTGCCCGATTTCGCGCGTTCCCTTATCTGTCAGGCAACCCCTGATCGTTGGGGGTGCGAGAGGAGAACCCATGTCGCTCGACGTCTCACCGGCCCTACTCGAACAGGCCGAGCGAGGCGAGGTCGACGAAGCTGACTTCGTCGACTGCGTCCGGACCTCCCTGCCCTTCGCGTGGGAGATGATCAGCTCTTTGGTGGCTCAGCTGAAGGTGGACGGCGGACCCTTCGCCGACAACCAGACGCCCCCGCCCGACGAGCAGGCGCGCGGTCAGCTGCTGCGTGCGCTCGCGAGTGACGCGATACGCGGCGCGCTGCAACGGCACTTCGGTGTACGGCTGGCCTTCCAGAACTGCCACCGGGTGGCGGTGTTCCCGCTTGACTCCTCGGTCGACGAGACGCTGTCCCGCTTCACCTCGGTGCGCAACCAGCTGCTGAACCAGTCGCCGGAACTGCGCGACTGCTGACGCGTCGTCGTTCGCTTGCCGCTCCGTACGCGGGAGGTGCGGTTCGTACCGGGGCGGCAAGCCGTCGTGAGACCCCGGCCCGTCAGTTCCCGGCGAGCTGGGGGAGTACCTCGGCCCCGAGCCGCCGTACGTTCTCCTCCGTAGCCGCCAGGTCGCCGGAACCCTCGACGAGCAGGGCGAAGCGGGAGATGCCGGTGCGCTCGCTGGTCGCGGCGAGCCGGTCGGCGCACAGCCGCGGGGTGCCCACCGGGTGCAGCCCGCAGAGCAGTTCGGTGTACGCCAGCGGGTCGCGCATCTGCCGCTGCCGTCCGTCCACCGTGACATGGGCCCGGAGTCCCTGCCTCAGCCAGCCGGGCATCGCCTTCAGGAGTGTTTCCGCCGCGTCCGTGCGGCGGTCCGCGATCTGGCAGACGCCGGCCGAGACGTGGGCCGCGCGGTGGATCTCCCCGGACGGCCGGCCGCTCGCGTGCGCGTGCCGCCGCCACAGGGCGACCATCTCGGCCTTCTCCTCGTCCCCGATGTGCATGCCGAGCAGCATCGGCAGCCCGCGCTCGGCGGCCAGCCGGACGCTCGCCGGGGACGTGCAGGCGACCACGACCTCCGGGCCCTCGGTCTCGGTCAGGGACTCCGACGGGCGCGGCACGACGGGCACCTCGCGGAAGCGGTACCGTTCGCCGTCCGCCCCGACGGAGGGTTCGCGCAGCCAGCGCACCAGCAGATCGAGTGATTCCGGGAACCCCTTCTCGTAGGCCTCGAGGCCGGCCCCGAAGACCTCCAGGTCCACCCACGGCCCGCCGCGGCCGAGGCCCAGCGAGAAGCGGCCGCCGCTGGTGATGTGCAGCAGCGCGGCCTGTTCGCCGAGGGCGACGGGGTGGACGGTGGGCAGCACACTGACCGCCGTGCCGACCCGCAGCCGGCGGGTCCGGCCGAGCAGCAGCGCGGCCAGGGTGACGGCCGACGGGCAGGTGCCGTAGGGCACGAAGTGGTGCTCGGCCAGCCAGACCGTGTCGAGCCCCGCCTCCTCGGCCACCTCGGCCGAGCGGACCGCGCGGTGCAGCGCCTCCCCCTGGCCCTGCCCGGGGAACTGGGCGGCCAACACGAAACTTCCAACGCGCATTGCTTTCCTGCTTCCTTGGCTCCGACGCGGAGCTCCCCCGCAGGGCATAACCGCCCGACACGTGCCGAGGACACGGCCGGGTGAGCGGTTTTGCGGATTGTCTGCAGAATGCGTGGTGCGCGGGGGCCGCCGCATCGCCACGGGAGGGGACTTGTGACGATTGGTTCGGTACGCCTACCCCTGCCCGTGCCGCGTAGGCTGGACGCGGCCCCAGCTTCCTGTATAGCCCCGTGAGGTGTCCTGTGTCCCCGCGTCGCAACCGACCCAAGGGAGCCGGTGCGTCGTCCGGCCGGAGCGCCGAGGACGACCGGTCCGGGCGCTACGGCGGCTGGCAGTCCACGGAGAGCTGGCGGGGCGAGGAGTGGAGCGTACGGCACGTGGCGGGGTCCAGCGCCCAGGGCAAGGCCTACCGTTGCCCGGGCTGCGACCAGTTGATCCCGGACGGGGTGCCGCACGTGGTGGCCTGGCCGGAGCACTCGGGCGTCGACGACCGCCGGCACTGGCACAAGGCCTGCTGGAACGCCAAGGACCGCCGCACCACGACGGTGCGGCGGTCCCGTAACGCGCCGAGGTTCTGAACGCTCCTACACGTCCCGCTTCTCCAGCAGGGCGAAGGCGCCGCCGAGCGCGACTCCGGTGACGACCAGCATGATCCACAGCGGGTCCCAGCCGGAGGGTCCCGACTCGGTCAGGGAGTTGGCGTAGAAGACGCTCATCTGGTTCGGGATGGAGTACTCGAACAGCGCCTGCTGCACGTCCCGGAGCGACGACGAGAACATGAACAGCGCGATCACCAGCGGGGCGAGCACGGCGCCGATCATGATGGTGATGGCACCCGCCGAGTGCCGGATGATCGAACCGATCGCCAGCGACAGCGTGCCGAGCAGCGCCAGGTAGAGCGAGATGCCGGCCGTGCCCTTGAGCCACTCCTCGCCGGAGGGGTCCTTGGCGTTGTACTCCCCCAGCAGGGACACGTGCAGGAAACCGACGAGCGTGGCGCACACCAGGGTCACGGTGAAGGCGAGCAGGAAGAACACCAGGGCCTTCGCCAGGAGCACCCGTCCGCGCGACGGGCAGGCGACCATCGTGGTGCGGATCATGCCGGTGCCGTACTCGGAGGCCGTCGTCAGCACGCCCAGCGTGATGACGCACATGCCGCCGAGCAGCAGTCCGAAGAAGCCGAGGGCCAGCGGGCTCTCGCTGCCCAGGTCGGGGTCCGAGCTCGCGACCACGACACCGGTCAGCAGACCGATGCCGACCACCAGCAGCACGAACACGCCCAGCGTCCACATCGTGGAGCGCACGGACTTGATCTTCGTCCACTCGGAGGCGAGCGCGTGCCCGAGGTGGGTGCGCACCACCGGGATCGGCGAGGTGTAGCCGAGGTGGTCCTGCCCGGGGGCGGGGTACGGGGAACCGGGGGCCACCTGCCATTCGGGTGCGGCGCTCTGCGGCATCGGGGGCGGAGGCGTGCTCATCGGGCGTCCTCGGGCTTGGTCAGGTCGGGAGTGGGGACGGAGGAGGGCGCGGCGGCCGGAGGCGGG
>NZ_NEUB01000290.1 GCF_002910825.1 Streptomyces sp. SM1 | reverse complement strand
GCCGGGGCGTACGCCGCGAGCCGGTTCGCGTCGCCCGTGGCGGGGCTCGCGGCCGGCTGTCTCACCGTGACCGCCGTCTTCGTCCCGATCGTCCTGTCCGTCCTCGGCGCCCGGCGCTCCGTGCCGCACTCCGTACGCACCGTCACACGAAAGCTCACACATGGCCGCTCCCGTTGACTCCCCCGACACCGGCAGACCCCCGGCTCCCCGGCCCGGACCCGTCCCCTGGGTGGCGATGTACCACTCGGTGGGCGACTGTTCGGACGACCCGTACCGCATCACCGTCACACCCGAACGGCTCGAGCGGCAGCTGGCGTGGCTGCGCCGGCGCGGGCTGCGGGGCGTGTCCGTCGCCGAACTGCTCGCCGCGCGCGCCCGCGGCGAGGGGCGGGGGCTGGTCGGGCTCACCTTCGACGACGGGTACACCGACTTCCTCACCACCGCGCTGCCGCTGCTGCACCGCTTCCACTGCGGCGCCACCCTCTTCGTCCTGCCGGGGCGGCTCGGCGGTGACAACGAGTGGGACCCGCTGGGCCCGCGCAAGCCGCTGCTGACCGCGGACGGCATCCGGCGCGCCGCCGACGCGGGCGTGGAGATCGGCTCGCACGGGCTCACCCATGTCGACCTCACCCGCGCGGACGACGCCACTCTCACCGCCGAGGTCACCGAGAGCCGCGTCCTCCTCGCCGAGCTGGCCGGCGCTCCGGTGGACGGGTTCTGCTACCCGTACGGCACGGTCGACGCCCGCGCGGTGGAGGCCGTGCGGAAGGCGGGCTACGGCTACGCCTGCGCCATCGACCCCGGCCCGCTGACCGGCCCGTACGCCCTGCCGCGCGCGCATGTGGGGCAGAACGACACGGCGCCGCGCCTGTACCTCAAGCTCCGGCTGCACCGGTTGCGCCGGCGCCCGGTGGAGGGGGTGTGATGAGGGCGCTGCACATCATCACCGGTCTCGGTGTCGGCGGGGCGGAGCAGCAGTTGCGGCTGCTGCTGCGTCATCTGCCCGTCGACTGCGACGTGGTGACGCTGACCAACCCGGGCCCGGTCGCCGAGGGGCTCGGCGCCGACGGGGTCCGCGTCGTCCATCTGGGCATGCGCGGCAACCGCGACCTGGCCGCCCTGCCCCGCCTGGTGAGGGTGATCCGCTCCGGCGGCTACGACCTGGTGCACACCCATCTCTACCGGGCCTGTGTCTACGGCCGGCCGGCCGCCCGGGCCGCCGGGGTCCGCGCGGTCGTGGCCACCGAACACTCCCTCGGCGACTCGCAGATGGAGGGGCGGCGGCTGACGGCGGGGGTGCGGGCGCTGTATCTGGCGAGCGAGCGGCTCGGTTCGTCGACGGTCGCCGTCTCCCCGACGGTGGCCGACCGGCTGAGGCGCTGGGGGGTGCCCGCCCCGCGCATCGAGGTCGTCCCCAACGGCATCGACGTGGACCGTTTCCGTTTCGATCCGGAGCGGCGTGAGCGCACCCGGCGGCGCCTCGGTCTGCCCCGGGACGCCTTCGTCGTCGGCGGCGTCGGCCGGCTCGCCCGGGGCAAGCGGTTCGACGTCCTGGTCCGCGCGCTGGCCCGGCTGCCGGAGGACCACTGGCTGCTGCTGGTGGGCGGTGGCCCCGAGGAGCACGTACTGCGCCGCACGGCCGGGGAGGCCGGGGTGGCCGGGCGGGTCCTGTTCACCGGGGAACGCCCCGGTGTCCCCGACGGCTCGCCGGGCCCCGACCTGCCCTCGCTGACCTCGGCGATGGACCTGTTCGCCTCCCCGTCCGCGGAGGAGGCCTTCGGGCTCGCGGCCGTGGAGGCGCTGGCGTCCGGACTGCCCGTGCTCTACGCCTCCTGCCCGGCGATCGAGGACCTGCCCCCGGCGGCCTCCCGCGGTGCCCGGCGGGTGCGCGGCGGCCCGGAGGCGTACGCCCGCGCGATCACCGAGGTCCGCGCGGCGGGCCCGGTCCCGCGCACGGCCGCGGAGGCCGCGCGCCACTACAGCATCACCCGCAGCACAGCCCGCCTCATGGACGTGTACACGGCGGCCGTGGCCGGCACGCCGACGTCCCCCGCACCTTAGAGGGAGCAAGCCCGTCATGACCGACACCCCGTCCCGTCGGCGCCTTCCGTCCCTGGACCGCGTCAAGAAGCTGCCGGCCTGGTCCGCGCTGGTGGCAGGCACGCTCGTCGGCGGACTGATCGGCGCCGCGTACGGCCTGCTCACGCCCGCGTCGTACTCGGCCACCAGTTATGTCGTCGCCGTACCGACCGAGAAGGCGACCCCGGACGCGGCCCGCGGTTTCGCGCAGGCGTACGGGCGGGTCGCGACGCAGCTCGCGGTGCTCGGCGACGCGCAGGTGTGGGCCGGGGTTCCGGTGCGGACGCTGCGGGACAGCGTGCGCACGGCGACGTCGCCGGACGCGCCGATGGTCTCCGTCACGGCCACCTCCGCGCGGGCCGAGCAGGCCGTCGACATGGCCAACGCGGTCTCCCGCGCGCTGACCCGGCACGCGGAGGACACCAAGGGCAGCACACAGGTGCGGCTGG
>NZ_NEUB01000289.1 GCF_002910825.1 Streptomyces sp. SM1 | reverse complement strand
TCGTCGCCTCGCTCTTCGCCGTCCAGGCGGACCGCACCCAGGACCGGCTGGACGCCGAACGCGACCGGTCACGTGAGATCGCCCACGTTCTGGCCGCCCCGGACGCCCGTGCGAGCGGCGGCCGGGACGCGCGGGGCCGCACGATCGGAGTGATCGCCTCCGTATCGACACGCGGCGCGGTCGTCACTCTGGGCGGATACGACGACCCTCCGAACGGACGTGTGCGCCAGCTCTGGCTCATGGGCCCGGGGGAGCGGCCGCGTTCCCTGGGGCTCTTCGAGGGCGACACGCCCCTGGTCGCGTCCGGCCTCGACACCTCGGCGACATCACTCGCGGTGACCGTCGAGCCCGACGGCGGCTCGCCACAGCCCACCAGCCAGCCCATCGTGCAACTCGCCCTGAAAACGGTCGGATTCGGAGAGTAGTCGTCGCGGGTTCGTCAACACCCTTACGGGGAAGGTGAATCCCGTGACCTCGATACACGCGTGCCCGGCCGGGGAGATAGGGTTACCCTGCCCGGGCCGGGTGGACTCGTACGGGTGGGGAGTGACATGGAACAGATAACAGTGCGCAGCAGGGCCAGGGTCCCTGCGATCACCTGCGGCAGCGGCGCGAGCAGTTCGCGCCTCGACCGCCATCTCTCGGTTCTCGCGGGGCCGGCGGTCCCGCAGCGGGAGACGGCCGAGGCGACCTCGCTGATGCGTGAGCTGACCGCGCGTGAGCCCGTGCACGGCCGCGGCGCCAGGAGCTCGCGGGCCCGGACGAGCCGAGTCTCGCTGTTCGCCCCGCTGCGCCGACTGCGCCGCTCCCTCTTCGGCAGCCGGTAGCGCCCGCGCCGGACGGTCCCACCGTCCCGGCGCAGCGCCCCGCCCCGTCCGTCATCCCCGCGGCGCCCCCGGGCACCCGGCGCGCCGAGTCCTCCCCCTGTCCTCCGGCCGGCACCCCCGGCTCCACCCGGCAGCGATCCCGGGGGTCCGCCGGCCGCTCCCCTCCTTCCCGCGCCTCACCGCCTGCCGTGCGCGTACTCCCGCACCGCGAGCGGCACGAACACCGCGAGCAGCACCGCACACCAGGCCAGCGACCCCGCGTCGGGATGCGCCACCGGCCACGCCGCTCCTTCCGGCACGGACGCGTTGCCGAACAGATCCCGCAGCGCCGTCGCCACCGCGCTGATCGGATTCCACTCCGCCACCGTGCGCAGCCATCCCGGCAGCCCTTCGGTGGGGATGTACGCGCTGGACAGCAGCGGCAGCAGGAAGGTCGCCCCGCCCAGCTGACCGGCCGCCTCCTCGTTCCGGGTGAGCAGACCGAGGTAGATCCCGGTCCACACGCACGCGAACCGGAACAGCAGCAGCAGCGCCAGGGCGCCCGCCGCCGGTGCGCTCCCCTCCACCCGCCACCCGACCGCGAGCCCCACCAGCAGGAACGGCACCGTCCCCGCCGCCGTCACCAGTGCGTCCGCGAGGGCCTGGCCCAGCGGCACCGCCGCCCGGCTCACCGGCAGCGTGCGGAACCGGTCCGTCACGCCCCGGTGCACGTCCTGGGCCGACTGGAACATGCCGGTCATCACCCCACCCGCCGCCGTGGCCACCAGCAGTCCCGGCACCAGGAACGACCGGTACGCGGTGCCCGGCACGGCGAGCGCGCTGCCGAAGACGTAGCCGAAGAACAGCAGCATGCTGACGGGCATCGTCTGGCTGAGGATCATCAGCCCCGGGTTGTTGCGCAGCCGCCGCAGCTGCCGGCCGAGCATCGCGGTGCCGTCGTACGCCAACGTGTTCATGCCGCACGCTCCTTGTCGTCGGTGAGGCGGCCGGTGGGGGCCCCGGGGCTCCCGGTCAGCCGGAGGAACACGTCGTCGAGGGTCGGGGGTCTGAGGCTCGCGTCGAGCAGCGGCACGCCCGCCGCGTCCAGCGTGCGCACCAGGTGCGGGAGGGTGAGCGTCGCGTCCCTGGTGACCGCGGCGGCCGCGTTGCGCTCCCGGTCCAGGGAGGGCTGGGAGCCGGTGAGCCGGTCGAGCACCCCGGCGGCCGCCGCCGTCAGCGCGTCCGCGTCCGCGACGACCACCTCGGCGTGCGTGCCGACCAGCGCCTTGAGTTCGGCCGGGGATCCGGTGTGCGCGACGCGTCCCCGGTCCACCAGGGCGATGTCGTCGGCGAGCCGGTCGGCCTCCTCCAGGTACTGGGTGGTGAGCAGGACGGTCGTGCCCTCGCCGGTCAGCTCGCGCACCGCGTCCCAGATCAGCGCCCGGCTCGCGGGGTCCAGGCCGGTCGTCGGCTCGTCCAGGAAGAGCACCTCGGGGCGCCGGATCAGGCTCACCGCCAGGTCCAGCCGGCGGCGCATCCCGCCCGACCAGCCGGACGCCGGCCGGTCGGCCGCCTCCGTCAGCCCGAAACGCTCGAGCAGGTCGGCGGCCCGCCCCGCCGCCCCTCCCACCCGGTGCAGCCGGCGAACAGCCGCAGGTTCTGGCGCCCGGTGAGGTCCCCGTCGATCGAGGTGTCCTGTCCGGTGACGCCGATGCCGCGCCGTACGGCGGCGGCCTCCCGCAGCAGGTCGTGGCCCGCGACCCGCGCGGAGCCCGCGTCGGGCCGCAGCAGCGTGGTCAGCAGCCGGACAGCCGTCGTCTTGCCCGCGCCGTTGGGCCCGAGCATCCCGCACACGGTGCCCTCGGCCACCGCCAGATCCAGCCCGCGCAGGGCATGGACGTCCCCGAAACGCTTCTCCAGTCCCTCACTAAGTACAGCGTACGTAGTTGCCATGGGGTGACCGTAGCGCACTACGTACGCGGTACGTAACTACGATGGTGGGGAGGTGATGACCGATGGCGGGCCGAGCGGCCGAACCCGAAGTGATCTGGGCGCGCCGCGAGCGCACCGGCCGCGGCCCGAGACCGGCGTACACACGCGCCGACATCGCGGCGGCGGCGGTGCGGATCGCCGACGCCGAGGGCCTGGACGCGGTCTCCATGCGCCGGGTCGCCGCCGAACTGGGCTGCGGCACCATGTCGCTGTACAACTACGTCGCCCGCAAGGAGGACCTCCACGAGCTCATGGTGGACGCGGTCGGCGGCGAGCACGAGCTGTGGGAGCCCGGCGGTGACTGGCGTGCCGACATGCTCCGGGTGGCGCACCAGACGCGCGCGCTGATGCACCGCCACCCCTGGCTGCCCCGGCTGATGTCACCGGTCTACGGCTTCAGCCCCAACTCCCTGCGCTTCGTGGAGCACTGCCTGGCCTGCCTGGACCCGCTCCCGGTGTCCTACGGCACGCGGATGGAGCTGATCGCCATGCTCAACGCCGTGGTGACGATGTACGTCGGCAACGAGCTGGCCACCGCCGAGCGCACCCGCGCGCTGCCCTGGTCCGAGGAGCAGGAGAACGCCGTGCGGGCCGCCTATGTGGGCGGCCGGCTCGCCTCCGGCGCGTACCCCCGGCTGGCCGCCGGGATCACCGAGAACCCCGGGCCGGTCGACATGGAGGAGGTGTTCGAGCGGATGCTCGGCCGTGTGCTCGACGGATTCGACCCCGGCGACTGATCCCGCGGCCGGCGGAGCGGTGCCGGTCGGCCCTCCGGCTCTCCGGGTCCTCGCCTCGGGGGCAGTGGCGGTCAGAGCAGGGTGAGTTGGCCCTCCGGGCCCTCTTCCCGTGCGTCCAGTACCGATGCGGGCCGACGGGCGGGGGCCGGGACCGGGAGAACGCCCGCCCCGCGCAGTTCGGCCGCAGTGATCGGTGCGGGGATCGTGCGCTCCCTCAACGCCGCCCGCTGCGGGCGCAGTTCGGCGAGCAGGGCGAGGACCGTGATGAGCTCCAGGAGCTCCGAGGTCCAGGTCTGCGGCCAGGCGGGCGGCCGGACGGCGGCCAGCGTGCCCGGCTCGGGAGCCTCCGTGCGCGCCGCGAACCACTGCTCCAGCACGCGGACACCACCGGCCTCGAAGTCCCATGCCGCGGGCGGTACGGGGGCGACGCGGCCCTCGTCGAGCAGCAGGGCCTCGTCCTCCCGGTCGTAGCGCACCGCCGGCGGCCGGGAGGGCAGCGGCGCACGCACGTACGGGCGGCGTCCGCCCGGCAGCCTGGGCCGCTCCCCGTCGCGCCGCATCAGCCACAGCATCCGGCGGCCCACCGCCACACCCCGCTCCCAGGCCTCCGGATCCCCGGTGAGCGGCACCGCGAGGCCCGAGCGCGTGGGGCGGGCCACCGCCGTCGCCCAGGCGAGGACGTCCACGGGGGAGGGGCCGTGGCCGAGCCGGGTCGCGAGATGGTCCGTCAGCCCCGGCGCGAGATTGGGCTCGGCGGCGCCCGGCCGGCGGTACAGCGGGCGGACGCGCCCCGTGCGGAGCACGGGCAGCAGGGAGGTGGCGAGCAGCGGCGGTCCGGCGGAGTCGTCGGCGGCACCGCCCCGCCCGGTGACCGCCTCGACGGCGAACACCTGCCGCTCGTCCGCCACCCGCCACAGCTCCGGCCGGGCGGCGTCGATCAGCCGCTGATCGGGGATGAGCCACTGCTCGTCGAACGGGGCGCGCAGGACCCGTACCGGCTCGGGGCACGGGCCCGAGGCGCGGGCCAGCTTCTCCGTGCCGCCGCTCCGGCCCGGCAACTGCCCGACCGCCGTGTCCGGGGTGCGGGAACGGGTCGGCCGGAACAGGACCTCGCGGTCGGCACCCCCGGCCTTCATCAGGGCGTCCCAACGGGCCTTCAGGGACGCCGCGTCGGGGGCCGCCGGCCACCCCCGGCCGAGCCGCGGCGGTGCGACGGACCACGGCATGAGGTCCGCCAGCAGCGGAGCGTCGTCGGGCGTCACGCTGGGCATCGTACGACCCCGGACCCGGTCGGCGAACTCCCGCCCGCGGCGCG
>NZ_NEUB01000023.1 GCF_002910825.1 Streptomyces sp. SM1 | reverse complement strand
GACTGCCAACCCGCCCCTTGGGGTGTTTACGTGGTGAGGACATTCCGGGATTCCCCGTCACGGAGGTGTACACCATGGCAGACGCCGCCCCGCGGCTGAAAGGCATCCTCGAGCAGCTGACCGGCGCTCCCCTCCCGGTCCGTATCCGCGCCTGGGACGGATCCCAGGCCGGCCCCCCCGACACCCCGACCCTGGTCGTACGCAACCGCCGCGCCCTGCGCCACCTGCTGTGGCAGCCGGGCGAACTGGGCCTGGCCCGCGCCTGGGTGGCCGGCGACCTCGTCGTCGAGGGCGACCTCTACGACGCCCTCGGCCACCTCGCCGGTCTCCTCTGGGAGCGCGACGAGGGGACCCGCCCCCTCACCCAGGCCCTGCGTGACCCCGCCTTCCGCTCCGCCGTACGCGGCCTCGTCGGACTCGCCGGGCTACCGCTGCCGCCCGCCCCGCCCCCCGAGGAGGTCCGCCGCCCCCGGCGCGGCCTGCACACCAAGCACAGCGACAGACGCGCCATCAGCCACCACTACGACGTCGGCAACGACTTCTACGAGATCGTCCTCGGCCCGTCGATGGTGTACTCCTGCGCCTACTGGCCGGCCCCGCCCCCGCGGGGCACCCTCGAGCAGGCCCAGCACGACAAGCTCGAACTCGTCGCCCGCAAGCTCGCCCTGGCACCGGGCCGGCGGCTGCTGGACGTCGGCTGCGGCTGGGGCTCCATGGCCGTCCACGCCGCCCGCGACCACGGCGTGAGCGTCGTCGGCATCACCCTCTCCCGGGAACAGGCCGCCTACGCCCGCAAGCGCATCGCCGACGAGGGCCTGACCGACCGGATCGAGATCCGCGTCCAGGACTACCGGGACGTCGCGGACGGTCCGTACGACGCCATCTCCTCCATCGGCATGGCCGAACACGTCGGATCCGAGCGCTACCTGGAGTACGCCGGCGTCCTGCACCGCCTGCTCAAGCCGGGCGGGCGGCTGCTGAACCACCAGATCGCGCGCCGGCCGCAGCGGGACGAGACGTCGTACCGGATCGACGACTTCATCGACGCCTACGTCTTCCCCGACGGCGAACTCGCCCCGCTGGGCAGCACGGTGTCCCTGCTGGAGCGCTCCGGTTTCGAGGTGCGCGACGTGGAGTCGATCCGTGAGCACTACGCGCTCACGCTGCGCCGCTGGGTGGCGAACCTGGAGTCCGGCTGGACCCGCGCGGTGGCCCTCACCGGCCCCGGGCGGGCCCGCGTCTGGCTGCTGTACATGGCCGCCTCCGCCCTCGCCTTCGAACGGGGCCGCATCGGTGTCAACCAGGTCCTGGCCGTCCGGACCCCGGAGTCCGGCGACTCCGGGCTCCCCCTGCGCGCCCGCACCTGGAACTGACGCGGCGGCGGGCCCCGTTCCACCCGGAACGGGGCCCGCCGCACACGCGTGCCTCCGGCAGCGGCTACTCCGCCTTGATCGCCTGCAGCATGTTCAGCCGGGCCGCCCGCCGCGCCGGCCACAGCGCCGCCAGCACACCCACCACCGCGGCCAGCAGCAGGAAGATCCCCATCCGGGCCCACGGCAGGACCAGTTCGTACGTCGCCATGCGCGAGCCCACCAGCTCACCCGCCGCCCAGCCGAAGAACACGCCCAGGCCGAGGCCGAGCACCGCGCCGAACAGCGAGATCACCAGGGATTCCAGCCGGACCATCCGCTTGATGCCCTTGCGGTCCAGGCCGATCGCCCGCAGCATGCCGATCTCCTGGGAGCGCTCGAACACCGACATCGCCAGGGTGTTGACGACGCCGAGGACCGCCACGATCACCGCCATCGCCAGCAGGCCGTAGACCATGTTCAGGATCAGGGTGAACATCTTCGCGATCTCGTTGGAGAGGTCCTGCTTGTCCTGGACCTTGATCGCCGGGTTGGTGCCGAGGGTCTTCTCCAGCGCCTCCTTCGCCGCGTCGGACGTGCCGTCGGCGGTCTTCACCATGACCATCATGTCGGCCGGTCCGGAGCCGGCCGCCTCCGACTCGTGCGGGTCGAGGGTCGCGGTGTCGATCAGGACGCCGCTCACCAGCTCGTTGGCCTGGTAGACACCGGCGATCGTGAGCCGCTGCTTCTCGTCGTCCTCATAGGTGATGGTGACGTCCGAACCGGCCTTCCAGCCGTGCGACTTCGCGGTGTCCTCGTCCACGACGATCCGTGTGCCGCCGACCTCGAAGGCGCCCTGCACCACCGGGAACTCGGTCAGCTCACCGATCGTGGCGCCGTTCACGCCGGTCATGTACGCTTCCTCGCCGTCGACGAGGCCGTACGCGTTGCGCATCGGGCTGGTGGCGGTGACACCGTCGGCCTGCTTCAGCTTCTTCTCGACGTCCGGCGACAGCGGGTGCCTGTTCGCCATGGACACCATGTAGTCCGCCTCGATCGCGGAGGCCGCCATCTTGTCGATGGACTTCTGCAGACTGCCGGCCATCACCGTCATACCGGTGATCAGGGTGAGCCCGATCATCAGCGCGGACGCGGTGGCGGCGGTACGGCGCGGGTTGCGCACCGAGTTCTGCCGGGCCAGCTTCCCGGAGACCCCGAAGACGCGGAGCACCGGCGCCGCGGCGGCGATCAGCGGGCGGGACAGCAGCGGGGTCAGGACGAAGACGCCGATGATCAGCAGTACGGCGCCGAGGCCCATGGGAACCTGCCCGTCGGTGCCGTCCATCGCCGTGGCCGCGAGGACCACGGCGACACCGGCCCCCGAGAACAGCGAGCCCAGCGTGTTGCGCAGCACCAGCGACTTGGTGGTCGCCTGGGCGTGCAGCGCGCTCATCGCCGCCACCGGCGGGATCCTCGCGGCCCGGCGGCCGGGCAGCCACGCGGCGAGCATGGTCACCAGGATGCCGACCGCGAACGCGGAGGCGATCGTGCCCGGGCTGATCACCAGCGGTCCGTCGGGCATGGGCGCGTCCAGCGTTCCCATCAGTGAGCGCAGCCCCACGCCGATGCCGACACCCGCGACGAGTCCGGCGACGGCGGCGACCGTGCCGACCGCGAACGCCTCGATCAGCACCGACCGGGTGACCTGGCGCCGGGAGGCGCCGACCGCGCGCATCAGGGCCAGTTCCTTGGTGCGCTGGGCGACCAGCATGGTGAAGGTGTTGGCGATGATGAACGTACCGACGAAGAGGGAGATCCCGGCGAACACCAGCAGGCCCTGCTTCAGTCCGCTCATCGAGGAGGCGATCGCCCTCGACTGGTCGTCGGCGAGCTTCGTGCCGGTCGTGGTCTCCACGGCGTCGGAGGGCAGCGCCTTCTCCAGCTGGGCCCGCAGCGCGGTGTCGCTGACGCCGTCCTTCGCCTTGACGGCGATCTCGTCGAAGACGCCCGCCTTGCCGAACAGCTTCTGCGCGCTCGCCGTGTCGAACAGCGTGAGGCTGCCGCCGGCCGCGACATTGCCGTCGTCGGTGGTGAAGATGCCGGTGATCTCCGGTTCCAGGACGGGACCGTCGACCGACATCCGTACGGTGTCACCGACCTTGTACCCGGCCCGCTTCGCGGTCTCGGAGTCGATGAGGATCTCGCCCTCGTTCTTCGGCGCGACACCGCTGACCAGCGGATACCGGGGGTCCTTGGCACCCCAGTAGTTGCCGCCCTGCGACTGGAAGCCGTTGCCGAGCAGCTTGCCGTCCTTGCCGGCGATCGCGGTGAAGCCCTGGACGGTGCCGATGGCCTGCGCGGCGCCGGGCACGGCGGCGCTGTCGTCGACCAGTTCGCGGGTCAGTTCGTAGTACTCGCCGGTCCTGCCGCCCTCGGCCTCCCTCCACTCGGGGGTGATGGCGACGTCGACGTGGTCGAAGCCCTTGGCGGACTGCTTCTGCAGGGCCGCGGAGAGGCTGTTGGTGAAGACCAGGGTCCCCGACACGAAGGCCACGCCGAGCATCACGGCGAGCACGGTCATCAGGAGCCGGGCCTTGTGCGCGAGCACATTGCGCAAGGCGGTACGGAACATGGGAGTCTTCTCGGATCAGAGGTCTGGGGGGAGGGGGAGGGCGGGCGGAGCAGCGGGCCGGGTGTCAGCTGGTGCGGCCCTGGGCGTCGAACCGCTTCATCCGGTCGAGCACCGAGTCGGCCGTCGGCCCGTCCATCTCGTCCACGATCCGGCCGTCCGCGAGGAAGATGACGCGGTCCGCGTAGGCGGCGGCGACCGGGTCGTGGGTCACCATGACCACCGTCTGCCCCAGCTCGCGCACGGAGTTGCGCAGGAAGCCCAGCACCTCGGCGCCGGCGCGGGAGTCGAGGTTTCCGGTGGGCTCGTCACCGAAGATGATGTCGGGCCGGGAGGCCAGCGCCCGTGCCACGGCGACCCGCTGCTGCTGGCCGCCGGAGAGCTGGGAGGGCCGGTGGCTCAGCCGGTCCGCCAGCCCCACCATCCGGATCACGGTGTCCAGCCACTGCTTGTCCGGCTCACGGCCGGCGATGTCCATCGGGAGGGTGATGTTCTCCAGGGCGGTCAGTGTCGGGAGCAGGTTGAACGCCTGGAAGATGAAGCCGATCTTGTCCCGGCGCAGCCTGGTCAGCTGCTTGTCCTTCAGCGAGCCCAGTTCGGTCTCGCCGATGCGCACGGAACCCGACGAGAAGGTGTCGAGGCCGGCCACGCAGTGCATCAGCGTGGACTTCCCGGAGCCGGAGGGGCCCATGATCGCGGTGAACTCGGCCTGCCGGAAGCCGACGGAGACCCGGTCCAGGGCGACCACCTGGGTCTCGCCCTGGCCGTAGATCTTCGAGAGCTCCGTGGCGCGCGCGGCCACGGTGGTGGTCCGGTCGGCGGTAGGTGCGGTGGTCACGGGATGGACGCTCCTGTCGGGACGACGTGTGCTCGGGGACGTCATCCATCCTTCCGCCGCTTTGCCGCTGTGTAGTCACCCGCTGCTCCGGTTCCGGGGGGCGACTCGGGGCTGACCGCGGGGCGCGCCGTCATACCTGGGGATGACGGCGCACCCTGAGCCGGACGATGTCGAGAACGGGTGGAGCGCCCTTGTTCGGACGGTGAAATTCCGTCATTCCGCGTACATGGCGGTGCGTCAGCCGTAAGGCTGCTGGCACGTGCTGACGGCGCGTTCCATGTGCTGATGGTCCCTCAGGCGCCAATAAAATAAGACAAGATCGGCCCATCCCGCCGTCGGCGGTGAGGGGGTCACCGATAGGCTCGGAGCCGCGAAGCGGAGCCCATGGCCTGCCCGGATGGTGGAATGCAGACACGGCGAGCTTAAACCTCGCTGCCCCTGAGCGGGCGTGCCGGTTCAAGTCCGGCTCCGGGCACCACCACGCTCTCGTTCTTGATCAGCGAGAACGCCCCACCGCGGCCCTGTCTCGCCCGAACGGTGAGGGCGCATCGCATTCCTTAACGCGCACAGACCCGGCCGATGCCGTCGCCGGCCGGCGCCTGTTCATCAGGAGTCCGCCGGGGGTACGGCGTTCCTCACTAGCATGAGCGCATCGTCCGCTCGCGTGACCTGAGTACGAGTACGAGTACGAGTACGAGTACGAGAAACGAGTCCGAGTCCGAGAGCGAATCCGAGTCCGGGTCCGAGGTGGAGGCGGAGGGCGTGGGATGTGACGCGTCGGGGCCGCCTCCCTGTGGGAGGGATGAACGATGCGAAGACGATCCGTGCTCGCCGCCGCGGGTGTGATGGCCGCCGGGGTCGCCGCGCCGGGGCGCGCGTCCGCCGGACGGAACACCCGGCCGGTGCTGGACCACCGCGTCGAGAAGACCTATGACGGGACGTCGTACACCGATCTGTCCTCGGGGGCCGCGGCCGTCGGCGGACTGAGCACCGGGACGGTCCTCGTCACCTTCAGGACCACCGGCCACAACCGGTCGATGACGCTCCTCAGCGCGTCGGACCCGTCGGAACCCTCCAGCAACGTCACCCTCGGGCTGAGTGCGGGGGCGCTGCAGTTCTCCGTCCGGGACAAGGGTGCCGTCCGGCAGAACCACCTCACCCGCACGATGTACGACGACGGTGCCTGGCACACCGTCGCCGTGACGGCCGGCGGCGGGCGCACCACCTTCCACGCCGACGGACGGCCGGTGCTGACCGTGCCGGGCGGCGGCTTCTTCGCCTCGGTCACCGGGCTGTCCGCGCTCAACATCGCCCGCAACCTCGACAGCGACCACGCCGGCGGGGAGTGGTTCTTCACCGGTGACATCAGGAGGGCCGCCGTCTACGACCGGGTGCTGACCGAGGCGGAGGCCGGCGCGGAGAGCGCCCGGGTGGACCTCGCGGACGCCGGCAGGCTCTCCCGGATCCTGAACTCCGCCACTCCCGCGACCTGGGTGCTCACGGGCGACAGCATCACGCACGGCGCCCGGTGGACCAACGGCTGGCGCAGCTACGTCGAGCACTTCCAGGAGCGGATCCGCTACGAGCTGGGCACGCCCAAGTACACCGACTTCGTGCTCGACACCGGGGTCAGCGGCGGCACCACCGGCGATCTGGTGGACGCGTTCGCCCAGCGGGTGACGGCGTTCTCGCCGCAGGTCGTGTCGATCATGCTGGGCACCAACGACGCCGCCGCCCCGGACATCGGCCCGGCGGTCTACCGAGCGAACCTCGTCAAGCTGGTCAAGGCGGTCCGCAGGCTGCCGGGCGGGGCGGTGCCCGTGCTCCAGACACCCAACCCGATCGACGTCTCGCGCTGGCCGGAACGCTCGGCCCTCGCTGACTACGCCCGGATCATGCGGGAGGTCGCGGCGGAGCGGAAGGTCGTACTCGTCGATCACCACGCCCACTGGACGGCGTCCCACGAGGGCGAGGTGCCCCTGGACCTCCTGGGGGACGGGCTCCACCCCGACCAGCGCGGCCATCTGTTCCTGGCCCACAAGATGATCAGGGAATTGCGCCTCTTCGACCCCGGGAGCAGGGTGTGCTCCCTGCGGATCCCCTAGGCCCTGTCGTCAGACTCCCGTCTGCCCCGCGACGCCATGCACGCACTCTCGCCGCACCGGGCCCTGACCCGAGTACATCCAGTACGAGGGCCAGGGCCCGGCACACCGAGAGCACGCACCTGACGCCGCGGGGCCGCCCTCCGGGCGACGACGGGAGTCTGACGACAGGACCTAGGACGGCGGCCGCGCCGGGGCCAGTGACGCGGCACCACACGAGCGCAAGCCGCTCCCGGCGGCGGGCCGGCCGTGGCCTCCGGAGCGTCGGAAACGGGGGGCGTCCGCCATCTGCGGCGTGCCGTTGACACCGGGCGTACGCGGCTGGAAACTCGCGTCCGGCGTGGTGAAGGGGACGACTGATGCGTACCACCGTGGGGATCATCGGGGCCGGGCCGGGCCGGCCGGGCCGGCCGGGCCGGCCGGGCTGCTGCTCGCCCGGCTGCTGCACGGCGCCGGGACCGAGTCGGTCGTCCTGGAGGCGCGGGACCGGGACTACGCCGAGCGGCGGCAGCGGGCAGGGGTGCTGGAACAGGGCACCGTGGACGTGCTGCGGTCCGCCGGGGCCGGGGCGCGGATGGACCGGGAGGGACTGCGGCACGACGGGATCGAGCTGCGCTTCGACCGGCGGCGGCACCGGGTCGACCTCCCCGGGCTCACCGGCGGGCGGTCCGTGACGGTCTACGCGCAGACCGAGATCTGCAAGGACCTCATCGCCCTCCAGCTCGCCGAGGCCTATACGGGCTTCCCGCTGGAGTAAGCGGACGGTCTCCTGCCGGTTCCGGGGAGGTACCGGGTCGGTCATGGTCCGCTCCCCCGTGGTGAGGGGAATCACCGGGCCGCGTAGCGTGTTGCGCAGCATGAAGAGGGAAAGATCCTTCCAAGCAATAGGGTCAATCCTTTGCCTACCTATTACTCTTGAGCCAAGGCCGCACCGAGTGGCCATGGAGGAGTGCAATGAGGAGCAGAAACCCGGTCTTCTCGCGACGGGGGTTCAGCCGCGACAACGGCTACGCGGGTTTCAACGCCGCGCCGCAGGCCGGGGGTCCCGCTGTCGCCACGCAGGCCAACCCGTACGCGCAGCCGACGGGCAATCCGTACGCCCAGAATCCCTACGCGCAGGCGGACCAGCAGCACGGCGCACCGCCGCAGGCGCCGGCCACCACCGGCCGGATGACGATCGACGACGTCATCATCCGCACGGCGAGCACGCTCGGCCTGCTCATCGTGACCGCCGCGCTCTCCTGGGCGCTGCTGCCGGTCGACGACGCCAACATCAGCCGGTCCTACGGCATCGGCATCGGTGCCGCGCTGATCGGCATGGTCCTGGCGCTCGTGCAGTCCTTCAAGCGCAAGCCCACCCCCGCGCTGATCCTGACGTACGCCGCGTTCGAGGGTGTCTTCCTCGGCGTCATCTCCAGCATCGTCGACAACCGCATCGCCGACGGGGCGGCCATGCAGGCCGTGCTCGGCACCATGGCGGTCTTCGCCGGTGTGCTGGTGGCGTACAAGGCGGGCTGGATCCGCGTCAACCGCCGTTTCTACGGCTTCGTGATGGCGGCCGCGCTCGGCTTCATCCTGCTGATGGCCGTGAACCTGCTGTTCGCGGTGATCGGCGGCGGTGACGGCCTCGGCTTCCGCAGCGGCCCGCTCGGCATCATCTTCGGCGTCGTCGGCATCATCCTCGGTGCCTGCTTCCTCGCCCTGGACTTCAAGCAGGTCGAGGACGGCATCGCCTACGGTGCGCCGCGCGAGGAGGCCTGGTTCGCCGCCTTCGGCCTCACGCTGACGCTGGTGTGGATCTACATGGAGTTCCTGCGGCTCATCGCGATCTTCAACAGCAGCGACTGACCACAGGCGGCGTCCCGTACGCCGCCGACGGTACGCGCAAGGGCCCCGGTTCCACACCGGGGCCCTTCGTCGTGCGCGCTAGAGCAGCTTGCGCGCGGCCCTTCTCAGGTCGTACTCGTGGACGATCGCCTTGGCGTGGCCGTACGCCAGGTCGTACTCGTGCCGGAGCCAGCTGACCTTCTCCTCGAAGCGGAAGAGCGAGGGGCCCTCCTCGACGGTGCGCAGCCAGTCGGAGATCTCACGACCGGTGCAGTGCGGGATGCGGGCGAGCATGTTGCGATGGGTCTCTGCGGAGAAGACTTGGGACATCGGCGCCTCCGGACGCTGGGATGTAAGCCGGTCCTTCAGGTCACCGTGCCTGAGCGTCCGTCCGTTGGCAACAGTCCTGCCCCGCCGCGTACGCTCGCCGCGTGGTTGATACGACGCCCTTCACCCGTGCCGTGGATCATTTCGCCGACCGTCTGCGGGCCGCGCCGCAGAGCCGGCTGCAACGGAGCGGGGCCGCCGAGGCACTCGCCCTGGCCAGGGAGCTGGCACGGCGTACCCAGCTGGCGGAGGAGCCGGGCGGCGCGCCCCGCGAGATGCCCGACGCGGGCATGTTCGCCGCCGCCGACCAGATCACCGTCGCCGGGCACGACTTCGCCCTCGTGCTGACGAGCGACGAGGGCGTCGAGGAGGCCGTGCGGCTGGTGGAGGAGGCGCGTGAACGCGCCGGGGTGTAGCCGGCCGGGCGGCGGTGCGGCCGGACGGCCGGGCCGGGTCAGAGGGACGCGATGACGCGGTCCGCCAGGATGTAGACGCTCTCCTCGCCGCACGAGAAGGTCAGCGTGTACGCGCCCGAGATGCCGGAGCCGCCCAGCAGGAACGGTGTCTCGCCCGCGAGCAGGGCCGCGGCCAGGCGCTCCGCGGTCTCGCGGTGGCCCGGCGTCATGCACAGCGTCGTCCCGTCGGCGAACACATAGACGTCCAGGGTGCCCAGCGGGCCCGGACGGACGTCGGTCAGCTCGGTGCGGGAGCCGGCCAGCTCCTCCAGGGTGGTCACCGTGCGCTCGTGGTCGTTCACGACCGGCGAGGGGTTCGGTACGAAGTCCGGGTGCGAGGGGTGGCGGCGGCGGGCCGCGGCCAGCTCGGGGGAGTCCCCGGCGTGCTCCTCGGTGTCCGCGGCCGGCTCGCTCACCGGCTCCAGACCCACGAAATCGGCCTGCCGCGGCAGGAACAGCTCACTGTCGGCCAGGCCCAGCAGGGACGGCGCGTCGGAGGCGTCATGGGTCTCCTGCGCGGCCCAGAAGGCCCGCGCCTCGGCGAGTTCGCGCTCCCGCTCCTCGGCGAGCGCCTCGGCCACGGCCGCGCGTATCTCCGCGGCGTCCGCCGCGCGGGCGGCTGGAACGTGCGCGCGGGTGCCCGCGGCCTGGTTCCTGGCCAGCTCGGCGTGCAGGGCGGCGACCTGTCGGCGCAGCACCATGATGCTGCGCAGCACAGCGACGCCCACGGCGCCGGTGGCGGCCGTGGTGATCAGCAGGGCGATCGGCATGGCGCTCACTGACGTACTCCCGGTTCAAAGTCGACCCCCGACTTCCTACATCAGCTTGAAGGGCGGACTGACCTTCTGTCAGTGCGTAACGTCACGAAACGGACAGCTCTTTGGTTCAGGGCCGGGTAGGGGAACGATGCTGACCTGCGGGATCCCTCCGGCGGGAGGGATAGGTCACATCCTGGGGGAGATTGGATCACGAAACGGCCCGGATCCCGGGGTGACCGGGGTACCGGGCCGATGTCTCACGCAGGGTGCCGTGACGGCTACCGTACGGTCGCCGTCACGGGCGGGTGGGTCAGCTGAGCCGCTCGATGACCATCGCCATGCCCTGGCCGCCGCCGACGCACATCGTCTCCAGACCGAACTGCTTGTCGTGGAACTGGAGGGAGTTGATCAGCGTGCCGGTGATGCGCGCGCCGGTCATGCCGAAGGGGTGGCCGACGGCGATGGCGCCGCCGTTGACGTTCAGCTTCTCCAGCGGGAGGCCGAGCTCGCGGTAGGAGGGGATCACCTGCGCGGCGAACGCCTCGTTGATCTCGGCCAGATCGATGTCGTCGATGGTGAGACCGGCGCGGGACAGGGCCTGCCTGCTCGCCTCGACCGGGCCGAGGCCCATGATCTCCGGGGAGAGGCCGGAGACGCCGGTGGAGACGATCCGGGCGAGCGGGGTGAGACCGAGCTCGCGGGCCTTGGTGTCGCTCATGATGACGAGCGCGGCGGCGCCGTCGTTGAGCGGGCAGCAGTTGCCGGCGGTGACGAGTCCGTCCGGGCGGAAGACCGGCTTGAGGCCCTGGACGCCCTCCATGGTGACGCCGGCCCGGGGGCCGTCGTCCTTGGAGACCACGGTGCCGTCGGGGAGGGTCACCGGGGTGATCTCGCGCTCCCAGAAGCCGTTCTTGATGGCTTCCTCGGCGAGGTTCTGCGAGCGGACGCCGAACTCGTCCATGTCCTGGCGGGTGACGCCCTTGAGGCGGGCCAGGTTCTCCGCGGTCTGGCCCATCGCGATGTACGGGTCGGGCACGAGGCCGTCCTCGCGCGGGTCGTGCCAGGTCGAGCCCTCCGACTCCGCGACGGCGGCGGTACGGGCCTCGGCCTCGGCGAACAGCGGGTTGCGGGTGTCCGGGAGGCTGTCGGAGTTGCCCTTGACGAAACGGGAGACCGTCTCGACACCGGCCGAGATGAAGACGTCGCCCTCGCCGGCCTTGATGGCGTGCAGGGCCATGCGGGAGGTCTGCAGCGAGGACGAGCAGTACCGGGTGACGGTGCAGCCGGGGAGGTGGTCCATCCCCATCTGCACGGCGACGACGCGGCCGAGGTTGTTGCCCTGCTCGCCGCCGGGGAGGCCGCAGCCGAGCATCAGGTCCTCGATGTCCCCCGGGTCCAGCTCGGGGACCTTGGCGAGGGCGGCCTGGATGATCGTGGCGGTCAGGTCGTCCGGGCGCAGGTCCTTCAGGGAGCCCTTGAAGGCGCGGCCGATGGGGGAGCGGGCGGCAGAGACGATCACGGCTTCGGGCATCACGGCTCCAGAGGGTGTGAGGGCGGCGTGGGTTGGTGCGGGGCCTCCTGGGAAGTTACCCGGCCGTATGAGCAGGGTCACGGTTCTCGCGATGTGACATGGACCGCAACTGTCTAAGCGCTTGCTTGCCCCCTCCCGTCCGAGCCCCCGCCCCCG
>NZ_NEUB01000288.1 GCF_002910825.1 Streptomyces sp. SM1 | reverse complement strand
GCGCGGGGTCCGCCGGACGTTCCGCCGCGGCGCCGTGAAAGGGCGGAACGCCGGGATCGCGTCGTTCGTATGGACGCACCGTGACGGGAGTGGAAAGCTCGAAAGACCGCGGGCGTCGCCGGAGCCGCACCGCACGCGGATTCCGCGGGTCCGCGCCCACAGTGACCTCACCGTGCACGGGAGGCAGGATCATGGGCGACAAGGCGCACACACACCCCGGGGCCGCCGGCAGGGCACAGGCGGCCGACCACCCCACGTCCGTACGGAATGTGGTGCTGGTCGGCCACTCCGGAGCGGGCAAGACGACACTGGTGGAGGCTCTCGCGCTGACCGCGGGGGCCGTGAACCGGGCGGGCCGCGTGGAGGACGGCGGCACCGTCTCCGACTACGACGACATCGAGCACCGGCAGCAGCGCTCGGTCCAGCTCTCCCTGGTGCCCCTCGCATGGGACGGCATCAAGATCAACGTACTGGACACCCCCGGATACGCCGACTTCGTCGGGGAACTCAGGGCCGGTCTGCGAGCGGCGGACGCGGCCCTCTTCGTCGTCTCGGCCTCGGACGGCGTGGACGGCTCGACCCGCGCGGTCTGGGACGAGTGCGCGGCGGTCGGCATGCCGCGCGCCATCGTCGTCACGCACCTGGAGGCGGCCCGCGCGGACTTCGAGGAGATGACCCGCGTCTGCGCGGAGGCCTTCGGCGGGGACGACCCCGACGCCGTGCTGCCGCTGTACCTGCCGCTGCACGGCCCCGAGGGGCCCGACGGGCACGCGCCCGTGCACGGACTCATCGGACTGCTGTCGCAGAAACTGTTCGACTACTCCGGCGGCGAGCGCAAGGAGGCCGAGCCGGACGAGGAGCAGCTGCCCCTGATCGAGGAGGCCCGCGGCCGGCTGATCGAGGGGATCATCGCCGAGAGCGAGGACGAGACCCTCATGGACCGCTATCTCGGCGGTGAGCAGGTCGACGTCGCGACGCTGATCGAGGACCTGGAGCGGGCGGTCGCGCGCGGGGTGTTCTTCCCCGTCCTGGCCGCCACGCCCGCCGCCGAGGGCGCCCGCCAGGGCCTCGGCACGGTCGAACTGCTGGAGTTGATCACCGGCGGCTTCCCGACCCCGCTGGAGCACGGCACCCCGGACGTGACCACGGTAGACGGCAGGCCGCGCGAGCTCAGGCCGTGCGACCCCGACGCCCCCCTCGTCGCGGAAGTGGTCAAGACCTCCTCCGACCCCTACGTCGGCCGGATCTCCCTGATCCGGGTCTTCTCCGGCACCCTGCGCGCCGACCAGACCGTCCACGTCTCCGGGCACGGCCTCGCCGACCGGGGACACGAGGACCACGACGTCGACGAGCGGATCGGCGCCCTGTCCACACCGTTCGGCAAACAGCAGCGCCCGGTGCCGCACGTCATCGCGGGCGACCTCGCGTGTGTGGCGAAACTGAGCCGCGCAGAGACCGGTGACACCCTCTCCGCCAAGGACGACCCGCTGCTCATGGAACCCTGGGAGATGCCCGACCCGCTGCTGCCCCTCGCCATCGAGGCGCACAGCAAGCCGGACGAGGACAAGCTCTCCCAGGGCCTGGCCCGGCTGGTCGCCGAGGACCCGACGATGCGGCTGGAACAGAACCAGGACACCCACCAGGTGGTCCTGTGGTGCCTGGGCGAGGCGCACGCGGACGTGGCCCTGGAGCGGCTGCGCCACCGCTACGGCGTCCAGGTCGACGTCGTACCGCACCGGGTGTCGCTCAGGGAGACCTTCGGCGGCAGGGCGGCCGGTCGCGGCCGGCACGTCAAACAGTCCGGCGGGCACGGGCAGTTCGCCATCTGCGAGATCGAGGTGGAGCCGCTGCCGAACGGCTCGGGCGTCGAGTTCGTGGACAAGGTGGTCGGCGGTGCGGTGCCGCGGCAGTTCATCCCCTCCGTCGAGAAGGGCGTCAGGGCCCAGGCCGGCAAGGGAGTCGCCGCGGGACATCCGCTCATCGACGTGCGGGTGACCCTGCTGGACGGCAAGGCGCACTCGGTGGACTCGTCCGACGCCGCGTTCCAGACGGCGGGAGCGCTGGCGCTGCGCGAGGCCGCCTCGGACGCGAAGATCCACCTGCTGGAGCCGGTGGCCGAGGTCGGTGTGCTGGTCGGGGACGACTACGTGGGCCCCGTCATGAGCGACCTGTCGGGCCGCCGCGGCCGGGTGCTCGGCACCGAGCAGTCGGCCGGCGGGCGCACCCTCATCCGGGCCGAGGTCCCGGAGATCGAGATCGGCCGCTACGCCGTCGACCTGCGCTCCCTCTCGCACGGCACCGCCCGTTTCAGCCGCCGTTACGCGCGGCACGAACCCATGCCGCCGCAGGTCGCGGAACGGGTCAAGGAGGAGGCGCACAAGGCCTCGTAGCCGGCGCCGGGCGCTCGCGGGAGGACTTCGCGGGCGCCCGCGTACGCGTCCCGTCACGGACGTGCTCCGCAACGCTTCACCTCGTACCGGAGGACCGCTTCGGCGGTCCACCCACGCCAGGTCCCTGACTGCGGATACGCTGAAGACCTGATCAACAGGTGTGCGCGGCACGGAAGTCGGGAAGGCCGCAAGACGACAGTCGCGGCGATCGGGGGCGGGAATGACCGTTGAGAGCGGTTACGCGGATTTCTTCGGTCCGCAGGTACCGCGCACAGGTGACGAGGGGCAGACGCCGACGTTCGCGCTGGCCTCGGCGGCCTACCGGGACAACGAGGCCGACGAGATACTCAAGGCCGACAACGAGTGGCACAAGTCGGCGGTCGGCAAGCCCCGGATCAAGCTGTTCCGGCCCAACCTGGGCGAGGCGTTCTCCAGGGCGGTCATCGACCGGATGCTGGGCTCCGGGCGGGCACCGCTCATCCAGTCCTTCGGCACCCAGCCGCAGGTGGTGGTGGAGCACGCGCTCGCGGCGCACCGCATACGCCGCGAGCGGGACAACTGGCTCAGCGCCGTCATGGTCCTGTGCGGGCTGCTCTTCCTGCCCGGTCTGATCGTCTGGCTGCTGGTCTTCCAGATCCGTACGACGATGTCCCGGCGCGAGGACAAACGGGCCGGCGCGCTCGCCACCGTCCTGCTGGTCGGGGTGGGCGCCCTCGCCGTCCTGTTCCTGCTCCGCATGCCGTTCGAGGGCTTCTGGGGCTGGTACGCGCGTGCGACGGTGGTCGCCCCGGTGGTGGGCTGGTTCTGGGCCAAGCGCATCTGCGAGCGCACGGCGACGGATCTGCGCGCGCGGTGGAGCAGCCTGCTGTCCGGCAGCAGCGTCGGCGCCAAGGTTCCGGAGGCGGTTCCCTCCAGCCCCGGCGAGACGGCGGCCGAGCAGCTGCGCCAGTCCCTGGCCCGGCTCAGCGCGGAGCAGCAGTCCAACTCCGTGTTCTACGCCGGCCCCAAGGGCATACTCGGCATGGGCACCCGCTGGGGCAGCTGGCAGCTCGCCGAGGAGCTGGTGCCGGTGGACAAGGACCGGGAGATCAACCCGTTCCGCAGCTGGGACGTCATCCGGTCCATCCACGACCGGCTGCGGATGCTGGAGCGCGGCCCGCTGCACACCGGCGGCTTCCCCAAGCCGTCGGTACGGCACTGGATCGTCACGCCGATCGGGGAGAACGCCACGGCGGTGTCCCGGCCGGAGGGCACGGACGTCGAGGCGTACCAGATCAAGTCGCACGCCATACAGGACATCTGCAACAAGCAGCAGTTCGGCGCCGGCGACCGGCACTACCTGGGCGTGCAGTGGACGCTGTGGGACGGCCAGCTGGTGATCACCATGCTGATCACCGTGACCGTGCTGCACGAGACGCTGCGCATCGAGGTGACCGGGCACGCGCTGGGGCCGGTGCACTCCCTGTTCACCAGCGGTCCCGCGGCGAAGGAGAAGGAGGTCCAGAAGTCGGTCAGGTTCTGGGAGACCCGGAAGGTGAAGCTCCCCCTGGTCGACGCGGACGAGGTGGTCCGCCTGACCGCCCGGGCGCCGCTGACCTGGTACCCGCCGCTGCTGTACTGGCTGGGCGGCAAGCTGACCCTGCCGGAGCCGTTCGGCCTGCGGCACGCGTGGGCGGACAAGCCGTGGCGGCACCGGTTCATGGCGGACGACGCGCTGCGGGCGGCGGCGCCGGTGCTGCGGGCGGTGCACTCGGCGGCGATCAAGGTGCTGGACGAGAACGGGGTGGACACGGAGAAGTTCGGGTCGCGGTCGTCGTTCCTCAGCACGGCGGTGCAGGACGCTTCGCCGAAGAAGGCCGACCTGTACGACGCGTAGGCCTCCGGCGGTCGGGCGGTCACGGGCCCGGGGGCTGCGTCGCGGTCACGGGCCCGGGGGCTGCGTCGCGGTCACGGGCCCGCATCGGCCTCGACGGCCTGGCCCTCAATCGCCGGACGGGCTGGTGGATGCCGGCCAGGCCTCCGCGAGGATCTTGCGGGTGTCCGCCAGGAGCTGCGGCAGTACCTTCGTGTGGCCGATCACCGGCATGAAGTTGGTGTCGCCGCCCCAGCGCGGGACGACATGCTGGTGCAGGTGCGCGGCGATGCCCGCGCCCGCGACCGTGCCCTGGTTCATGCCGACGTTGAAGCCGTGCGCGCCCGACGCGGTACGCAGTGCCGTCATCGCCTGCTGGGTGAGCTCGGCGAGTTCCGCGGTCTCCGCCGTCGTGAGGTCCGTGTAGTCGGCGACGTGCCGGTACGGCACGGTCATCAGATGGCCGCCCGTGTACGGGTAGAGGTTGAGCACCGCGTAGACCCGCCGGCCGCGCCGCAGGATCAGCCCGTCCTCGTCGGACTTGGCCGGAAGGGAGCAGAAGGGGCAGCCGTCGTCGGCGCCCGGGCCGCTCGGCTTGTTCTCGCCCTGGATGTAGGCCATCCGGTGCGGAGTCCACAAGCGCTGGAACGCGTCGGGCGTTCCCACTCCCAGCTGCTGTTCCTGCTCGCTCGTCATGCGTGCAGCATATGGCGTCACCCCTGGGGCGCGGAAAAGGCCCCCGGGACAGGTCCCGGGGGCCGGGTCCCCGCCGAGGCGGGGCCGCGTCACACCTGTGCACGGGTCACGCCCGTGCCCACGTCACACCTGCGCGCGACGCTCCACCACGTCGACAAGCTTCGCCAGCGCCTGGTCACGCGGGATGCCGTTCTCCTGTGAACCGTCGCGGTAGCGGAACGACACCGTGCCCGCGTGCATGTCCTCGTCCCCGACGATGATCATGAACGGGACCTTCTGCTTCTGCTGCGTGCGGATCTTCTTCTGCATGCGGTCCGAGGAGGAGTCCACCTCGACGCGCAGCCCCTTCCGCCGGGCCTCGCCCGCGAACTCCTCCAGGTACTGCACATGAGCGTCGCCGACCGGGATGCCCACCGCCTGCACGGGGGCGAGCCACGCCGGGAACGCGCCCGCGTAGTGCTCGAGCAGCACGGCGAAGAACCGCTCGATCGAGCCGAACAGCGCACGGTGGATCATGACCGGGCGGGTCTTGGAGCCGTCCGCGGCCGTGTACTCCAGGTCGAAGCGCTCCGGCAGGTTGAAATCGAGCTGGATGGTCGACAGCTGCCAGGTGCGGCCGATGGCGTCGCGCGCCTGCACCGAGATCTTCGGACCGTAGAACGCGGCACCGCCCGGGTCCGCCACCAGCTCCAGATCCTGCTTCTCGGCGACCTGGCGCAGCGTCTCCGTGGCCTCTTCCCACGCCTCGTCGCTCCCGACGAACTTCTCCGGGTCCTTGGTGGACAGCTCCAGGTAGAAGTCGGTCAGACCGTAGTCGCGCAGCAGGTTCAGGACGAAGGTGAGGGTCTTGTCGAGCTCCTCGGACATCTGCTCGCGGGTGCAGTAGATGTGCGCGTCGTCCTGGGCGAAGCCGCGGGCCCGGGTCAGACCGTGCACGACGCCCGACTTCTCGTAGCGGTAGACCGTGCCGAACTCGAACAGGCGCAGGGGCAGTTCGCGGTACGAGCGTCCGCGCGCGTCGAAGATCAGGTTGTGCATCGGGCAGTTCATGGGCTTGAGGTAGTAGTCCACGCCCTCGTCGAGCTGCATGGGCGGGTACATGCCGTCGGCGTACCAGTCCAGGTGACCCGAGGTCTCGAAGAGCTTCCCCTTCGTCGCGTGCGGGGTGTAGACGAACTCGTAGCCCTCTTCCTCGTGCTTGCGCCGCGAGTAGTCCTCCATGACCCGGCGGACGATGCCGCCCTTGGGGTGGAAGACGGCGAGGCCGGAGCCGATCTGCTCCGGGATGGAGAACAGGTCGAGCTCGCTGCCCAGCTTGCGGTGGTCGCGCTTCTCGGCCTCGGCGAGGAACTCCAGGTGCGCCTTCAGTTCCTCCTTGGAGGGCCAGGCGGTGCCGTAGATGCGCTGGAGCATCGGGTTCTTCTCGCTGCCGCGCCAGTAGGCGGCCGCGTTGCGCATCAGCTTGAACGCCGGGATGTTGCGGGTGGTGGGCAGGTGGGGACCGCGGCAGAGGTCCTTCCAGCACAGCTCGCCGGTCCTGGCGTCCAGGTTGTCGTAGATCGTCAGCTCGCCGCCGCCGACCTCGACGTCCGCGCCGTCGTCGTGCGAGGCGGAGCCCTTGAGGCCGATCAGTTCCAGCTTGTACGGCTCGTCGGCGAGCTCCTCGCGGGCCGCCTCGTCGGTCACCACACGACGGGCGAAGCGCTGCCCCCGCTTCTGGATCTCCTGCATCTTCTTCTCGACGGCCTTGAGGTCCTCCGGCGTGAACGGCTTGTCCACATCGAAGTCGTAGTAGAAACCGTCCCGGACCGGCGGGCCGATGCCCAGCTTGGCCTCGGGGAACAGTTCCTGCACGGCCTGGGCCATCACATGCGCGGTGGAGTGGCGCAGGATGTTCAGACCGTCCTCGGAGGAGATCTCGACCGCCTCGACGGTCTCGCCGTCCCCGACCTCGTAGGAGAGGTCCCTGAGCTCACCGGCCACGCGCGCGGCGATGACCGAGCGCTCGCCGGCGAAGAGCTCGGCGGCCGTAGTGCCCGTCGTCACCACGCGTTCGTCCCGCTCGGAATCGCGTTGGATGATCACACGGACGTCTGACACCGGTCTCTCCTGACTGAAGGCTGTGGTCGCGGCGCCATACCGGAGCGCACGCATGAGTGCGATCGTACCGACCCGGGCAGGTCCTCCGCGAAATCATTCTCCCCCGCCGGGGCAGCCGGCCCCCTCGCTCCCCACCCCCACG
>NZ_NEUB01000287.1 GCF_002910825.1 Streptomyces sp. SM1 | reverse complement strand
CTTCACCGGTGTGATCCGACGGTCCCGGTCCCGGTCGCGGTCCCGGTGTGGGCCTGCCGCGGTCCGCCCCGGCTGAGGGCCGACGGCCGGGGCGACGGGACATGGGTCGTACGGGGCGGGAGGCGTCCGGAGGGCCGGGCCGTGCCCTGCCGCCGCGCGCGGAGCGAGGCTAGGGCAGTTCGAAACCCAGTGCCCGTGCCGCCCGTTCCGGCGTCGGCTGTGACCAGTACTCCGCCGCGGCCTGATGGGTGGACAGTGAACGCGGCTCGGCCCGGTCGAGGTACAGCGTGCCGTCGAGATGGTCCGTCTCGTGCTGGACGATCCGGGCGGGCCAGCCGGTGAACACCTCGTCCAGCGCCCGCCCGTGCTCGTCCTGCCCGGTCAGCCGCACCTGCGCGGCCCGCGCCACCACCGCCTGATATCCCGGCACGCTCAGGCACCCCTCGAAGAACGCGGCCCGCCCGGCGCCGACCGGCTCGTACACGGGATTGACCAGCACCCGGAACGGCTGCGGGACCCGCCCGCGCACCAGACGCACCTCCTCCGGAACCGGCGCCGGATCCTCGATCACCGCGATCCGCAGCCCCACCCCGACCTGCGGGGCGGCCAGTCCGACACCCGGCGCCGCGTGCATCGTGATGCGCAGCGCCTCGACGAACCGGGCCAGCAGAGCGGGATCCAGCTGGCCGTCGTACGGCTCACTGCCGCCGCGCAGGACCGGATCACCGGCCGCGACAATGGGCAACGGCCCCTCGACGGCGAGCAGTTGCTCGACCTGCTCGGCCAAGAGTGCGCGATTGTCCGGAATTTCCATACCGTCAGGATCGCACGGCCCGCGCGTGTGCCACAGATCACACGTCTCTCCCGGGAACTCGACGCCCGCCGCCCCGACTACTGCACCACCATGCCCGTCGATCAGACGTCCCCGGGAGAACCCCACCGATGACCACCGCTCCCTCGACCACCACGGACGAGGCCCCAACCCTCCCACTGCCGCACCCTCGAAGAGCGTGGGGGCCGCCCTGCGCCCCCTCGTGCTGCGCCTGCACTTCTACGCCGGTGTGGTGGTGGCGCCGTTCCTCCTCGTCGCCGCCCTCACCGGCCTGCTGTACGCCGCCTCCTTCCAGGCGGAGAAGATCGTCTACGACCATGAGCTGACCGTCCCCGTCGGCGAGCGCGAACTCCCCCTCTCCGAGCAGGTCGCCGCCGCCCGCGAGGACCACCCCGACGGCACGATCGCCGCCGTACGCCCCTCACCCGAGGCGGGCGCCACCACCAGGGTGATGCTGTCCGGCATACCGGGCGTGGACCCCGCCCACACCCTCGCCGTGTTCGTCGACCCCTACACCGCGGAGGTGCGCGGTGAGCTGGAACAGTACGGCTCCTCGGGCGCGTTGCCCCTGCGCACGTGGATCGACGAGTTCCACCGCGACCTCCACCTCGGCCAGACCGGCCGTCTCTACAGCGAGTTCGCGGCCAGCTGGCTGTGGGTGATCGCGGCAGCCGGACTGGTGCTCTGGTTCTCCCGGCGCCGCGCCCTGCGCACGGTGCGCCGCACCAGCGGACGGCGCCGCACTCTGGGCCTGCACGGCGGTGTGGGCGCCTGGGCGGCGACCGGTTTCCTCCTCCTCTCGGCGACCGGCATCACCTGGTCCACCTACGCCGGCGCCACCATCGGTGAACTGCGCACCTCGCTCGGGCAGGAGACCCCCGCGGTGTCGGCCGAGGCGGCCGGTGAACACGCGGGTCACGGCGCGGCCGGCGGTGCCCCGGGCGACGCGGCACACGGAGCCGGGCTGGACAAGGTGCTCGCGGCGGCACGGGCCGAGGGTCTGGGCGACCCGGTGGAGATCAAGCCGCCCGCCGACGAGAACTCCGCGTACGTCGTCCAGCAGATCCAGCGCAACTGGCCCGAGAAGCAGGACTCGGCCGCGGTCGACCCCGCCACCGGCGAGGTCACCGACGTCCTGCGGTTCGCCGACTACCCGGTCCTCGCGAAGCTCACCCGCTGGGGCATCGACCTGCACACCGGCAGTCTGTTCGGCCTGGCCAACCAGATCGGGCTGATGGTCCTCGCCCTCTCCCTGATCCTGCTGATCCTCTGGGGCTACCGCATGTGGTGGCAGCGGGGTCGCGGCTCCGCCTTCGGCCGGCCGGTCCCCCGGGGAGCATGGCAGCACGTGCCCCCGCAGGTCCTGGTCCCCCTGCTGGCGGCGGTCGCCGTACTGGGCTACTTCGTCCCGCTGTTCGGCATCCCGCTGGCGGCGTTCCTGGCCGTCGACATCATCCTCGGGGAGATCGCCCACCGGCGGGGACGCCGGACGCAGGGGGCCGGCACGGCGGTGCGATGACGCGAGCCCGTCGCACGGGTGCCCGGCTCCCCCAGTGGGGGAACCGGGCACCCTCCTGCGGTCTACTCCTCGTCGAACTCGCCGCCCAGCGCGGCGGCGATACGCAGATGCGGCTGGGCCTCGTCGTCACGCCCCTGCCGCTGGAGGGTGCGCCCGAGCATCAGCCGGGCGTAGTGCTCCACCGGGTCGCGCTCCACGATGACCTTCAACTCGGTCTCCGCGCGGCGCAGCTGGGCCGAGTGGTAGTAGGCGCGCGCCAGCAGCAGCCGCGGCCCGGTCTGCTCCGGCACCTCCTCGACCAGGGTGCCCAGGACGCGCGCGGCGGCGGTGTAGTCCCTGGCGTCGAAGAACATCCCGGCGCGCTCCCAGCGCTCGGCCGGCGTTCCGTGGTCGTAGTACATGGTGTCCACTCGTGGCCTCCTTCGACGCCGACAACGGAGCCGGGCGCCGCGGTATTCCGCTACCCGGCACCGTCGGCCGGGGCGGCCAGTTCCGCGTCGGCCCGCTCGGTGACCAGGGCGAGCACCCGCCCGGCGACGGCGAGGTCCGCCGCGGGGATGCCGGCGTAGATCCTCGCGGAGACTGTCCCCGTCTCGGCGGTGATCCCTTCCTGCGCCGCGCGTCCGGCTTCCGTGATCCGCACCGCGGACGGCTCGTGCGGGGCCAGCAGCCCCGAGCCGACCAGCCCGTCCACCGCACCGGAGGCGTCCGCCCCGGTGATCTTGAGCGAGCCGGTGACGTGCCCCACGAGCTCCGGGCGGCCGACCGGATGGCCGGCCGCGGCGACGAGGCGCAGGGCGACGGACTGCGCGAAGGTGATGCCGTACCGGGCCAGCACGCTTTCGAGGACCGCGCGGCCCGCGTAGTGGGCCAGGCCGATGACACGGCCGTCGACAGGGGTGGCGGTGGAGGTCATGGCTGCTCCGTCTCGTTCTGTGCGGTGGTCTCCGTCGATGGGTCGAGCGGTGTGCCGAGCAGCGTCGTCAGGTCGTCCACGAACGCGCGGGCGCGCGGGCCGTCGAGGCCGCCGAGGGGTTCCAGCAGTTGCCGCAGAAGCCCCCGCACGATCCCGATCGCCTGTCCGGTGACCTCCACGCCCCGCTCGGTGAGCGCCAGTTGCACGGCGCGCGGGTCGCGTGGATCGCGCGTGCGTTCCAGCAGGCCGGCGGTCTCCAGGGTGCGGGCGAGCTTCGACACGTAGAGCGGTTCGAGCCCGGTGTGGTCGGCGAGCCGGCGCTGGCTGGGCCGCTCCCCGGAGCGCCGCATCCCGTACAGCGTCGCGACGACGGAGTACTGGGCGTGCGTCAGCCCCAGGGGCGACACCGCCCGGTCGACCGCCACACGCCACTTCGTCGACAGCCGCCACACCAGGAATCCGGGCGTCGCGCCCTCGTACACCGCACCCATGGCAATACAGTACATGGCTACTGTAGCCATGGCTACTAGATGACTCACCCGATCTGGACTGAAAATCCAGACAATGGACTCCACGTCCAAGTAGGGTGGCTGAACAGAACAGCGGAGAAGACAGGAGGTGGGCCCATGGCCCCCGTGCGGGCGCGGGACGCCGAACGGGACGCGATTCTCGCGGCGCTGACGCCGGTCGTCGACGGGATCGCCGCGACGTTCGGGCCGATGGGAGAGGTGGTGCTGCACGACTACCGGCGCCCGGAGGGGTCCGTGGTAGCCGTGGCCGGGTCCGTGACCGGGCGGTCGGTGGGCGGGGCGATGAGCGAGATCGGCATGCGCATGCTGGCCCGCGGCGACGGCGCGGCGGACGAGCTCAACTACCTCACCCGGACCGGGAACGGCACACTCGTGAAGTCCTCCACGATGGTGCTGCGGGACTCCACGGGAGCGGTCTTCGGCGCCCTGTGCGTCAACGTCGACGTCACCGCCGTCGGCCGGGCCCACACCCTGCTCGGTGCGCTGGCCGGTCTCGGTACCGGTCCGGCTGAACCGCCGACGACCACCTTCGGCAACGACATCGACTCCGTGGTCGAAGCGATCGTCGACGCCCACCAGCTGCGGCAGCAGCGCGGCTGGGCACAGCTCGACCGCGAGGAACGCCTGGGGCTCTTCCGGGACCTGGACGCCCGCGGTGTCTTCGCCGTACGGCGCGCGGTCGAGCAGGTCGCCGGCCGGCTCGGTATCTCCCGCGCCTCCGCGTACAGCTACCTCTCGCAGTCCAGGACGACCACCGACCCCACTTCCGCCGGAGGCACCGCGTGACGACCACACCGCCGATCACCCTCGACGACGTCCGCTCGGCCGCCGAACGCCTCAAGGGCGTCGCGCACCGCACCCCCGTCCTGCGCTCCCGCACCCTGGACGCGCTCATCGGCGCCGAGGTCCACCTCAAGTGCGAGAACGTCCAGCGCGTCGGTGCCTTCAAGTTCCGCGGCGCCTACAACGCGGCCTCCCGGCTCGGCCCCGACCAGCTGTCCCGGGGCATCGCCGCCTACTCCTCGGGCAACCACGCCCAGGCCGTGGCCCTGGCCGCCCGGGAGCTGGGCACCACCGCCGTCATCGTCATGCCCGAGGACGCCCCGCCGTCGAAGCGGGCGGCCACCGAGGGGTACGGCGCCGAGATCGTCACCTATGACCGGTACACCGGCGACCGGGTCGCCCTCGCCGAGGCCCTGGCGGCCGAGCGGGGCCTGGCCCTCGTCCCGCCCTACGAGCATCCGCACGTCATGGCCGGGCAGGGCACGGCGGCCCTGGAACTCGTCGAGGAGGCGGGAGACCTGGACATGCTGCTCGCGCCGGTCGGAGGCGGTGGACTGATCGCCGGAAGCGCCACCGCCGTCAAGGGCCTGCGCCCCGCCACCCGGGTGATCGGCGTCGAACCGGAGGCCGGGGACGACACCAGAAGATCGCTGGAGCTGGGCCGCCGCGTCAGCATCCCGGTACCGCACACCATCGCCGACGGCCAGGCGCTGCACACCCCGGGCGAACTGACCTTCACCGTCAACCGGCGGCTCCTCGACGGCATCGTGCTGGTCGGCGACGACGAGATCAGGGACGCGATGCGGTTCGCCTTCGAGCGGCTGAAGACCGTTCTCGAACCGAGCGGGGCCACCGCGCTCGCCGCGCTGCTCACCGGCCGCGCGGGCCCGCTCCCTCGCCGCGTCGGCCTGATCCTGTCCGGGGGCAACATCGACGCCGGGCGGTTCGCGCGGCTCTGCGGTCCCGGCGGCTGACGGACCCGCCCGGCTCCTCACCCGAATGGCGGCCCCGAGCGGACAGGCGGACGATGAAGTGGTGGGGCCCGGCCCCGCCGGTGCCGTGAGGGGCGGACGGAGACCGGACCCGGTCGTGCAGGGTGACGACCGGAAGGGAGAAGGGCATGTTCGAGGTCAAGATGCTGGAGAAGCCCGACGAGCGGCGCGATTTCCCCAGGGGCCATCTCGAGGCCGTGCACATGACGGGACTGGACTTCGCCGTGGCCACCTTCGAACCGGGGTGGCGCTGGTCGGAGTCCGTTGGCCCCATCGCCGGCACGAGCAGCTGCCGGATTCACCACAACGGCTACGTGGTGCAGGGCCGCTTGCGTATCCGCATGGACGACGGCGCCGAGGGCGAGGTCGGCCCCGGCGACGTCTTCGTCTGCCCGCCGGGCCACGACGCGTGGGTCGTCGGGGACGACCAGGTCGTGGTCTACGACTTCGCGGGCGCGATGGCCCAGGAGTACGCGAAGGCGGACTGACCGTCAGGCCGGCCGGGTTTTCCCGCCCCCGGTCACCCGGAGGCGTATCCCCAGCGCGCTTCCGCGTCCGCGGCGGTGGCGGGAACGGCGGAATGCCGGCCGATGGCCCGACCTCGCGCGGTGTCCGCTGGAC
>NZ_NEUB01000022.1 GCF_002910825.1 Streptomyces sp. SM1 | reverse complement strand
GCGCCGGCGGGTTCAGCGGTTCTCGCGCCGCCTACGGGCCGCGATCATCACGCCGCCGCCCAGGAGCACGACGGCCGCGCCGCCGGCCGCGATGTACGGGGTGGCGTCGCTGCCGCCGGTCTCCGCGAGGTCGGTGCCGCTCCGCTCCTTGGCGCCGGTGTCCTCCGCCTCCGTACCGGTGTCGCCCGCGGTCTCCTCGTGCGGCGTGAAGCCCGCGGGCGGCTGGTCGCAGCCGACGCCGTCGTTGTCGCGGTCCAGGTGCTTGCCGTAGTGGTCGTCGCCCTTGGCGATGTTGCTGTACCCGTTGTCGTACGCCTCGGTGCAGTTCTTGAACGGGTGGTTGCCGTCGTGGGCCACGGCGGTGGCCGGTACGGCGGCCAGGGCGAGCGCGGCGAGGACCGCGGCGGCGGAGGTGCGGAACGGGTTGTTCATGGCGGAGAGCCCCCCAGATCGGGCGATTGCGTGTGCTTGGTGCGAGGGTGACGAAGCTACTGGGGGACTCGTGTCGTATGGGGCATATGAAAGGCTTGTGATGTGAACGTGATGTGACTGGAGGGTAGCGCTCCGCTACCACCCTTCCGTCATGCCCGGAACGGCCCGGTCACCTCGTACGTGATCCCGCCGGACGAACGCCCGCTCGTCCCGCGCTGGCTGGAGAAGTACAGGCGGCGGCCGTCCGGGGAGAACGCCGGCCCGGTGATCTCCGAGGAGGACTGGCCACCGATGCGCAGGAACGGGGCCACCACGTCGTCGGGGGTGATGACGCAGATCTCCATGTTCCCGCCGTCCTCGGCGACGAAGAGGTCGCCGGAGGTGGTGCCGGTGACGTTGTCGACGCCCGTCAGGGGAGCGCCCCCGCCCGTCACCAGCGAGTCGTCGTAGGCGAGTTCGAGGGTCTGGGCGGCCGCGTCGTACTGCCAGACGCGGTTGTCGCCCTTGGTGGTGAACCAGCAGGTGCCGTCCGCGTAGTAGCAGCCCTCGCCGCCGTTGAAGCGCTTGGCGCCGGAGACCTGGCCGCGGGTGGCGGTGGCGCCGGAGGGGTCGGGGACCCGCGCCCAGCTCACCGGGCCGCTGGTGCCGCTGCCCGCGACCAGGACCTCCAGCGTGCCCGAGGACAGATCGCCCCACGTGGTGGGACGGAACCGGTAGAAGCAGCCGTCCGAGACGTCCTCGGTCAGGTAGAGCACCCCGCGCACCGGGTCGGCCGCCGCGGCCTCGTGCTTGAAGCGGCCCATCGCGTCCCGCCGGACGGCCGCCTTCACACCCCACGGGTCGGTCTCGTACACGTACCCCCGGTCCACCTCCTCGCAGGACAGCCAGGTGTTCCACGGGGTCTTCCCGCCCGCGCAGTTCTGCCGGGTGCCGGACAGGATCCGGTACGCGCCCGTGACGGCGCCCGCGGCCGAGAACCGCACCGCGCCCGCGCCGCCCGACGGGTTGATCTCCGAGTTGGAGACGTAGATCCAGCCGCTTCCGTCCGTGTAACAGGCGCCGCCGTCCGGGGCGTTGTGCCAGGTGTACGACGTGCTTCCGACCCGCTGCCCGGAACGGGCGATCACCCGGCTGGTGAACCCCGCGGGAAGCCTGATCCCGTTGGCGTCCGCGGTCCCGGGCGGACCGTACGGGCCGGTGCCGGGCTGGGCGGGAGCGGCGTACGCGGCACCGCGCCACAAGGTCCCGCCGAGAACGGCGGAACTGCCGCCGACGGCGCTCGCACGAAGGAAGGTACGACGTTCCACTGTCACTCCAGGTGGCCGTGACCGCCCCGCCGCCGGTCGGCGGCGGGGACGCGCGGTCAGCGAACCTAGGGGCGTGGAGTGGACGCCTCGTGACCGGGGGAGTACCGCCGGGTGACCATCCCGCGAGGCGTGCGGGCCGCCGGCTACAGCGGAACAGCCACCGCCGTGAACGTCGTCTCCGGGGTCTGTGGGCTGGTGAAGCGGGCGTTGACCAGGTAGAGGCGGTCGCGGAAGCGGGCGGCGGTGGCGGGTACCCGCTCCGGACGGCCTTCCCACGGCCGGCGCACGTGCGGCGGTGCCGCGCGGTGGCCGCTCCGGGAAGGCGGGCGCCGGCCGGTGACCGTGGGGGTACCGGCCGGCGCCACCCTCGCCGTCCGGTCACCGCGCCGGGCGACGCGGCCGAGCGTCGCCGTCGCCACCCCTGTCACCGGCCGCCCGTGCCGGTCAGGCCGCCTTCACCTCGTACGCCGTCACCCGTACCGTCTCGTCGTCCAGGCACTGGCCCGACTCCAGGTCGAAGCGCTGCTTGAGGAGCGGGGAGGCGACGAACGGGCGGCCCTGGTGGGTGCCGGTCAGGCCGCGGGAGAGGACCGCCGCGCCGGTGAACGGGTCGCGGTTGTCGATGGCGTAGAGGCGCCCGGTGCGGTCGGCGAAGACGGCGGCCTGGCGGCCGTCGGGGAGGAGGGCCGCCACTCCGCGGCCCGGGAGCAGCGTGCTGAGGTCGCAGACGGTGAACCAGTCGTCCGTCAGCCGGAGCTGGATCTTGAGATCGGTGGTCTCCAGTACCAGGGTCATCGCGTGGCGGTTCCTTCCAGGATGTCGTCGGCAGGGCGCAGACCGATGTTCAGCAGCGGCAGGTCGGGCTTCATCTGGTCGCGCTCGGGGACGAAGGCGACCACCGGGTCGGGGGTGTCGGGGGCGTTCACGAAGGACACGAACCGGGCGAGTTTCTCCGGGTCGTCGATGGTCTCGGCCCACTCGTCGCGGTAGGCGGAGGCATGGGCGGCCATCAGGGACTCCAGCTCCTCGCAGATGCCGAGCGAGTCGTGGACCACCACGTCCCGTACGTGGTCCAGGCCGCCGGGGATCCGGTCCAGCCAGACGCTGGTGCGCTCCAGGCGGTCGGCGGTGCGGATGTAGAACATCAGGAACCGGTCGATGAGGCGGATCAGTCCGTCGTCGGAGAGGTCCTGCGCGAGCAGGTCCGCGTGGCGCGGGGTGGCGCCGCCGTTGCCGCCGACGTAGAGGTTCCAGCCGTTCGCCGTGGCGATGACGCCGAAGTCCTTCGACCGGGCCTCCGCGCACTCGCGCTGACAGCCGGAGACCGCCGACTTGAGCTTGTGCGGGGAGCGCAGCCCCCGGTAGCGCAGCTCCAGGTCGATCGCCATGCGGACGGAGTCCTGGACGCCGTACCGGCACCAGGTCTGCCCGACGCAGGACTTCACCGTGCGCAGTGACTTGCCGTAGGCGTGGCCCGACTCGAAACCGGCGTCCACCAGGCGTGCCCAGATGACGGGGAGCTGCTCGACCCGTGCGCCGAACATGTCGATCCGCTGGCCACCGGTGATCTTCGTGTAGAGGCCGAAGTCGCGGGCGATCTCGCCTATGACGATCAGCTTCTCCGGCGCGATCTCCCCGCCGGGGATGCGCGGCACGACCGAGTAGGAGCCGTTCTTCTGCAGGTTGGCGAGGAAGTGGTCGTTGGTGTCCTGCAGCGCCGCCTGTTCGCCGTCGAGGACGTGGGTGCCGGCGCCGATCGCCGGGGCGAGGGAGGCGATGATCGAGCCGACCGCCGGCTTGCAGACCTCGCAGCCGTCCCCGCCCCGGGCGGCCTCGCGGCCGTGCCGGTCGAGCAGTTCCCGGTAGGAGGTGACGCGCAGCGCGAGGACGATCTCGTACAGCTCCTCACGGGTCTGGGAGAAGCAGCCGCACAGGCCCTTGTCGACCTCGACGCCGTTCGCCTCCAGCTCGGCGTTGACCAGCTGGCCGAGCACCTTGACGCAACTGCCGCACGTCGTACCGGCCTTGGTGCACTTCTTCACCTCGGGCACGGTGGTGCAGCTGTGTTCGGTGACCGCCTCGCGGATGGTGCCCTTGCGGACGTTGTTGCAGGAGCAGATGATCGCGTCGTCCGGCAGTGAGGACGGGCCGAGCTGGACGGGCGACCCGGCGCCGGCCGGCAGCACCAGCGACTCGGGCGAGACCGGCGGGACCGAGCCGGTGAAGGCCTTCAGCGTGCCGTACGCGTCCGCGTCGCCGATCAGGATGCCGCCGAGCAGCGTGCCGTCACGGCCGATGACCAGCTTCTTGTACAGGCCGGCGCGGGAGTCGGAGTAGACGACGTCGAGGCAGTCGTCGGCGGTGCCGTGCGCGTCGCCGAAGGACGCCACGTCCACGCCGAGCAGCTTCAGCTTGGTGGACAGGTCCGCGCCGGTGAACGCCGACTCGTCCTCGGCGATGGCCGCCGCGGCCGTCTCCGCCTGCTCGTAGCCGGGCGCGACCAGCCCGTACACCCGGCCGTCGGCGGCCAGCGCGCACTCGCCGATCGCGAACACGCGCGGGTCGGCGACGCTGCGGCACTGCTCGTCGACCGCGATGCCGCCGCGCTCGCCCACGGTGAGGCCGCAGTCCCGGGCCAGCTGGTCGCGGGGGCGGACACCGGCGGAGAACACCACCAGATCGGTGGCGAGTTCGGAACCGTCCGACAGTTTCATGCCGGTGACGGCACCCGAGGCATCGGTCAGGATCTCCTGCGTGCCCACACCCGTGTGCACGCTCAGGCCCATGTCCTCGATGGTGCGCAGCAGCGCCGCGCCGCCGCCCTCGTCGACCTGGACCGGCATCAGCCGCGGCGCGAACTCCACGATGTGGGAGGTCAGTCCGAGGCCCTTGAGCGCGCCCGCCGCCTCCAGTCCCAGCAGCCCGCCGCCGACCACCGCACCGGTCGTCGACGTCCTCGCGTACTCCTCGATGGCGAGCAGGTCCTCGATCGTGCGGTAGACGAAGCAGCCCTCGGCGTCCTTGTTCGGCACCGGCGGCACGAACGGGTAGGAGCCGGTGGCCAGGACCAGGACGTCATAGCCCACGACCAGCCCCGAGCGGGCGGTCACCTGTCGCGCCGCACGGTCGATGGTCTCCGCCGGATCGCCGACGCGCAGCTCGATCCCGTGGTCCTCGATGAGCCGCAGGTCCGTCAGGGACAGGTCCTCGGGGGTCCTCCCCGAGAAGTACGAGGTGAGCTGCACGCGGTCGTACGCCGGACGCGGCTCCTCGCACAGCACGACCACGCGGTGCGTGGCGGTCAGGCCGCGCTCGGCCAGCGCCTCGAGGAATCGCTGGCCGACCATGCCGTGGCCGACGAGCACGATGGTCGGTGTGTCCGTGGACATCAGGAGCCTCCGTCGTGGGTGAGCAGGTGGAGCAGGGGCCCGCCGGCGGACGGGAGCGGCTCTGCTCCCTCCCAGGCGCGCGCGAGGGCGCCGACGGTGCCGAGTTCGCCGACCAGGACCCCGCCGACCAGGCGGTCGTCGCGGACGACGACCTTGCGGTAGGTGCCCCGGGTGGCATCGGTGAGCTGCACGACGTCGTCGCCCGGCAGCGCCTCGGTCTCGCCGAACGCGGCGAGGTCGAGGGGGCCGAAGGGGCCGCCCGGCCCGGTGAGGGTGAGCCGGGTCAGGGAACGGGTGCCGGTGTAGCGGGCGGCGGTGTCCCCGGCGAGCAGCGCGGCGAGCGCGTCGGCCTGTTCCAGCGCCGGGGCGGCGAGCCCGTACACCGTGCCGGCGTGCTGGACGCAGTCGCCGATCGCGTGGACGTACGGGTCGGAGGTGCGCAGCTCGTCGTCGACGACGACACCCTTGCGCACGTCGAGGCCGGCGGCCTGCGCGAGACCGACACGCGGGTGCACCCCGCAGGCCAGGACCACGAGGTCGGCGTCGAGGGCGTATCCGTCGGCCATCTCCACCGAGCGGACCGCGCCGGCGACGCAGCGCACGTCCCGCACCCGGCACTCGGTGTGCACCTCGACCCCGAGGCCGGTCAGGTGCCGCCCGACCAGCCGCGAGGCCGCCGGGTCGAGCTGGCGTTCCATGAGCCGCTCGGACTGCTGGGCGAGGACCACCTGCGCGCCGCGCTCGGCGAGCGCGCGGGCCGCCGAGACCCCGAGGAGCCCGCCGCCGATCACCACCGCACGCACTCCGGGCCGGACCGCCTTGGCCAGGCCCAGGCAGTCGTCCATGGTGCGGAAGGCGTGCACGCCCTCGGGCAGCTCGTGGTCCGCGGTGAACAGTCCGCGCAGCGGCGGCAGCACCGGGTTGGAACCGGTGGCCAGGACCAGCCGGCCGTACCCGGTCACCGAGCCGTCCGCGCAGGTGACGGTGCGCGCCGCGCGGTCGACACCGGTGACCCGGGCCCGGGTGAGCTCCGCGGGCGCCGGCAGGGCGATCACCTCGGGGCTGTAGCGCCCGGCCAGCACCTCGGCGAGCAGCACCCTGTTGTACGGACGGTGCTCCTCCTCGCCGATCAGCGTCACGGGCGTGCCGAGCTCTCCGAGCCGCCGGGCGAGTCGTACGCCCGCGAGGCCGGAGCCGATCACCACCACACGATCGTTCGAGGTCATGTCCCTGAGCGTGCGGCGTGGGTGTTACCCGGCAGCATCCCCTCTGTTTCCCGCGCGGAACGCTGCCCTCAGCGGGGGCAGGGGGTGGGTGTGAGGGTTCCGGGCGCCTCCCGGAGCGGCGGTGTGAGGAGGCCGGCCCCCGCGCCAACCTCAACAAACGCTCATCTTGATGGACGCAGCATCTATCTCGTCCCTAGGCTCACGCCCATGCCCGACATCTCCCTGACCGCGGTCGTCCTGCTCTGCCTGGCCGCCCTCGCCGCCGGCTGGATCGACGCCGTGGTCGGCGGCGGCGGGCTGCTGCTCCTGCCCGCCCTGCTCCTCGGCCTGCCCGCCGGCACCCCCGCCGCGCACGCCCTGGGCACCAACAAGGCGGTCGCGATCGTAGGCACCACGGGCGCCGCCGTGACCTACGCCCGCAAGGCACCGGTGGATGTCGGGAACGCGGTACGCATCGGCCTGGCCGCCCTCGCCGGATCGTCGGCCGGAGCCTTCTTCGCGGCGGGCATGAGCACCGAGGTCCTCAAACCGGTGATCATGGTGGTGCTGCTCGGGGTGGCCGCCTTCGTGATCCTCCGCCCCGCCTTCGGCACGGCCCCCGCCACCGGCCCGGCCACCCGCCGCCAGATCATCGCCGCGATCGGCCTGGCCGGCCTCGGCATCGGCTTCTACGACGGACTCATCGGCCCCGGCACCGGCACGTTCCTCGTCCTGGCGCTCACCGCGCTGCTCCACCTCGACCTGGTCACCGCCTCCGCCACCGCCAAGATCGTCAACTGCTGCACCAACGCCGGCGCGCTCGCCATGTTCGCCTGGCAGGGCGCGGTGCTGTGGCAGCTGGCGGCACTGATGGCGGTGTTCAACCTGGCGGGCGGCACGCTCGGCGCGCACACCGCCCTGAAGAAGGGCAGCGGCTTCGTCCGCGTCGTCCTGCTGACGGTCGTCTTCGCGCTGGTGGCGAACCTGGCGTACGAGCAGTGGCTGGCGTAGGCGCGGGAGTGGGGGCGGAAGGCGGTGCCTGCGCACCTCCGACCGCGAGGCACACCCCGGCCCGCTGGACGGGGCCGGTCCACCGCCACCGGCTACCGGCTGCCCGTCAGGTGGGCGTAGACGACGACGTTGCCCCGGTAGCCGGTGGTCGGGGAGTAGCCGCCGCCGCAGGTGATGACGCGCAGCTCGGGGCGGGACGCCGGGCCGTACACCTTCCGGTCGGGGAAGTCCCGCGCGTCGTACACCTCGACCGCGTCCACCGTGAACACCGCGACCCCGCCGTCCCGCCGGTCCACCTCGACGGTGCTGCCCTTGCGCAGGGCGCCGAGGGAGTAGAAGACGGCCGGACCGTCGGCGTTGTCGACGTGGCCCGCGATGATCGCGGTGCCCCGCTCGCCGGGGG
>NZ_NEUB01000286.1 GCF_002910825.1 Streptomyces sp. SM1 | reverse complement strand
CGTCGGCCTTCGCGGGCCGCTCACCGTGTCCCGCCGGTATCGACTCGGGCTTCGCCGGGACCTCCGCGGGTGCGTCCGCCGGCGCGTCCGGCGCCTCCGCGGCCGTCCGGTCCCGCCGCTCCAGCACCCTGCGCAGCACCGGCCGCACCAACTCGCCCGCGAGCAACCCCAGCACCAGATACATCGACAGCGCCAGCCACAGGAATCCGGGCCAGGCCAGTACCTGCTGGAGCCAGAAGGGAGCACCGGCCCGTCCCGCCACCATCGCGCCGACGGCCAGCGCCCAGCCCCCGGCGATCAGCACCGCACCCGCACGGCGCACCGCGCCCGGGCCCCGCGTGGTGTCCCGGAACAGACGCCGCCAGACATACCGGTTGCCCGTGACCAGGACGGCCAGTACAAGCAGCGCGATGAGTACCAAAACGATGGCCACGGTGCGGAGATCCCCTGCCTTGCGCTACGACGTCGTCCGTGACGTCCGGCTCAGTGCGCGCAGTCCGCGCAACCCGATGCCCCCGATGACCGTCCCCCATACGAAAGAAACGACGGCGAGCGTCAGATGAACGAAGAAGTACGCCGTGGGATTCCCGTCCTCGAACGCGAGACCGCTGCCGTCCTTGACCAGGTTCCTGACGAAAGTGACCCAGATGATCCAGCTCCACACCCCGAAGGCGAGCAGGAACCAGGAGACGGGGCGGCTGAGTTTCACCGAGACAGACCTTTCATCGCAGCACCGGGCCCCCACGGCCGGCCGGGGGTCCGGGGGATGTCCCCCGGATGAGCACGGCATGCGTCCAGTATCACCGGCCCGTGTCCGGTTCCCTGCCGGGGGTGGGGACCGGGGCGGGACATCCTCAGGTGTGGCATGTACGTTTCCGACCGTGCCCGCACCCGAATACACCGTCCGGCCCTGGCTGTTGGTTGCCGCCACGGTCCTGCTGTCCACCGCGCTGACCGCGCCCGCCGCCGTGGCGGCCCCCACGCCCTCGACCACGCCCTCGACCACGCCGTCGGCCACGCCCCCGGCGAACATGTCGACGGTGGGCGGCGCCCGGCTCGGGCAGCCCGGCACGCAGGTCAATCTCGCGCCCGGAGTGCCCGTACTGCCCAAGGACCTGTCGGCCCGGTCCTGGATCGTCGCCGACGCCGAGTCCGGCGAGGTGCTCGCCGCGCACAACGCGCACTGGCGGCTGGCCCCGGCCAGCACCCTGAAGATGCTGTTCGCCGACACGCTGCTGCCGAAGTGGCCCGGGACGACGCGGCACAGGGTGGAGGTCTCCGACCTGGCCGGTATCGGGTCCGGTTCCAGCATGGTCGGGATCAAGGAGGAGGAGACCTACACGGTCCACGACCTGTGGCTGGGTGTCTTCCTCCGCTCCGGCAACGACGCGGTGCATGTGCTGTCGGCGATGAACGGCGGGGTGAAGAACACCGTCGAGGAGATGAACGAGCACGCCGAGGAGCTCCAGGCCCTCGACACGCACGCCGTCAGCCCGGACGGCTACGACGCCGAGGGACAGGTGTCGTCCGCGTACGACCTGACGCTGATCGCCCGCTCGGGGCTGCAGAAGAAGGACTTCCGGGAGTACGCCTCGACGGTGCGGGCCAAGTTCCCGGGGGAGACGAAGAAGAACAAGAAGGGCAAGAAGGTCCGCGGGACCTTCGAGATCCAGAACACCAACCGGCTGCTGAGCGGTGACACCGACGTGCCCGTCTACCAGGGCATAGCGGGCGTGAAGAACGGCAACACCACCAACGCAGGCGCCACCTTCACCGGTGTCGCCGAGCAGCGGGGCAAGGTGCTGCTGGTGACCGTGATGAACCCGCAGAAGGACGAGTCCAACGAGGTCTACAAGGAGACCGCGCGGCTCTTCGACTGGGGCTTCAAGGCGGCCGGAAAGGTCGAGCCGGTGGGCGAACTGGTGCCGCCGAAGAGCGCCGCCGTGGCCGGCGCCCGGCCGGGTCCGTCCGCCTCCCCCGGTGAGGCCGGGGGCGCCGGGGCCGGAGCCGGCTCGAAGCCGGTCGCCGGTGCCGCGGCGAGCAGCGCCACGGACGGCATGGGAACCGCGCTGGGCATCATCGGCGGGGTGCTGGTGGCGCTCGCGGGCGGTGCGTTCCTGGTCAACCGGCGCTGGCCGCTGCCGGACCTGGTGCGCCGCCACTCGCGTCCGTGACCCCGTCCGTCCCGTCCGCCTCCGCCTCGTCCGTCTCCTCCCGCCCGCTCCGCGTCGCCGTCCAGGCGGCGCAGAACAGGACCACCTTCATGGTGAAGTTGATCCACAGCAGCAGGGCGACGGGAACGCCGAACGCGCCGTACATGCTCTTCGCGGCCACGCCCTGCACATAGCCGCTGAGGAGCAGCTTCAGCAGTTCGAGGGCGACCGCCCCGGTGAGTGCGGCGACGATCAGCCGGTGCCGGGTGGGTTCGACGCCGGGGAGCAGGGTGAGGACGTAGAGCAGGAGCAGGAAGTCGGCTCCCACGGCGACGGCGAACGCCGCCACGTGCAGCACGATCCCGCCCCAGCCGCCCTTCTCCAGTCCGATGGCGTCGCTGATCCGGCCGATCAGCGCGGAGGCGATGGCGGAGGCGGCGAGGGTGGTCAGGAGCGCGCCGCCGAGCCCGACCAGGATGCCCGCGTCCTTGCCCTTGCGCAGCAGCGGGTTCTCCTCCTCCTCGGGCAGTTCCCACACCGCGCGGAGGCAGTCCCGCATGGCACCGGCCCAGCTGATGCCGGTGAACAGCAGGGCGGCACCGGCGATCAGGCCGACGGCGCCGGCGTTCTGCACCAGGTCCCCGATCTGGTCGGAGATGCCGGGCACCTGGTCGGCGATCTTGTCCTGGAGGGCGTCCTGCCCGCCCTGGCCGAGTGTGGCGGCACCGATCGCGGCGGCCACGGTGAGCAGTGGGAACAGCGCGACGAAACTGCGGAACGTCATCGCCGCGGCCAGCCGTGTCCAGTGCACGCGGTCCAGCCGCTCGTACGAACGCCACGCGTGGGTGCGCATCAGCCGCGTCAGATACGGCCCCACGCCCGGGAGCCTTTTCAGCCAGTCCATGAGGCGACTCTGCCCGCATCCCGGAAGACCAATGTCCTGGTGCCCCAGAACCGGACACAGGTGGCCAGCGCCATCCCGATCACCGCGCCGGAAACGGTGTCCGCGCGCGCCGAGGTGAGACCCAGCCCGTAGTGGCTGACGGCCAGGCAGAGCAGCTGTACGGCGGCGCCCGCGAGGTTGACCGCGAAGAACATCGCGCAGGGGCGCGCGCCGCGCACACGTGTGCCGCGATAGGTGCCGTGCGTGTTGCCGGCGTAGGCGACCGCGCAGCCCGCGACGAAGGAGAGGGCCTTGGCGGTGAGCGGGCCGAGCCCGCCCGGGCCGCGCAGGCAGACGAAGAGGGCGAGGTCGACGGCGTAGGCGAGCAGACCCACGGTGGCGAAACCGAGCAGCTCCCGCCGGTGCCGGAGCAGGCGGTCTCTCACCAGTCCGCCACCGCCGCGGCGTACATCGCCAGCCACACCACGCCGATGAGGGCGAGGGCGCGGTCGCCCAGTACCACGTCCTCGGGCTCCCCGGCGGTCCCCCGGTCGGCGAACACGGCGTACCGGAGGACGGCGAGGACGAAGGCGACCACGGACAGCTGCCGCCAGGGCAGCACGCTGGTGTGCGGCACCCCGCCCTCCTCCAGGGCCCACAGGCAGTAGCCGAGGACGGCGACACCGGCGGCGAGCTGCCAGACGAAGCGGAGGTAGCCGGTGGTGTACTCGGTGAGCAGCGCACGCGTGGCGCCCGCCTTCCCGGCCGTCTGCACGGCCTCCGAGTACCGCTTGGCGGCCACCATGAACAGCGCGCCGAACCCGGTGGTGATGAGGAACCAGCGCGACAGCGGGATGCCGAGGGCGAGCCCGCCGATCACCGCGCGCATCACGAAACCGGTGGTGACGACGGCGAGGTCGACGACGAGAACGTGCTTGAGGCTGACGCAGTACGCCAGTTGCATGGCGAGGTACGCGGTCAGCAGTACGGTGACCTCCGGCGGGCACAGCCGGGCAGCGACGGCCGGCGCGAGGACGCCGAGGGTGATTCCGGCGGCGTAGGCGGCCGGTACGGGGACCTGGCCGGCGGCGACCGGGCGGCGGCACTTGGTGGGGTGCGCGCGGTCGGCCTCGGCGTCGCGCGCGTCGTTGACGAGGTAGACCGCGGCGGCGCAGGCGGTGAACAGGACGAAGACCAGGGCGAGCCGGGCCGGCGCGCCGGCGGAGAACAGGTCGCCGGCGGCGGCCGGGGCGGCGATCACCAGGACGTTCTTGACCCACTGCTTGGGGCGGGCGGTTCTGAGCAGGCCGACGAGGAGGCCGCCCCGGTCGGGCGGTGCGGCCTGCCGGCGGTCGGAGCGCTCGCCCAGGAGGGTCACGCGGGGTCTCCCTTCATCCAGCGGGCGCCGAGCCGGGCCGTGAGCGCCCCGAGGGCGGCACCGGCCGCCACGTCCGAGGGGTAGTGGACACCGGCCACCAGACGCGAGACGCACACGGCGGCGGCCAGCGGTG
>NZ_NEUB01000021.1 GCF_002910825.1 Streptomyces sp. SM1 | reverse complement strand
TGGGCGGCCGGCTCGAGTCCTCGAGCTCGGGGAGGAGTGTGGAGAGGCGGTCAAGCTCCCCCGGACGGGCTAGTGCGGGAGCGTGACCACGATCTTGCCCCGTGTCCGGCCCTCCTGGTTCAGGCGGTGGGCCTCGGCCGCCCGGGACAGGGGGAAGGTCTCCGAGACGTGGATCGTCAGGGCGCCCTGGTCGGCCAGGTCGGACAGGTGGGACAGGTCCTGGGGGTCGGGGCGGACGAACCAGTAGTGACCTCCGAGGTCCACCACCTCCGGATCGGTGATCGAGGCCAGGCGGCCGTCGGGGGCCAGGAGGTTCGCGGAGGCCCTGAGGGCGTCACCGCCCACGGTGTCGAACACCGCGTCCACACCCTCGGGGGCCAGACCCCGTACCCGTTCCACCAGGCCGTCGCCGTAGCTCACCGGCTCTCCGCCCAGTCCGCGTACGTAGTCGTGGTTGTGCTCGCTCGCCGTACCGATCACCCGGGCGCCGAGGTGGGCGGCGAGCTGGACCGCGATGGATCCGACCCCGCCGGCCGCGGCGTGCACCAGGACGGTCTCGCCCCGCTTGACGCCGAGGACGCGGTGCAGCACCTGGTAGGCGGTCAGCCCCGCGAGGGGAAGGCCCGCCGCCTCCTCGAAGGACAGACTGCGCGGCTTGCGCGCCAGGGTGCGCACCGGGGCCGCCACGTACTCGGCGAACGTGCCCCGGGAGAGCACGTCCTCGCGCACATAGCCGATCACCTCGTCACCGACGTCGAACTCCGGGACGGCCGGTCCCGGTTGCACCACCACACCGGCGACGTCCCAGCCGGGGACGACGGGGAAGACCGCCGGGAGGACCGAGTCGAGGTAGCCCTCCCGGCACTTCCAGTCGACCGGGTTGACGCCTGCCGCCCGTACCTTCACCAGCACCGAGTCGGGCCCGACCTTGGGATCGTCGACCTCCCCGAGTTCGAGCACCTCGGGGCCGCCGTACCGTGCGTAGCTGATCGCCTTCATGGCTCCGACCCTCCGGGGTCCGCCCGCGCCGTGCAAGCCGGATCGCTCGATACACGCCATTCGCGTGGTGGCGGGACGGCCTGCGGGTGCCCCGAGCATCTATCGTGGGCCGGGTCACGTTTCGCCTTCGCTCTGGACGACATACCGACCGGTCGGCATCATTGGGCGGGTATTGTTTCCTGCCCGTAGGAGCGACGATGAGCCCCGACCACCCGCCCGGTCTCGATCTCGACCGGCTTCACGGCCTGCTCGAACGGGAGCGCCCCGGCCTGGTGAGCGGCCCGCTCTCCGGCCGGCTGATCGAGGGCGGCAGGTCGAATCTCACGTACGCGGTGACCGACGGCGGCTCGAAGTGGGTCGTACGGCGCCCCCCGCTCGGTCATGTCCTGGCCACCGCGCACGACATGAAGCGCGAGCACCGGGTGATCAGCGCGCTGCACCCCACCGCCGTACCGGTGCCGCGGCCGGTGCTGCTGTGCGAGGACGAGGAGGTGCTCGGGGCGCCCTTCTACGTCATGGAATTCGTGGAGGGAACCCCGTACCGCACGGCCGGCCAGCTCGCCCCGCTCGGTCCCGGGCGCACCCGGGACGCCGTGCTGAACCTGGTGGACACCCTGGTCGAGCTGCACGCGGTGGACCCCGGTGAGGTGGGGCTCGCGGACTTCGGCCGCCCCGAGGGTTTCCTGGACCGCCAGTTGCGGCGCTGGGGCAAGCAGCTGGACGCCTCCCGCAACCGGGAGCTGGCCGGGATCGACGAACTGCACGCGGCCCTCGGGCGCGAGCTGCCCGTCTCCCCCGCACCGGCCGTGGTGCACGGCGACTACCGCCTCGACAACGCGCTGATCGGCGAGGACGACGAGATCAAGGCCGTCCTCGACTGGGAGATGTCCACCCTCGGCGACCCGCTCACCGACCTCGGCCTGCTGGTGATGTACAGCATGCCGCTGGGCATGCCCGACTCACCCGTCTCCACGACCGCCGAGGCTCCCGGGCATCCCGCGCCGGCCGAGCTGATCGAGCGGTACGCCGCCCGCTCCGGGCGCGATGTCTCCTCGGTGTCCTGGTACACGGCGTTCGCCTGGTTCAAGCTCGCCGTGATCCTCGAGGGCATCCACTACCGCTACACGCTGGGCCAGACGGTCGGGCGCGGCTTCGACCGCATCGGCGAACTGGTCCCGGTCTTCATCGAGCACGGTCTGACCACTCTTCAGGAAGGCTGACCAGTCATGGACTTCGCGTTCGACGCGCGCACCGAGGAGCTGCGCGCCAAGCTCCTCGCCTTCATGGACGAGTACGTCCACCCGGCCGAGCGGGTCGCCGACGAGCAGCGTTCCGGGCTGGCGTCGCCGTGGGAGAACGTCCCCGTCGTGGAGGAGCTGAAGGCGGAGGCCCGCCGGCAGGGGCTGTGGAACCTCTTCCTCCCCGACGACGAGTACGGGGCCGGCCTCACCAACCTCCAGTACGCCCCGCTCGCCGAGATCATGGGCCGCTCCCCGCAGATCGCGCCGACCGTCACCAACTGCGCGGCGCCCGACACCGGGAACATGGAGGTGCTGACGCAGTTCGGCGACGCGGCGCAGAAGAAGCAGTGGCTCCAGCCGCTGCTGGCCGGTGAGATCCGCTCGGCCTTCGCGATGACCGAGCCGGACGTGGCCTCCTCGGACGCCACCAACATCACCACGCACATCGAGCGGGACGGCGACGAGTACGTCATCACCGGCCGCAAGTGGTACATCTCCGGGGCGATGCATCCGGACTGCAATATCTTCATCGTGATGGGCAAGACCGACCCGGACGGGGCGGACATCCGCCGTCAGCAGTCCATGGTCCTCGTCCCGCGCGACACTCCGGGCGTCACGATCACGCGCGCCATGCGGGTGTTCGGCTACGAGGACCACTACCACGGCGGACACGCCGAGGTGGTCTTCGACCACGCGCGCGTGCCGGTGTCGAACCTGATCGGCGAGGAGGGCGGCGGCTTCGCCATCGCGCAGGCCCGGCTCGGTCCCGGCCGGATCCACCACTGCATGCGGCTGATCGGCATGGCCGAGCGTGCCATCGAGCTGATGTGCCGCCGCGCGGTCTCCCGCGACGCCTTCGGCAAGGCGCTGGCGCAGCAGGGTGTGGTGCAGAACTGGATCGCCGACGCGCGCGTGGCGGTCGAGCAGCTGCGGCTGCTGGTGCTGAAGACGGCCTGGATGATGGACACCGTCGGCAACCGGGGCGCCCACACCGAGATCCAGGCCATCAAGATCGCCACCCCGCGCACGGTCGTCGGCATCCTGGACCGGGCGATCCAGCTGTACGGCGCGGGCGGGGTCAGCCAGGACTCCCCGCTGGCCGAGCTGTACGCCGGTGCGCGCACGCTGATGATCGCCGACGGACCCGACGAGGTGCACCAGCGGTCGCTGGCGCGCCGGGAGCTGAAGAAGTACCGGTAGGCACGGTCGTCGGCGGCCGCCGGAGCGGGTGCTCCGGCGGCGGCGCGGCAGGCAGCGGGGCGCGGTGGGGGGACATGGCGCGGACGGGCGCCCCCACCATCGGCTTACGGGCTCCCCGTCCCGGCGCGGGCCGGCGAAGGGAGAACGGCGTCCGACGCCGTTCCCGCCCCTCGGCCGGTCAGCGCTCCAGGTCCCCGCGCATCCGCACGAAGAGCTCTCCGGCGTCGGCGAGCGTGCTGTCCTCGAACAGCGCCACGGCCGCCGTGCCCTCGTCGGCCCACCCGCAGATGACGTTGCCGTCCTCGCTCAGGGAGGCGAGCAGGCACTCCACCGAGCCGCCGAGCGGTCCGGCGTCCACCGGCTCCGCCTGGGGCTGTCCCAGCTCCGGGTCCCACTGGATGTACTCGAGCATGCCCCGGAACAGGTGCTCACGGCGTGCTGGTGTCCTCGGGCACGTGGTCCACGCCCTCGAACAGCACCGGCGCACCCCGCCCGCCCGGGTCCCCGTAGTTCCCGATGACCAGCGTCATGCCGTCGCGCATCTCACCCGGGTCGACGGGAGCGTCCGTCAGGGCCCTGTCCCCCGTCAGTCTGCCCAGACCGCCCGCGCTGGAGGCGTCCACCAGGGTGCGCGGGCCCTTCGGCTCCGCCGAGGGCGCCGGTGACGCGTCCCCGGGGCCCTGCCCGCTCGGGGAGGCGACGGGGAGGGCCGTGCCGTCCTCCCGGCAGCCGCTGACCGCCGTCAGCATCGTCAGCACCGCCACCACCGTCAGGCCCGCTCTTGCCGCAGACGCACGCTTCACGAAGACCCCCGCTGTCGGTTCACTCATGCCTGTCCCGCCGTTCCGGGCGGCCGTGATCAGTGACGAGTGGTTCCGGCCGGGTGGTTCCCGTCCGGCGCGGACCGGCGGCAGCTCTCGGCAGCCGCCCCCGGGGGCCGGTGAGCGGCTCAGGGGCGCAGGGCGCGCAGCAGCAGGTCCGCCAGGTGGTCGGCGACCTCCTGGGGGCTGAGCGGGCCGTCGGGGCGGTACCAGGTCGACAGATGGTGCACGGAACCGAAGTGGTAGTCGACCACGAGGTCCGCCGGGGTGGCCGTGGAGAAGACGCCCTCCCGCTGGCCCTCCTCGATCAGCGCGCGGAAGCGTTCGTGGTAGCGGCGGCGTTCGGCGCGCACCTGCTGTTTCTTCTCGGGGCCGAGGTGGTGCATGGAGCGGAAGAAGATCGACGCGTCGTCGAGGTTCTCGATCGTGGTGACGACGACGTCGGCCGCCGCGCCGCGCAGCCGCTTCTCGATGGGCTCGTCGGCGTCCGCGAAGTGGTCCAGGCGTTCCTGCTGGAGGCGCAGCACCCGGGCGTACACCTCGTGCAGCAGGTCGTCCTTGGAGCCGAAGTAGTGGTAGAGCGCACCCTTGGTGACGCCGGCCGCCTCGACGATCTCCTGCACCGAGGTGCGGTCGTAGCCCTGCTCGGCGAAGAGCCGGGTGGCGGCGGCCAGCAGCCGCTGCGGCACGGGGGCCCCGTCACCGTCCGTCGTCCTGGGCACTGCCGCCACCCGCCTTTCCATGTCGCTGTCCGTGGTCGTGAGCCGGGAACGCGCTCCCGACGGAGGATCTTCCCACTGTCCGCGCCCGGCACGTGCGGCGGGATCTCCGCCCGGCGCGGATCCGTGCGGGCGGCCGGTGTCTCCCCGGGGCGCCAGGCGGGTACGGCCGGGTCCGTGCCGGCACCCGCCGGGCCTGTCAGCGGGTGGTCTCCCAGTGCTGCTGGATGCGGTTCATGCCGGAGAGCCAGCGGTCGGGCTCGGCGGCGCGGGCCTGGTAGTACTCGGCGACCTCGGGGTGCGGGAGGATCAGGAAGCGGTCCTCCTCGATGCCGCGGAAGAGGGCGTCGGCCACGTCGTCCGGTTCGATCGCGGTGGGCTTGAGGACCAGGTCGCCGGCGCTGCCGCTGGCGTCGAGCATGTCGGTGCGCACGCCCTGCGGACAGATCGCGTGCACCTTCACCCCGCGGTGGCGGTACGTCAGCGACAGCCACTCGGCGAACGCGTAGGCGCCGTGCTTGGTGACGCTGTAGGGGGCGGTGCCGATCATGGTGAGCAGTCCGGCGGCGGAGACGGTGGAGACGAAGCGGCCGCTGCCGCGTTCCAGCCAGTCCGGCAGCAGCGCGTGCGCCGCGCGGACGTGCGCCATGACGTTGACGTCCCAGGAGAGGGCCCAGCCCTGCTCGTCGAGGGGTCCGCCGGGCTCCCCGCCGTCACGGCCGACGCCGGCGTTGGCGCAGTACACGTCGACCGTCCCGCCGAGCGCCTCCCGGGCCTCGGCGACGATCGAGGAGGCGTCGCCCGGGACCGCGGTCCCGCCGATCTCCTCCGCCACGGCCTTCGCACGGTCCGCGTCCAGGTCGTTGATCACGACCTGCGCACCCTGGGCCGCGAAGCGGCGGGCGAGCGCCGCTCCGATGCCGCCCCCGGCTCCCGTGACGACCACCTTCGCACCCTGCACGGCTTGCACCATCGGACTCCTTCGACGCGGCTCCCAGCGGCTTCCGGCCGTCAGACTAACCGGTCGGTATGCGCGGTGGAAGAGGTCTTCGGCGCGGGGCCGGTCAGGTTCGTTCCCCGGGCCGGTCCCGCGCGCTAGCGTGCGTGGGCATGACACCCGCCGCGATCACGGAGGTCACCGTATGAAGCTGTCCAGACGGAGCCTGTTCGCCACCACCACGGCCGCGCTCGCGGCCTCCGCCGCACCGGCGGCCGCCGCTTCCGGGCCGGCGGCACCCCGTGGTGGCGGCCGGAGGCTGCGCACGGGATTCGAACGGCTCGCCGCGGACGGCTACGCGCCGCTCGACGGGCAGCGCGTGGGCGTGGTCACCAATCCGACCGGTATCACGCGGGACGCGCGGCACATCGTCGACGTCATGCACGAGGACGACCGGGTCGACCTGACCGCCGTCTTCGGCCCCGAGCACGGCTTCCGGGGCACCGCGCAGGCGGGCGGCTCCGAGGGCCGCCACGACGACCCGGCGACCGGCCTGCCGGTCTACGACACGTATCTGAAGAGCGGTCAGGCACTCGCAGACATCTTCACCGCGTCCGGTGTGGACACCGTGGTCTTCGACATCCAGGACGTCGGCGCGCGGTTCTACACCTACATCTGGACCCTGTTCGACTGCATGGAGTCGGCGGGGCTCGCGGGCAAGCGGTTCATGGTCCTGGACCGGCCGAACCCGGTGACCGGGCGGGCCGCGCTGGGGCCGGTGCTGCACAAGGAGTTCGCGACGTTCGTCGGACGGCAGCCGGTCTCGCAGGCGCACGGGATGACGGTGGCGGAGCTGGCGCGGCTGTTCAACGGGGAGTTCCTGCAGACGCCGGCGCCCCTGGAGACCGTACGGATGTCGGGCTGGAAGCGGTCGGACTTCTACGACGCCTCCGGGCTGCCTTGGGTGCCGCCGAGCCCGAACATGCCGACCCCGGAGACGGCGCTGGTGTACTCCGGGACGTGTCTGTTCGAGGGCACGAACCTGTCGGAGGGACGCGGCACCACCCGGCCGTTCGAGCTGCTGGGCGCGGAGGGGATCGGCCGGAGCTGGGCGGAGGAGGCGAACGGTCTGGGACTGGCGGGTGTGCGCCTGCGCGAGGCGTACTTCGCGCCGACGTTCTCCAAGTTCCAGGGCAGGACCATCGGCGGTGTGCAGGTGCATGTGCACGACCGGGAGTCGTTCGATCCGGTGCGGACGGGGGTCGGGCTGCTGATCACGGCCAGGCGGTCGTGGAGCGGATTCGCCTGGCGCCCGGACAACTGGATCGACAAGCTCACCGGCTCCACGCTCGTACGCACGATGATCGACGCGGGCGCGGACACGGACGAGGTGGTCGGCGGCTGGCAGGAGGAGCTGGCGGGGTTCCGGAGGATGCGGCGGGAGTACCTGCTGTACCGCTGAGCGGGCCGGGGCGGGGCGGCGGATTCAGGGCGGCGGGTCGCGGGCGGCGGCCCGCCGCCGTCGCGCGCGTGCCCACTCCGCCCGCCTGTGACCTGCGGTGTCACGGGTCCGGCCGCCCCGTACGGCGCGTCGGGCCCGGCGGATCGGAGAGTGGTGTGCATATCGGCCGGTTGTTCAGGAACCCGTAGAAGCCGCGGGGAGTTCTCAGGCTGTCGAGGGGAACCTCCTCCTCCATGGGAGGGAACGGATCGCGTTACCGCCGGTATCCCCGTGGGCGACCACAGCTGAAGGACGAACCAACGGAGTTGGTTCGCGTGTCCCCACGGCCGACCGAAGGGGGCCATCAGAAAAGGGATGGAGCCGATTCGCGTGTCGATACGTCTATTCGGCGACGTCCGTTCGACGACGCCGAAGTGACCGGATTACAGGTGCAGGTGTGACGGAGGTGCAGGACGATGGCCGGTTTCCGGAGTCTGGCGAGACAGGTCCGAGATCCGCGGTGCGATCTGGCACTGCGGCGCTATTCGCTGCGCAAGTGCCTTGAGCGATTCGCTCCCTACGGGCACAGGGCGACCTGGGACCATCTGTGCTCGCGGGCCGGGTTCGATCCCGAGGACCGCTCCGTCGACCCGGTGCGGCTCGTGGCCGCACTGGACGAGCTGGAGGAGGCCCGGGCGGTCTGGCTGGCCTACGAGGTGGAGTTCGCCGAGCGCCGCAGGAAGGAGAAGTACGACGGGTTGCGCAGGCCGGGCAGTGTGGACGACTGGCACCGGCTGACCTGGGGAGGTTTCGGTGTGGCCTGGTGCGACGACCCGCGGGTGCATCCGCGGGAGCCGCTGGCCGAGGTGCTGCGGCGGCTGATCGCCGCCCTGGAGCGTGAGCCGGGTACGGCCTGCCCCGTGTGCCGGGGGGAACGGCTCATGTGGCGCCACGACCTGGATCACGAGCCCTCGGCGGGCCCGGTCTGCACGGACTGCGGAATTCTGGTCCCGCGCCCCGTGCTCACCCCCGGGGCACTGGCGGACGCCCGCCGGGTGAGGCTGCTGGTGTCGGCCTGAGACGCAGGGAGCAACGGGGGCGGGGGGTGTGCCGGGGATGCCGCACCCCCGACGGCTCCGAGGACCGTAGCAGGCGCCAAATCGCTCGTTCCACGGTTTTTCTTCCCTGGACAGTCGGTGGCGACACACGCAACCGACCGCCCTGGGAGCCCGCCGATGTCGACGCTGCGCGTCACCGCCGAAGTCCTGACCGTCCACGAACATCCGGGCGCCGACGCCCTCGAACTGGCCCAGGTGGGCCTGTACCGGGCCGTCGTCGCCAAGGGTGCCTACCGCACGGGGGACGCGGCGGTCTACATCCCCGAGCAGTCCGTGCCGCCGGCCGGGCTGATCGCGGAGCTGGGGCTGACCGGACGCCTGGCGGGCGCGGAACACGACCGGGTCAAGGCGATCCGGCTGCGCGGTGAGCTGTCGCAGGGCCTCGTGTGCCGGCCGAAGGCACTCGCGGACGTCGATCTGGTGCGGGCCGCCGAGGACGGCGCCGACTTCGCGGCAGTACTGGGCATCACCAAGTGGGTACCGCCGGTCCCGCCGGCCATGGACGGCGAGGTGGAGTCCGCGCCGGACCTGCTGCCCTGGGTCGACATCGAGAACATCCAGCGCTATCCGGAGATCTTCGCCCCGGGCGAGCCCGTGGTGCTGACCGAGAAGCTGCACGGCACCGCCTGTCTGCTGACGTACGCCGCCGAGGACGACCGGGTGTACGTCTCCTCGAAGGGGTTCGGCGGCAGGTCGCCGGCCCTGCGGGAGGACCCGCGCAACCTGTACTGGCGTGCGGTGCGCGCACACGGCGTCGCCGAGGCACCGGCGGAGCTCGCCGCCCGGCTGGGGGCCCGGCGGGTCGGCGTCTTCGGCGAGGTGTACGGCGCGGGCGTGCAGGACCTGTCCTACGGCGCGGACGGGCGGCGCGACTCCCTCGGGTACGCGGTGTTCGACGTGTCCGCGGAGATCGACGGCCGGGTGCGCTGGCTGGACGCGGCACAGGAGCTGGAGGGCCGGCTGCCGCTGGTGCCACGGCTGTTCTCCGGCCCGTACGACGGTGAGCGGGTGCTGGAGATCGCCAGTGGCCGGGAGACGGTGTCCGGGCGGGAGCTGCATCTGCGGGAGGGTGTGGTGATCCGGCCGGCGGTCGAGCGGCACAGCCCGGTGACGGGCGGCCGGGCGATAGCCAAGGCGGTGAGCCCCGCCTACCTGACCCGCAAGGGGGGCACGGAGTACGAGTGAGCGGCACGGTACGGCTGCCCGCGCCCGCCCCGTACGCCACGCGGTCGTGCGGCACGGGGTCGTCGCACGGCACTCGGCCTTGTCGCACCCGGCCGTACCGCACCTGACCGCGGGCAGGTGCCCCCGCCGCCGCGTCTGCG
>NZ_NEUB01000285.1 GCF_002910825.1 Streptomyces sp. SM1 | reverse complement strand
CGCCGTCACCCCACCGGTCTCCCGGCCGGCCGGACACGGGCCGGGAGGGCATCGGGTTCCGTACCCTTGCGGCATGCGCATGCGCCCCACCCTGAGCTGGACCCCCGCCGACGGCCTGCCGCCGGGCACCACGGACCTGGAGCCGGTCGCCGACGCGCTGCGCCTCGGCGGCGTGCTGGTGCTGACCGGGGCGGGCATCTCCACCGAGTCGGGCATCCCCGACTACCGGGGCGAGGGCGGGAGCCTGACCCGGCACACGCCGATGGCCTACCAGGACTTCACCGGCAGCGCCGGGGCCCGGCGCCGGTACTGGGCGCGCAGCCACCTCGGCCGGCGCGTCTTCGCCCGCGCCCGCCCGAACTCCGGGCACCGGGCCGTGGCCGCGTTCGAGCGGCAGGGCCTGCTCTCGGGCGTGATCACCCAGAACGTCGACGGTCTGCACCAGGCCTCGGGCAGCGAGGGTGTCGTGGAACTCCACGGGGGCCTGGACCGGGTCGTCTGCCTTTCCTGCCGCGCTTTCAGCCCGCGTGCCGAGCTGGCGGCGCGACTGGATGAGGCCAATGCGGGTTTCGCGCCCGTGGCCGCCGGGATCAACCCCGACGGTGACTCCGACCTCAGCGACGAACAGGTCGGGGACTTCCGCGTGGTGCCCTGCACGGTGTGCGGCGGGATCCTCAAGCCGGACGTGGTCTTCTTCGGCGAGAACGTACCGCCGCAGCGGGTCGAGCACTGCCGTGCCCTGGTCCGCGAGGCATCCTCACTGCTCGTTCTCGGATCCTCGCTGACCGTGATGTCCGGGCTCAGGTTCGTCCGCCAGGCCGCTCAGACCGGTACGCCGGTACTGATCGTCAACCGGGACCCCACCCGTGGCGACCCGCACGCTCTCAGCCGGGTCGCGCTCCCCCTGGGGGCCGCGCTCGGCGCGGTCGCCGAGCGGCTGGACATCTCCGTCGACGGCGGGACGGCGGCCTGAACGGGCGCGCAGCGCCCGGACGGCCGACGTCCCGGGAACCCGGCCGGGGCGCCCGCCGCACCCGGGACTCCATCGGCCGGAGTCCCGGCCGGTGCGGTCACCCCGCGGCGGCCAGGCGACGTCGGAGTTCCTCCTCGGTCACGTCCTCCAGGTGGGTCAGGAAGACCCACATATGACCCGAAGGGTCCCTGAGGATGACGGTGCGGTCCCCGTGGAACACGTCCGTCGGCGGCTGCAGGATCTCCGCCCCGGCGGCCGCCGCCCGCTCCGCCAGCGCGTCGACATCGGGGACGAAGACGTGCAGCGTGACGGAGGTGCCCCCGCCGAGCGAGACCGGAGCGGCGAACGAGGCGGCCTCCGCCTCGTCGGCGCTGACGTCTCCCAGCATCAGCACCGACCGGCCGACGGTGATCTCGGCGTGCAGCACGCCGCCGCCCGGGGCGTCGACCCTGAAGTCCTGGTGGGCGCCGAACGCCCGCTGGTAGAAGTCGATCGCCGCGACGGCGTCGTCCACCATGATGTGCGGGATCACGGCATACCGGTAGCGGTCGGGGATCCCTGCGTGACCTGTGTGCTCGCCCATCGTGAACCTCCTCGGAAGGCACCGCCGGTCGGTTCCCGCGGCCCTGTGGCGAACGTAGAAGCTCAAGTCCGCTTCAGGTCAAGCGTGGCCGGTGCGGCGAGCCCGGAAGCGTCAGCCGGCCAACACCCGGACGAGCAGGGTGAACAGCAGGCCGAACACGAGCAGCGCCGGCGCCCCGAGGATCAGCGCGACCAGCCCCCACCGGGTTCGCCCCGCCGGAACAGCCTTTTCCGTGGACCGAGTTGTCCTGTCCTCTCTGACCCCATGCGTCCCACCCCTGTCCGAAGCGCTTCTCGTGCACGTCCCGAGTCCGTCAGTCGAGCCGCAGCCGGGTCCCCTGAACGTTCTGCGCACGGGCCCCGGTTCGGCAGGACTTCAATGTGAGTCATTCGAGGTCGAATGCGCGGCGCGCGCGTTCGATCTCGGGCATGTGGGCGGCCGCCCACTCCAGGAGCACCTCGACCGGCGGCCGCATGGTCTTGCCCAGGGGGGTGATCCGGTACTCGACGGCGACGGGGCGGGAGCTGAGGAGCACACGCTCGACGATCCCGTTGCGCTCGAGCCGCCGCAGGGTCGCGGTGAGCGACTTCTGGGTCACCGCGGGAATGGCGCGGCGCAACTCGTTGAACCGGCACGGCCGTTCACAGAGCTCACCCAGGACACTCAGCGACCACTTGTCCAGCACCTGGTCGAGCAGTTCCCGGTGCGGGTGCGCGATCTCGAACGCGCCTTCGTGGCTCCCGTGGCTCCCGTCGGTATCCGGCACGATACTTGGTCTCCTTGAAGTGTCCTTCGTCCACCAGATATCAAATGTATACCTGGTTGACCGAAGTGAGGAGACCCCTGTGTCCGTCCGTCGTTTCACCCCCGAAGGCATGATGAGCCCCACGCCGTACGAGCATGTCGCCGTCGGCACCGGCACGCGTCACGTGCATGTCAGCGGCCAGGTCGCCCGCGCCGCGGACGGGTCCCCCGTCGCCCCGGGCGACCTCACCGGGCAGGTCGCGCACGCACTGCGGAACACCGCGACGGGCCTCGCGGGAGCGGGCGCGTCGTTCGACGACGTGCTGCGGCTGACGTTCTATGTCACCGACTGGGCCCCCGGGAAGATCGGTGACTTCATGGCGGGGGTCGAGCAGGTGGCGGAGGAGATCGGACTGACGGTGCCGCTCCCTCCGTCGTCACTGATCGGGGTCGATCACCTCTTCGAGCCCGACGTACTGGTCGAGGTGGAGGCGACCGCCATCCTCGACTGAGAGTCCGCCGGCGCCCCGGACGCGGCTTTGCCTTTTCTTTACAACACGGGCCGTCGCCGCATCGTCTCTCCGCACGATCCATCACCCAGCCCGCCGCATCACCGTGCGGGCGGACCGAGGAAAGAGAGCGATTCATGCGCCGAACTGTCCTGAGCGCCGCGGCACTCGCGTGCGCGGCCGTGATGGCGAGCGCGATGCCCGCGTTCGCCGACGACCCCTCCCCCGTTCCCGAAACCGGGGTGTCCGAGAGCGTGTCCCCGGCGCCGGCCGATGAAGCGGACCCGAGCCCGGTCCCGGCGGAGGACGGTGACGCGGCCCCGGCGGAGGACGGTGACGCGGCCCCGGCGGAGGACGCCGGTGGGGTCACCGTCCTCCCCAGCGGCGCGCCCGACACCGGCACCGCGCCGGCGTCGGCGGAGTCCGG
>NZ_NEUB01000284.1 GCF_002910825.1 Streptomyces sp. SM1 | reverse complement strand
GCGGGAACGCGGAGGCACGGAGGTGTGGGGCCGCGGGGGCGTGGGGTTCGGGTCGGTCAGGTGACTCGTTGGGGGTGGTGTTTTGCGGCGTGGAGGCGGGCCTCCGCCGGGAGGGTGGCCAGGCCTGTCGAGTCGCGGGCGTGGGTGAGGGGGCCCGTGGTGAGGGCGTGCAGGACGGCACCGGGGTCGACGTGGGGTTCCAGGGTGAGCAGTATCCGCGTCCGGGGACTGCCGCGGCCGCCGGTGAGCAGGACGTGCGCCTGCGCGACCCCGTCCAGGCCGTTCGCCTCTTCCGCCAGGGCGTGTTCCAGCGCCCTGCCGCGCAGCACCGCGCCCTCCCCGTCACGGGTGTCGAGCAGTACCTCGGCCACTCGCCTCCGGCGCACGACCGCGACCAGCCACCACAGACAGAGCAGGACGACCACGGCGAGGGCGGCGATGACGACCGGCCACCACCAGCTCTCGTCCCGCCACCGGGTCCGCTCGGAGCCGTCCAGCAGCACGTCGCCGCGTCCGTCGTGCAGCCACCAGGAGGGGGCCGGCGCCCCCAGGCCGACCGCCAGCACGGAACCGCCGAGGGCGATCAGCACCAGGCCGGCGATCGCGAGCAGCACACGGTTGACACCTTTGGGCACCGCTACCGTCCCTTCCGTCCGGGCCGCCGCACACGCAGCGACAGGGTGGGCGGCCGGGCCAGGCCCAGCCCTTCGGCCGCGTCGTCGAGCACCGCGGTCAAGTCGGTCCGTACGTCGTCCAGTTCGCGGAAGTGCGACACCGCGCGGACATCGGCGCGGCGTCGCTTCACCCTGACCCGCGCCGACTGCACACCAGCCACCTCCATGATCCGGTCGCGCAGCACCATCGCGGCGGCGTCGCGGTGCAGTCCCGCGCGTACGTCGGGACGGGTGCGGCGCATCGGGAGGAGGGAGCGCAGGCCCGGTGTCACGGCGAGCACGAACAGCCAGAGCCCGAGCGCGGCCGCGACGCCCGCGCCGGTCAGCACCCAGACGTCGTCCAGGGGCCGTTCGGCCAGTTGCCGGGCCAGCTCCCGGCGCCAGCTCATCCCGTCCCGGTTGGCCCGCACGGCGGCGATGTCGTACAGGAACGCCCCCGCGATCACCAGGATCACCAGCGCGAGCAGACCGGCGGGGACCCTGCGGGCCGACCAGAAGCGCCGGTGCCCGTCGTCGGCCCGGCCGGTCCCCGCCGCCTGGTCCTTCGCGGGCGGCGGGCTCTGCTCCACGACCGTGCCGTGGGGTTCGCTCATCGCGTCCTCCCGTGCTGCGCGCCGAATCCGGCCGCCGGGTGCAGCCGCTCCACCTGGACGGTGACCTCGGGCACCGACATGCCCGTCAACGTGCGCACCCGGTCGACGACTTGGCGCCGGACCTGACGGCACCGGCCGCCGATGTCGCCGGGGTAGTCGAGTTCGATGTGCACACGGACCCGGGCGACGTCGCGGCGTACGACCACGCTCGCGTGCGGGGGCGCGACGCCCGGCGGCAGGGTGCCGACGGCCTCACGGGCCGCCTGCGAGGCGATCTTCGCGACCACCCGGTCGGCGATCGTCAGCGCCCCGCGCTCGCCCGCCACGACGGCGTCCGGACTTCCGCCGAGTCCGACGGCCCCCGTGCTCACCGCCGTCACCGCCGCCGTTCGTCACGGGAGCGGAAGAAGTCGCCGAGTTCCAGGTCACCCTCGAGGAACCGCCCGACGACGAAGCCGACGGCGCCCAGGGCTGCCACCAGCAGAAAGGCCCCGAATCCGCCGAAGTATCCGGCGAACCCCAGCGCCATGCCGGCAATCATGCCGACCACGGCCATGTTCATGGTGCGCTCCTCCGCTCACACACTCAGTCCTACTGAAGGCGGGACTCCTGCTGTTCCTCGTCCTCCTCCTCGGGCAGTTTCACGTCACTCACCGCGATGTTGACCTCGACCACCTCCAGGCCGGTCATCCGCTCGACCGCCGCGACGACGTTCTCCCGTACGTCCCGGGCGACATCGGCGATGGACACGCCGTAGTCGACGACGATCTCCAGGTCGAGCGCGGTCTGCACCTCGCCGACCTCGGCCTTCACACCGCGCGTCACCGACTTCGTGCCGCCGGGCACCCGGTCGCGTACCGCCCCGAAGGTCCGCGACAGTCCGCTGCCCATGGCGTGCACGCCGAGCACGTCCCGGGCGGCCAGCCCGGCGATCTTCTCCACGACCCCGTCGGCGATGGTGGTGCGGCCGCGGGTGGCGGGGTCGCCGCCCCCGCGCCGGGCCGCCTGGCCCTTGCGCGGGGTGGACTCCGCGAGGTTCTTCTCCGGCTCGGAGGCCCGTGCCGTCGAGCCTCCGTCGGTCATGTCGGTCATCGCCGTACGTCCCTTCGGTCGTCCTCCTTCGACAACCGTATGCATGGTTGCCGGGAACCGCGCCAGGAATGCGGCAGGCTGGAGGAGTGACGGCGGACCGATGGACGCACGCGGTGCGGCAGCAG
>NZ_NEUB01000283.1 GCF_002910825.1 Streptomyces sp. SM1 | reverse complement strand
TGGCCAGCAGGTCCAGGATGATCCGCTCCAGGCGCTCGGGCAGTTCGGCGCGGTGGCCGCGCGGCGGCCGGGGCGGGGTGTCGCGGTGGCCGACGAGGATCGCCCAGGCGTCGTCCAGGTCGAACGGCGGTACCCCGGTGGCGATCTCGTACAGCACGCAGCCGAAGGAGTACAGGTCGCTGCGCCGGTCGACCTCGGAGCCGCTGATCTGCTCCGGTGACATGTAGTGCGGAGTGCCCATGGCGATGCCGGTACCGGTCAGCCGTGAGGTGAGGCCGATGTCGTGCCCGAGCCGGGCGATGCCGAAGTCGCAGATCTTCACGGTGCCGTCGTCCAGCCGCACGATGTTGGCGGGCTTCAGATCACGGTGCACGATGCCCTGGTCGTGGGTGTAGGCGAGGGCCGCGGCGACCTGCCCGGCGACTTCCACCACCTCGCCGACCGGCAGCGGATGCTGCTTGTTGTCCTCCAGGACCTGGCTGAGGTTGCGGCCCTGGAGCAGTTCCATCACCAGGTACAGCACGCCCTCGGACTCCCCGAAGTCGTGTACCACGGTGATCCCGCGGTGCTGCAGGGCCGCGGCGACCCGGGCCTCGCGCCGGAACCGCTCGCGCAGCACACGGCTGAACGCCTGGTCGTGCTGGGGGCCGACGGGTTTGAGGCACTTCACCGCGACCTGCCGGCCCAGTGACTCGTCCCGTGCCCGCCACACCTCCCCCATGCCGCCGCGTCCGATCCGGTCGAGCAACCGGTACCGGTCGTGGATCAGCCTGCTGTCCCCCATCTCCTTCGCCCGCCCCCGTCGCAGTCCGCCCCGCCCTCCCCTGGCTCGTCCAGTATGGCGACAACTCGCCCGAGTTTGTACGGTGCCGGACGACGGGCGACCCTCCGGCCGGGCCGGACCGGTCAGTTCAGGGTGGCGAGGAACTCCGTGCAGGCCCGGGCGCAGGCACGGCACGCCTCGGCCGTCTCCTCCGCACCCGAGTGGCCGTCGAACGCCTGCGCGCTCTCCAGGCACATCTGCCGGCACCATTCCACCTGGATCCGGATGGCCGCCTCGTCCACCTGGTTCTGCTCGGACAGCACGCGGCAGGTGGCGTCGCAGACCTCCGCGCACATGATGCCCTTGCGTCGTACGAGTTCCTGGTTCTCGGGGCCGCCCGGGTCCACCAGACTGGCCCGCGTCGCACAGGCACGCGCGCACTCGGTGCAGGCCTGGGCACAGGCGAAACGGTCCTCCAGGAACCGGAACAACTCCTTCTGCGATGTCGTGGTCACACCGCGCGGGTAGCCGCGGTCCCGGCGGTCAAACGTGGGCCCGGCCCGGGTGCGGCCGGTGCGGGTGCGGCGTCGGTCCGGGTGCCTGTTCACGGCGAGGTGTGCCGGGTTCGCGCCGGGGACCGGGGGTACCCGCGAGCCATGATGAACACCGCATGGATGGAGACGGCCGACCTCGCGGCGGGCCGCGGCGCCCTCGGCATCGGCCTCGGGGTGGCGGCCGTGGCGGTACTGGCCCTGCTGATCGGCATGTTCGTCCTCGGCAGCCGCCGGACCAGGAACAGCACGACCCGCCGGCCCCGGCCCGAGGAGCAGCCCCGGATGCCCGAGGGCGGTCCGGTCCGGGAGGTGCGGGAGCACCGTGAGCCGGACGAGGTCCCCACGGGCGAGGAGCGCCTCACGCCGCACGAGCTGGGGGGCCACCACGGCAACGCGGGCAGCCGCTCGAGCACGTCGCAGGAGCGGCCGCGCTGGAACGACGGCAGCGGCGGGTCGTTCGGCAGCGGCGGACCCGGCGGCCACTGACCGTCCCGCTCCCGCGGCTGCCGGTCGGATCGAGCCGCGACTGATCGCGCCCG
>NZ_NEUB01000282.1 GCF_002910825.1 Streptomyces sp. SM1 | reverse complement strand
GCCCTCGTCCCCGCCTCCGGCCGCCGACGACAGCACCGGCGGCGCGGACCGGGGCGAGAGCGCCCAGCCCGACCCCTCCGCCCCGCCGGCCACCGAGCCGGACTCCTCCCGGCTCTGCCTCCTGGTGATCTGCCTCGGCTGACCGACCCCCCGCGCGCACCGTGCCGCCGCTGCGGAACAATCGGGACATGAGCATCGTCAAGATCAACGTACTCACGGTCCCGGACGAGCAGCGCGAGACGCTGGAGCAGCGGTTCGCCGCGCGGGCCGGGGCGGTGGAGAGTTCGGACGGGTTCGAGTGGTTCGAGCTGCTGCGCCCGGTCGAGGGCACCGACACCTACCTCGTGTACACCCGCTGGCGGACCGAGGAGGACTTCCAGCGCTGGATGGCCGGCCGCGGCCAGGCCGCACACGGCGGGGCGCAGGGTGAGAAGCCCCGTCCGGCGGCCACGGACGCCACGCTGTGGTCCTTCGAGGTGGTCCAGCAGGCCGCGCCCAAGCAGGGCTGACGGCCGTCGGGACCCGCCGCGCGCGGCTCGGGGCGTTTCACGCCAGGACGGCCGATACGCGGCGGGTGGCCTCGGCGATCAGCGGGTCGCTGGGGTCGGCGTCACGGCCGGGGCGGTCGGTGAGGACGGCCAGCACCAGGGGAGCGCCGCGGCCGGGCCACAGCACGGCGACGTCGTTGGCCCGGCCCCACTCACCGGTGCCGGTCTTGTCGCCGACCTTCCAGCCCCGGGGGACGCCGGCCCTGATGCGCCGGTCGCCGGTGGTGTTGCGGACCAGCCAGTCCGTCAGCAGGGCGCGTTTCGCGGGCGGCAGGGCGTTGCCGAGCACCAGGTCCCGGTAGTCGGTGGCGACGGCCCGGGGGGTGGTGGTGTCGCGCGGGTCTCCGGGCGGGTTGCCGTTCAACTCGGGTTCGAAGTGGTCCAGGCGGCTCACCGGGTCGCCGAGTCCGCGCAGGTGGGCGGTGAGGGCGCGCGGGCCGCCGAGGTCGCGCAGCAGCAGGTTGGCGGCCGTGTTGTCGCTGTACCGGACGGCCGCGTCGCAGAGGTCACGGACGGTCATGCCGGTCGCGGTGTGCTTCTCGGTGACGGGTGAGTAGTCGACGAGGTCGTCCCGGGTGTAGCGGACGCGCTCGTCCAGCCGGGCGAGCGTGCGGCGGTCCAGGACGGCGGCCGCGGCGAGCGTCTTCAAGGTGGAGCAGAACGCGAAGCGTTCGTCGGCGCGATGGACGACGGTGGCCCCGGTCCCGGTCGCGAGGGCGTACACGCCGAGGCGG
>NZ_NEUB01000281.1 GCF_002910825.1 Streptomyces sp. SM1 | reverse complement strand
TACTCCAGCTCCTCGATGTCGTCGGAGAGGTACCACTCGCGCAGCGCGGGTGTCACGGCGTACGCGACGAACGGGCCGTCCGCCAGCCGGCCCGTCCTGTACGCCTCGGCGAGCCCGGGGAGGGTCAGGGGGACGTAGACGCGCATGGCCGGCCGCTTTCGTGTGATCGGGAGCTCCGCAAGGCCCTTCAGGATACGTCCCGGTGTCCCCCTTCGAGTCCCTGCCCACACCCCCGCACACGTCAACCTCCGTCCCGGACGTCACCCCGTACACCCGCCCGAGTACGGGCGGGAGGGCCCCGCCGATCACTCGGATAAGTGAATCCTCCGGCCGTCCCGGCCCGTCTCCCCGCCCCTTGCCCCGGCCCCCGGCCGCCCCGTACAAGATCCCCAACCGCAAGTTACTGCCCGGTACGTCCGGCCTCCCCCGCCGGCCCGGGCCCGTCGAACGGGGTCCCCCGTGCACAAGGTCATGACCCGCCACCGCCGTCTCCCCCGTCCTCCCGCCCGTACGGCTCCGGTCCCCGCCGCCGTCGAGCCCCCTCGCCGGCCCGCGGAAGGGCCCGCCACCGCACCG
>NZ_NEUB01000280.1 GCF_002910825.1 Streptomyces sp. SM1 | reverse complement strand
CGGAGTCGGGCTCGGGCACCGGGTCGTAGCCGCACAGTGCCTCCTCCGCGGCGCCGACCGCGAGTCCGGTCAGCATGACCCGGCCGTCGTCGCAGACGAGGACCGTGCGCGCGGTGATGTTGCGGTGCACCCAGCCGTGGGAGTGCAGCACCCTCAGCGCCGTCAGCACGTCGGAGGCGACCTCCGCCGCCCGGTACGGGGACAGCGGTTTCTCCGCGAGCAGGGCGGCCAGCGGACGCGCGGCCACGAGTTCGCTGACGATCCACAGCGAACCGCCCTCCG
>NZ_NEUB01000279.1 GCF_002910825.1 Streptomyces sp. SM1 | reverse complement strand
CTCGGCGACGGCCTCACGGTCACCGCCCGCCCGCGCGGCGGCGTAGCCGACGAGGAAGGTGGTCAGCGGCGCGGCCGGCCGGGCCACGCCGTGGGCGGCGTCACGGGCGAGGTCGAGCAGCACGTCGGTGTCGACGTCCAGGTCGATGCCCAGCTCGTCCTTGACTGCGGAGATCCATTCATCCAACACGTGTCCATGCTCCCTGATGCGTGCCCTGGCGGTGGTGATGTCGTCCCAGGTGTCGCAGTCGAAGGACGCCACCGGGTCGGGGATACGGGTGAGGCGGAGAGCGCCGGTCAGCCGGCGCAGCGGAAGCCCGGTCAGAGCGCCGTGCCGACCGGTGAGCGCGGTCAGTTCACGGCGCAGGGAAGCGGTCCGGTACGCGGCGACGAGCGGCTGGTCCCGGCCGTCGGAGTCGGTCAGTACCACGCCCTCGTCCGAGCCCCGGCCGAGGGACGCCAACAGCCCCTCGACGGTGCGGCGTCCGAGGAACGGCAGGTCGGCGGAGAGCAGGACGACATGTCCGGCCGTG
>NZ_NEUB01000020.1 GCF_002910825.1 Streptomyces sp. SM1 | reverse complement strand
CCGGGGTGAGCCGCGGCGCCCGGCCGGCGGCTACGTGCGCCGCAGTGTCCGGGTCGCGCCCGCCGCCACCGTCGTCGCGAGGATCCAGCCCAGCAGGACGAACGCCGCCGACAGCCACTGCCAGCCGCCGCGCAGCTGCCAGAAGCCCACCTGGCCCAGGTCGATCACCGGCAGCAGCAGGTCCAGCGCGAACAGCGCGGGGTTCCAGGCGGGATGCTCGCCGCTCTTCAGCGGTGGGTGGTCCGCGCGCGCGAAGGCCAGCGAACCGGCCGCCCACAGCACCGCCATCCACACCGCGGCCCGGCCCGGCCGGTAGCCGTACGCGACCGTGCAGTCCTGCGCGTAGCCCCACAGCTTGGCCGCGAGCGGCAGACTCTCGCGGCGGCGGCGCTGCCGGGCGAGCAGCACCTCCCGGGCGTCCTCGTCCTCCCCGCTCTCCCGCAGCACGGCGGCCAGCCGCTCGTACGGCTCCGGGTTGTACTCGGCGCTCGCCGCGTCCACCCAGCGCAGCCGCAGCGCGAGCGCGAACGGCCCGCGCGGCACCAGGTTCTCGTAGGTGAAGCCGCCCATGTGCAGCCGGCCGGGGCCCGGCCAGCTGTCCGCCCGGTCCATCAGGTTCACCACCCGCGCCCCCGACAGCACCACCTTGCCGCGCGCCGGCCGCTCCCCGAGGAACCGCAGCTCGGGCGTCTGCACCCGGCGCAGTGACAGCTCCTGCTCGTCGGTGAGGACGAACCGGGCCCCCTCGAAGTCGACCGCGTCCCCGAACCGTCCGTCGTCCAGCCGCACCCCGCCCCGGCACTCGAACCGCTGGATCCGCGTCCCGCGCGCCGGCGTCATCCCGCTGCGCGCCTGGGCGCCCACCCCCGCCGGGGTCAGATACAGCGAGCGCTCCACGGTCAGCTGCGGCGCGTTCAGCGCGAGCCGGGCGTGCGAGTTGCCCAGCCGCGCGCCGCGCAGGCTCAGCGAGACGCCGATCGTCGCGCTGCGCAGGCTCAGCTCGCCGTGCGACTCCAGCATCTCCGCCTGGAGGTCCTGCCCGACGGTCATCCCGTCGGCGGCTATCGAGCGGCCGCTGCGGTCGCGGTGCACGATCGCCTGGTTGAGCAGCAGATCCGTACCGATCCGCGCGTCGGTCAGCCGTATGCCGCCCAGGAACCGGCAGCGCGGCAGATGCAGGTCACCCTCGGTGTGCAGCCGGGCCGCCTCCAGGCGCGGTATCGAGCAGTCCACCATCCGCACGGTGGTGAAGCGGGTCTCCGGCAGCAGCACGTCCCGCTCGAAGCGGCAGCCGCGCAGCTCCCAGTACGGCACCACCGTGCCCCCGGCCAGATCGAGCACGCCGCTGATCCGCACCCCGGCCAGCTTCAGCGACGACACCCGCCCGGCCAGCGCGGGCGGGCCGTCCAGCAGCAGCCAGCACACCACGCGCGCCCGGACCGTCCGCTCCGGTCCCCACGGATGCCCTCCGTGCGGGTCGTCGACGACCGTGTCGCCGCTGCTCAGGTCGTACACGCTGCCGTTGCGGAAGGCCTGCCACATCCCGGCCTCCGTGGCGGTCAGGTCCTCCGGCGGCTCCGCGCCGCCCGGTCCCGCACCGTGGGTCACGGACCTCCCCTCCTCCTCACCTACTCGTCGGTTCGTCCCTTCGTACAACCGGTGATGCCCGGTGTGGTGACGTGTTGAACACGGAAAGTGAAGAGGATCTCGAATCCGTGCGCGGACCGTCACCGCGGGGGTTCCGTATCAGCCACTGGTACGGGCGGACGGCCCGCCGTCCCGGTCTGAGAGAATTGAGCACGTGATCTCACGAATCGATCTGCGCGGCGACGCCCTCCCCGAGGGTTCCGCCCTGCGCGACCTGCTGCCCCGAGCCGACTTCGACGTCGCGGCCGCCCTGGAGAAGGTGCGGCCCATCTGCGAGGACGTGCATCATCGGGGCGACGCGGCGCTGATCGACTTCGCGGCGAGGTTCGACGGCGTCGAGCTCGAACGGGTACGTGTCCCCGCCGCCGCCCTCACGCGCGCCCTGGAGGAGCTGGACCCGGCCGTGCGCGCGGCCCTGGAGGAGTCCGTCCGGCGCGCCCGGCTCGTCCACCGGGCGCAGCGCCGCACCACGCACACCACCCAGGTCGTGCCCGGCGGGACCGTCACCGAGAAGTGGGTACCGGTCGACCGGGTGGGGCTGTACGCGCCGGGCGGCCGGGCCGTCTACCCGTCCTCCGTGATCATGAACGTGGTGCCCGCCCAGGAGGCCGGTGTCCCGTCCCTCGCGCTCGCCTCCCCGGCCCAGGCCGACTTCGGCGGGCTGCCGCACCCCACGATCCTGGCCGCCTGCGCCCTGCTCGGCGTCGACGAGGTCTACGCGGCGGGCGGTGCCACCGCCGTCGCGATGTTCGCGTACGGAACCGAGTCCTGCCCGCCCGTGAACATGGTCACCGGCCCCGGCAACATCTGGGTCGCCGCCGCCAAGCGCTACTTCACCGGCAGGATCGGCATCGACGCCGAGGCAGGCCCGACCGAGATCGCGATCCTCGCGGACTCCACGGCCGACCCCGCGCACGTCGCCTCCGACCTGATCAGCCAGGCCGAACACGACCCGCTGGCCGCCGCCGTCCTGGTCACCGACTCCGCGGAGCTCGCGGACGCGGTGGAGAAGGAACTGAAGCCGCAGGTCGAGGCCAGCAAGCACGTCGACGACCGGATCGTCCCGGCCCTGTCCGGCCGCCAGTCCGCGATCGTCCTGGTCGACGGCGTCGAGGAGGGCCTGCGCGTCGTCGACGCCTACGGCGCCGAGCACCTGGAGATCCAGACCGCCGACGCCGCCGCCGTGGCCGGCCGGGTGCGCAACGCGGGCGCGGTCTTCGTCGGCCCCTGGTCGCCGGTCTCCCTCGGCGACTACGCGGCCGGCTCCAACCACGTCCTGCCCACCGGCGGCTGCGCCTGCCACTCCTCGGGCCTGTCCGTCCAGTCCTTCCTGCGCGGCATCCACATCGTCGACTACACCGAGGACGCGCTGGCCGAGGTCGCGCACCACGTGGTCACGCTGGCGGAGGCGGAGGACCTGCCCGCGCACGGCGCGGCGATCAAGGCGAGGTTTGTCGGAGACGAACAGATGTCGCGTGGGTGGAAGGTGCCTGAGAACAAGTGAGCTTCGGAATCGACGATCTCCCCGTACGGGACGAGCTGCGCGGCAAGTCCCCCTACGGCGCGCCCCAACTGGACGTCCCCGTCCGGCTGAACACCAACGAGAACCCCTACCCGCTGCCCGAGCCGCTGGTCGAGCGGATCACCGAGCGGGTCCGTGAGGCCGCCCGGAACCTCAACCGCTACCCCGACCGGGACGCGGTCGAACTGCGTACCGGGCTGGCCGAGTACCTGACGAAGACGGCCGGCCACCCGGTCGGCCCCGAGAACGTCTGGGCGGCCAACGGCTCCAACGAGGTCATCCAGCAACTGCTGCAGACCTTCGGCGGACCGGGCCGCACGGCGATCGGCTTCGAGCCGTCGTACTCGATGCACGCCCTGATCTCGCGCGGTACCGGCACCCACTGGATCTCCGGGCCGCGCAACGAGGACTTCACCATCGACCTCGCCGCCGCGCGGGAGGCGATCGCCGGGCACCGGCCCGACGTCGTCTTCGTCACCACCCCCAACAACCCCACCGGCAACGCCGTCCCCGCCGAGACGGTCCTCGCGCTGTACGAGGCCGCCCAGGCGGCGAAGCCGTCGATGGTGGTCGTGGACGAGGCGTACATCGAGTTCAGCCACGGCCGCTCACTGCTCCCGCTGCTCGACGGCCGTCCGAACCTGGTGATCTCCCGCACCATGTCGAAGGCGTTCGGCGCGGCGGGCCTGCGCCTCGGCTATCTCGCCGCGCACCCCGCGGTCGTCGAAGCCGTCCAGCTGGTCCGGCTGCCCTACCACCTGTCGGCCGTCACCCAGGCGACCGCGCTGGCAGCCCTGGAGCACACCGACACGCTGCTGAAGTACGTCGAGCAGCTGAAGGCCGAGCGCGACCGGCTGGTCGACGGACTGCGCGGGCTCGGCTACGACGTCACCGAGTCCGACGCGAACTTCGTCCAGTTCGGCAGGTTCGAGGACTCCCACGCCGCCTGGCGCGACATCCTCGACCGGGGCGTCCTGGTCCGGGACAACGGCGTACCGGGATGGCTGCGGGTCACCGCGGGCACCCCGGCCGAGAACGACGCGTTCCTCGACGCGGTACGTCAGATGCAGAGCCTTGTGGGGGACACCCCCACACCCCCGAAGGAGCAGAGCGCATGAGCCGCGTTGGACGCGTGGAACGCACCACCAAGGAAACGTCCGTGCTCGTCGAGATCGACCTCGACGGCACCGGGAAGACCGAGATCTCCACCGGGGTCGGCTTCTACGACCACATGCTCGACCAGATCGGCCGGCACGGTCTGTTCGACCTGACCGTGAAGACCGAGGGCGACCTGCACATCGACTCCCACCACACCATCGAGGACACCGCCCTCGCGCTCGGCGCCGCCTTCAAGCAGGCGCTCGGCGACAAGGTGGGCATCTACCGCTTCGGCAACTGCACGGTCCCGCTGGACGAGTCCCTCGCCCAGGTCACCGTCGACCTGTCCGGCCGCCCCTACCTCGTGCACACCGAGCCCGAGAAGATGGCGCCGATGATCGGCGAGTACGACACCACGATGACCCGGCACATCCTGGAGTCCTTCGTCGCCCAGGCCCAGGTCGCCCTGCACGTGCACGTGCCGTACGGGCGCAACGCGCACCACATCGTGGAATGCCAGTTCAAGGCCCTCGCCCGCGCCCTGCGCTACGCCTCCGAGCGCGACCCCCGCGCGGCCGGCATCCTGCCCTCCACGAAGGGCGCGCTGTAAGCCATGAACGGTCTGTCCACCGTCCTGATCGTCGTCGGCCTGTTCTTCGTCGGCGGCATCATCTCCTTCGCCAAGCAGAAGATGCCCAAGAGCCTCATCGTGCTGCTGTCCATCGGCGCCGCGATGTGTCTCGGCACGGGCCTTCTGTACCTGGAGGTGTGACGCTTTGAGCACCACCAAGAAGGTCGTGGTCTTCGACTACGGCTTCGGCAACGTCCGCTCCGCCGAGCGGGCCCTCGCCCGCGCGGGCGCCGACGTCGAGATCACCGGCGACTTCGACACGGCCATGAACGCCGACGGTCTGCTGGTGCCCGGCGTCGGCGCCTTCGCCGCCTGCATGAAGGGCCTCAAGGAGGCGCGCGGCGACCGGGTCGTCGACCGCAGGCTGTCCGGCGGCCGCCCGGTGATGGGCATCTGCGTCGGCATGCAGATCCTCTTCGCGCGGGGCATCGAGCACGGCGTGGAGAGCGAGGGCCTCGAAGAGTGGCCCGGCTCGGTCGAGCCGCTCCGGGCCGACATCGTGCCGCACATGGGCTGGAACACCGTGGACCCCCCGGCCGGCTCCGAGCTGTTCGCCGGCCTCGACGCGGACGCCCGCTTCTACTTCGTGCACTCCTACGCCGTCCACGACTGGACGCTGGAGCCCACGAACCCGGCGATACGCGCCCCGCTGGTCACCTGGTCCACCCACGGCGAACCGTTCGTGGCCGCGGTCGAGAACGGCGCTCTGTGGGCCACCCAGTTCCACCCCGAGAAGTCCGGCGACGCCGGTGCCCAGCTCCTCACCAACTGGATCGGAACCCTGTAGAGACATGGCCAAGCTCGAACTCCTCCCCGCCGTCGACGTCCGCGACGGCCAGGCCGTCCGCCTCGTGCACGGCGAGTCCGGGACGGAAACGTCGTACGGCTCCCCCCTGGAGGCCGCGCTCGCCTGGCAGCGCTCGGGCGCCGAGTGGCTGCACCTCGTCGACCTCGACGCCGCGTTCGGCACCGGTGACAACCGCGCGCTGATCGCCGAGGTCGCGGGGGCGATGGACATCAAGGTGGAGCTGTCCGGCGGAATCCGCGACGACGACACCCTCTCCGCCGCCCTCGCCACCGGCTGCACCCGCGTCAACCTCGGCACCGCCGCCCTGGAGACCCCCGAGTGGGTCGCCCGGGTCATCGCCGGACACGGCGACAAGATCGCCGTCGGCCTCGACGTCCGCGGCACCACCCTGCGAGGCCGCGGCTGGACCCGCGACGGCGGTGACCTCTACGAGACGCTGGAGCGCCTCGACAAGGAGGGCTGCGCCCGCTACGTCGTCACCGACATCGCCAAGGACGGCACCCTCCAGGGCCCCAACCTGGAGCTGCTGAAGAACGTCTGCGCCGCCACCGACCGCCCCGTGGTCGCCTCCGGAGGCGTCTCGTCCCTCGACGACCTGCGCGCCATCGCCGGGCTCGTCCCGCTCGGCGTCGAGGGCGCCATCGTCGGCAAGGCCCTGTACGCCAAGGCGTTCACCCTGGAAGAGGCCCTGGAGGCCACGTCGTGAACCAGGACACCGCGCGATGACCTCCGATGCCGTACGGCGCGTGCAGAGCGCGAGCCCCTGGGAGGAGTCTCTCGGCTTCGCACGCGCCGTGGCGGCGGGCGACCGCGTCCTGGTGGCCGGCACGACCGCCTTCCGGGGCGACGTGCTGTACGGGGAGGGCGACCCCTACGAGCAGGCCAAGGAGGCCTTCACCCTCGCGCTGGAGGCGATCGGAGAGTTCGGGCTCGGCATCGGGTCCGTGATCCGCACGCGTATGCACCTCGCCCACGCGCGTGACGTCGACGCGGCCGGACGCGCGCACAAGGAACTGTTCGACGCGGTGCGCCCGGTCACCACGCTGCTGGTGGTCGAGGGCTTCATCGACTCGCGCGTACTGGTCTCAGTGGAACTCGAAGCATTCAGAGGAGCCGTGGATTCATGACCCTGGCGGTCCGAGTCATCCCCTGCCTGGACGTCGACAACGGCCGGGTCGTCAAGGGTGTCAACTTCCAGAACCTGCGCGACGCGGGCGACCCCGTCGAGATGGCCAAGGTGTACGACGCCGAGGGCGCCGACGAGCTGACGTTCCTCGACATCACCGCCTCGTCCGGCGACCGGGAGACGACCTACGACGTGGTGCGCCGCACCGCCGAACAGGTGTTCATCCCGCTGACGGTCGGCGGCGGCGTCCGCACCGCCGAGGACGTGGACAAACTGCTCCGCGCGGGCGCCGACAAGGTCGGCGTCAACACCGCGGCCATCGCCCGCCCCGAACTCATCCGCGAGATCGCCGAACGCTTCGGCCGCCAGGTCCTGGTCCTGTCGGTGGACGCCCGCCGCACCGAGGCCGGCACCTTCGAGGTCACCACGCACGGCGGCCGCCGCGGCACCGGCATCGACGCCGTGGAATGGGCACACCGCGCCGCCGAACTGGGCGCCGGCGAGATCCTGCTCAACTCCATGGACGCCGACGGCACCAAGGACGGCTACGACCTGGAGATGATCGCCGCCGTCCGGAAGCACGTCACCGTCCCGGTGATCGCCTCCGGCGGCGCCGGAAGGCTCGGCGACTTCCCGCCCGCCGTCGCGGCGGGCGCGGACGCCGTGCTGGCCGCCTCCGTCTTCCACTTCGGTGATCTGCGCATCGGCCAGGTCAAGGAGACACTGCGGGCGGCCGGCCACCCCGTGCGCTGAGGCGGCCGGACTCAGCCGGCCGGCTGGGCCAGCTGAATGAGGTTGCCGACCGTGTCGTCCAGGACCGCCATGATCACCGGACCCTGCTCCCGGGGGTCCTGGACGAAGTGGACACCCTCTCCGCGCAGCCGCTCGTACTCCGCGCGGAGATCGTCCACGGAGAACACGATCGCCGGCAGTCCCGCCTCCCGCACCGACCGCCGGTAGGGCTCGGCGACGGGGCCCTGCCCCGGCTCCAGCAGCAGCTCCAGATCCCGCTGGGCGCCCTCGCGCGCGCCCACCGTGACGAACAGTGTCCCGTCGCCCAGATCCATGTGGGTACGCGTCTCGAAGCCGAGGACATCGGTGTAGAAGGCGTGCGCCTTCGCCACGTCGTCGACGTACACGCTGGTCATGGCCACTTTGATCACGATCTGCGCCTTTCGGGTACGGATCAGATGCCGAGCTGCCTGGTCTCCCGCAGCTTCGCGATCGCGTCGTCGTCGCCCTCCAGCCCGACCTCGGCCGCGCTCTGCCGTCCGTAGGCGAACAGCACCAGCTCGGACGGCTCCCCGGTCACCGTGACCACGGGCGCGCCGCGATGCGCCACCACCGTCCGGCCGTCCGGACGGCGCAGTACCAGGCCCACCGGGACCCCGCGGCCCATCAGCCGCGCGGACCGCTCGAGGCGTGACCACAGGGCGTCCTGGAACACCGGGTCCAGTTCGCGCGGCGTCCATTCGGGCTGGGCCCGGCGGACGTCCTCGGTGTGGACGTAGAACTCGACGATGTTCGACAGCTCGTCGACCTGCTTGAGCGAGAAGGGGGAGAAACGCGGGGGGCCGGTCCTGACGAGCTGGATCAGCTCCTCGTACGGCTTGGCGGTGTACTCCGCCGTCACCCGTTCCAGACGCGGCGCGAGCTGTTTCACCAGCATGCCGCCGGCCGCGTCCGGGCGGCGCTCGCGCACCACCACGTGGGCGGCGAGGTCCCGGGTCGTCCAGCCCTCGCACAGGGTGGGGGCCTGCGGGCCCGTGGTCTCCAGCAGATCGGCCAGAAGGAGTCGTTCACGCTTCGCATGGGTCGACATGCAAGCCAGCCTACGACCGCCCGCGAAGTCCGCCCACCCGTCACCCGGCCGGCACCCGCAACGGCGCTCCTCCCCCGGCCGCCCGGACGGCCTCTCGGCCGCCCTCGTCGCACCGCTGTTCCCGACCGGCCGCGTTCCCAATCGGTGGACGACCCCGCGGACGCGTCCGCCCCGCGCGGCACAATGGTCCGCATGACCAGCACGCCCGCCCGTCGCCCGGCCACCACCCCTCACGGAGGCGCTGCGCGCCCCAGTGCTCCGCCCAGCCGCCTCGACCCGGAGCTCGCCGCGCGGCTCAAGCGCAGCTCCGACGGCCTCCTGCCCGCCATCGCCCAGCAGTACGACACCGGTGAGGTGCTGATGCTGGGCTGGATGGACGACGAGGCACTGCACCGCACACTGACCACCGGCCGCTGTACCTACTGGTCGCGCAGCCGCCAGGAGTACTGGGTCAAGGGCGACACCTCCGGCCACTTCCAATGGGTCAGGTCGGTCGCCCTGGACTGCGACGCCGACACCGTGCTGGTCAAGGTGGACCAGGTCGGCGCGGCCTGCCACACCGGCGCCCGTACCTGCTTCGACGCCGACGTGCTGGTGGCCGAAGCACCCGCAACGGATCAGTAGGGTCTGCCGCCATGGACCTCGAGACGTTCCGCAAACTCGCCACCGACCGCCGGGTCGTCCCGGTCACCCGCAAGCTCCTCGCCGACGGCGACACCCCCGTCGCGCTCTACCGCAAACTCGCCGGCGAGCGGCCCGGCACGTTCCTGCTCGAGTCCGCGGATGGGGGTACCTCCCAGGCGTTCAGCACTGGGGGAGGCCGCTCCTGGTCCCGGTACTCCTTCGTCGGCGTCCGCAGCGCCGCCACCCTCACCGAACGCGACGGACAGGCGCACTGGGAGGGCACCCCGCCCGTCGGCGTCCCCACGGGCGGCGACCCGCTCGCCACACTGCGAGCCACCCTCCAGGCCCTGCACACCCCGCGCGACCTCGCCCACGACCTCGGCCTGCCGCCCTTCACCGGCGGCATGGTCGGCTACCTCGGCTACGACATCGTGCGCCGCCTGGAGCGGATCGGCCCCGGCGAACGGGACGACCTGGGACTCCCCGAGCTGACCATGCTGCTCACCAGCGACCTCGCCGTCATGGACCACTGGGAGGGCGCCGTCTGGCTGATCGCCAACGCGATCAACCACAACGACCTGGAGACCGGCGTCGACGAGGCCTACGCGGACGCCGTGGCCCGCCTGGACGCCATGGAGGCGGATCTCACCCGCGCGGTGGCGCAGCCCCCGGCCGTACTGCCCCCGTCCGAGGTGCCCGAGTACACCGCGCGGTGGGGCGGCCCCGACTTCCGGGCGGCCGTGGAGGACGTCAAGGAACGCATCCGCGCGGGGGAGGCCTTCCAGGTCGTGCCCTCCCAGCGGTTCGAGACGCCGTGCACGGCGAGCGCCCTCGACGTCTACCGGGTGCTGCGCGCCACCAACGCCTCGCCGTACATGTACCTGTTCCGCTTCGACGGATTCGACGTGGCCGGCTCGTCCCCCGAGGCCCTGGTGAAGGTCGACGACGGGCGGGCCATGGTCCACCCCATCGCCGGCACCCGGCACCGCGGCGCCACCCCGCAGGAGGACCAGGCCCTCGCCGACGAACTGCTCGCCGACCCCAAGGAGCGCGCCGAGCACCTCATGCTCGTCGACCTGGGCCGCAACGACCTCGGGCGGGTCTGTGAACCCGGCTCCGTCGAGGTCGTCGACTTCATGTCCGTCGAGCGCTACTCGCACGTCATGCACATCGTCTCGACCGTCACCGGCCGGGTCACGGACGACCGGACCGCCTTCGACGTGCTCACCGCCTGCTTCCCGGCCGGCACGCTCTCCGGCGCGCCCAAGCCCCGCGCGATGCAGATCATCGACGAACTCGAGCCGTCCCGCCGCGGACTGTACGGCGGCTGCGTCGGCTACCTCGACTTCGCCGGCGACTCCGACACGGCCATCGCCATCCGTACCGCGCTGCTGCGGGACGGCACCGCGTACGTCCAGGCAGGGGCCGGAATCGTCGCCGACTCGGACCCGGCCGCCGAGGACACCGAGTGCCGCAACAAGGCGGCGGCGGTCCTGCGCGCCGTGCACACGGCGAACCGGCTGGGAAACTCCTGAGGCTTCCGTGACGAACCCCGGGTGTCGGTTCGCCCGGGGTTCAGGCGATAGTGGATGTCGTGACTGCTGTACCTACCCCCCGTTCCGAGGCCGCCGGCTCCGCCAGGACCGGCCGCCTCAGCCTCGCCGTGGCCCTGCTGTCCGGCGCCCTGGGCGCCGCCGTGGTCCTGCTCGCCACCCGGCAGCAGTGGTCGGAGGGCACCGCGACGGTGGCCGGCGGCACGTTCCCGCTGACCGCCAAGGGAAGCGACGTCACCGGCGTCCCGGCCGCCCTGGCCGTCGTGGGACTGGCCGCGCTCGTCGCCGTCTTCGCCGT